>CASBRD010000140.1 GCA_949128025.1 Oscillatoriales cyanobacterium PMM_0008 | reverse complement strand
GCCGCACAACTTCACCGTTATGCTCATCCTGAAAAGTCCTCTCAGGATGAGAAAGTTATAACTGGTTTGTATCCAGGGAGATTACCTGATCGGGTGCCAGAATGCCTCCGACTGCGATCGCTTCCAGTCTTTCAGTACGATCGCTGATCTTGTAGGTTGGGTTGACCCAGGAAACCCAACCACTTCCCGTCTGATCACCTCCGTTGCTTCGACAATCGCCCCCTCCATTGCTCAGGTTAAAATGTAGGGGCTAAAGTTGAAACGAGGTCAAGCCCATGACAGTTCGACAACCCCGCTACAGCAAAGAAGAGTTCGCTCGACGTGGCGATGAGATCTATGAATCTCAGGTGCGATCGCAAGTCGAGTCAGGCAATCATGGCAAGATTGTGGCGATCGATCTCGAAACTGGAGCCTTTGAGGTGGATGTAAGTGAAGTCGTTGCCTGCAATCGCCTCGAAGCACGTTACCCAGATGCTCAAATCTGGATTGTTCGTGTTGGTTCCCGTCATGTGCGTCGATTCGGCGGGCGAACGAAGAGAGCCGTATGATCGCTGGAGTTGTCCGTGATTTTGAGCCGATTATTCCACTTTCAGTTTGTGGTTCCGATGGTAAGGTTTACACGCAAGATGCGATCGTAGACACAGGCTTTGATTGGCTCTAGCCTGCGCCTCGGCTTTGGTCAGGACAGTGGGAAGGTACTGGGTGCGTTTTGCCCGAATCGCATTGACCTCAGACACTTCCAGATTCAAGACCTCTCGGTACAGAAACAGAATAGCGTTGAGAGCCTGATTCTGAGTGGAAGCAGTGACCTGCTGTTGGACTGCCAGATCGGTCAGAAATGCCTCAATCTCTGCTCGCCCCATCTCACGGAGATGCCGCTTTTCATGGAAGAGGATAAAGCGCTTCACCCATTGCACGTAGGTTTCTTCCGTTCGGTAGGCATAATGCTTGAGCCGAATCACGTCACGCAGTTGATCTAGGAGCTTTTTGGGGCGAGGTTCCATAACCATGCAGTCACAACAAAGTATGTGTCTGATGATACCCGTAGTGCTAACCGTACACATCTGAAGATATGTGGAAATTTTCTGTTGATCTACCCCGATCGGTGTATTATGAAGAAGCTTTCCTCAGATCCACCTGTTGTGGAGGGATATGCCGAAACAATCTGCCTATCCCCCTTTTTGGAATGGATCTGCGGAAAAATTCCGTCTAATAACAAGTTGGACTGCCAATGGCATAGATCCTAAAGCTTCTCACTTCTCTGTTATTCGCTTAAGCGCGCTCAAAGAAGAAGCAGTGTCAACATTTCATACAAAACATAAAGACCTGCCGAAAGATTAGGTAAAATCCTAGACCACCCTTAAACAGATTGCCGGAAATTAGTACTAGTATGCAAATAAAAAAATTAGAGTACTACGATGATGAGTATAAGTGGAAGCTAGCAGAAGTCGATTTTCTGCCAAACCTCAATCTTCTAGTTGGTGTATCTGGTGTAGGGAAAACAAGGATACTCAGAGCTATTTATAGCCTAAAATCTATAGCCAATGGTGCATCTTTAAATGGAGTCAAATGGAATGTTTGTTTTATAGCAGACAACGAACTTGAATATACTTGGAGTGGAGAGTTTGAAACAAGAGAAAGTACCATTTCAATTGATGAAAGTTCAGAGGAAAACGAGCAAGTAAAACTCATAATGGAAAAATTAGTTTGCAACAATGAGAACGTTCTCATCGAACGAAAAGACTCGGAAATCATTCTCAATGGGAACAAAACCCCTAAACTATCGCCTTTTGAAAGTGTTGTTGAACTACTCAAGCAAGAAGATAAAATTGCTCCTGTAAAAGAATCGCTAGATAAAATCATATTGGCTGATTCTGGAAGTGTTGATAGAGCGTGGCGTTTGCCAGTATCTATTTTCAAAAAGTTTGAAAAGGCTTCGCTTTCAGCTTTACAAGAAAGTGGTTTGCCAGTACCAATAAAACTATCTATTCTTTACAGAATACTTCCTGAGGAATTCAACAAGATTAAAGAAGCTTTTATATCAGTTTTTCCAAATATCTTAGACATAAAAGTCGAGATCATAAAGGATGACAATATTCCTATCGCACTATCTAAGCTGTTAAAGGAAGCTACCACCGTTAGTATTAGAGAAAAAGGCGTAAAAGATTGGATTGAAAATATCTCTTCAGGAATGCTGAAGACATTGATGTACATTAGTGAGTTATATTTAGCTCCTGAAAACTGCATCATCCTAATCGACGAATTTGAAAATAGTTTAGGCGTTAATTGCTTGGACAATGTTACTGAACTTGTACTAGATAATAAAAAATTGCAATTTATTATTACTAGTCATCACCCTTACATAATTAATAATGTTAGTCCTGCTTACTGGAAAATAGTAACTCGAAAAGCTGGATTGGTAACTGTCAAAGATCCAGAAGAATTTCATATATCTGAGTCTAGGCAAAAAGCTTTTATTGACTTGATCAACGTTCTAGAGAACGACGAAGAATTAGAAGAATAGCAATGAATATTTATTTTTTAGTTGAGGGGAATAGTACAGAAAAAAAGATATACCCCAAATGGCTTGAATATCTCATTCCCAATCTAGTAAGAGTCAAGTATTACGATCAAGTCGAAAATAACAACTATTACCTCATAAGTGGAGAAGGATATCCCAGAATTTTGTATGATGGGCTTGAAAATGCAGTTGATAAAATTCTAGAGATACCAAAATATGATTATCTTGTGATTTGTGTTGACGCGGACGAAGAATCGGTAGAGGAAAGAACCCAGTATATATATAAATTTATCCAACCGAAAGAAATCAACTTGGGAAAGACTAAAGTTGAAATCATTGTGCAAAATCGTTGTATAGAAACTTGGTTGCTAGGAAACAAGAGGATTTTTGACTCTAGACAACCATTAGGGCAACCATTGTCGAACTACGTAAGCTACTATGATGTCTCTCAGAATAATCCTGAAGAGATGGGGAAGTATGAAATGAGGAATCATGCTGACTTCCATTATGAGTACTTAAGAGAAGTTTTTAGATCGAAAAATACAACATACAGCAAGAAATTTCCGAATGATGCTAAAGAAAAATATTATTTTGAGGAACTACAAAAAAGAGTACGAGATAAGCCTCAAGACCTTAAAACTTTTCAGTCTTTCCTGGAGTTCTGTGAGAAAGTCAGGAATAGTACGATTCAAAGGGCTGAAGAGGAGTAGTTCACATAATGCATCGTGGCTCATAAGCGTAGTGTGTCTAACAGTCCAACAATACGTTGGTGCGGACGGTAAAGAGGTTGTCTGTGAGAGTTCGATATTATCTACCGCCGCACAACTTCACCGTTATGCTCATCCTGAAAAGTCCTCTCAGGATGAGAAAGTTATAACTGGTTTGTATCCAGGGAGATTACCTGATCGGGTGCCAGAATGCCTCCGACTGCGATC
>CASBRD010000139.1 GCA_949128025.1 Oscillatoriales cyanobacterium PMM_0008 | reverse complement strand
TTGCCAGGGACTGAGATATCTCAGTATAGGTCAAAGTCGAAAACCCGCAAGGGAACAACTAGGAAGACTAAGAAGTGATTCTTAGAAGCTCCGTACCTTTAGGTCGGAGTCATGTCACATGGTGAAAACAACCAATTATAGCGAGGGGCTAGGGGCTAGGGGCTAAGCTGCTACGCATCTAATTTCACAGTCAGTTTTTCTGAGCTTCTTGTGGGATGGGCATCCTGCCCGTCCTTGTATTCGATTTAGATGCGTAATAGCTTATGATCGAGGCTTTCAGGAATTAAAAACGTCCTAACTGCCTTGGTGGTTGCTATATTTCTTCAAATGGTAAAGTTATGAGTTTTGATCCCGTCCTAATCGAGCCTCATCTATAAAAAAAATCGTCCCAGGTTCGCTTCATTACCGCAGGAAACCATAAATGTGAATGAAGAAAACAAGGTTCAATTTTTCAATCTAAGATCGATTGACAACTTGACGCATATAGTTTCCCCAAACTTGGGCAGCTTGACCGCTAGTTCCTCTAGTAGGTGAGTTGTCATCGTTACCCAACCAAACTCCTGTGACTAGCTGCCGACTGGGAATATAACCAATAAACCAAAGATCCCTGTTGTCACTGTTGGTGCCTGTTTTACCAGCTTCTTCTCCTAGTCCTAAAGAAGCATTGCGACCTGTACCGACTCTGACGACGCCTCGAAGTAAACTGTTCATTTGAGAAGCGACTTCGGGTCTGAGAACTCGCTTGCCGTTGGTAGCTGGATCGTAGGCATAAATCACGCGGCAGGTACTTGGGTTATTGCGATCGCTACAATCGCTGCTATCTACAATTCTAGTAATCGCATGAGGACGATTCCACACCCCCCGATTAGCAATAGCACCAAAAGCACCAGTCATCTCTAAAGGATAAACTTCGCTTTGACCTAAAACCAAACCAGGTACGGGATTGAGTTTCGACTCGATTCCCAGACGCTGAGCCATTCGCACCACATTATCCAAACCGACATCCTGAGCTACCTGTAGAGCAATTACATTCTCAGACAGAGCAATACCCGTGTACATATCTGTACTGCCGCTAGCACCGTGATTGCATCCTTCGTAACGGTTAACCCAAACTAGGGAAGCGCAGGAATACAGCTTACTGGGTGGAATGCCTTGTTCTAGAGCCGCAGCGTAAGTAAAAATCTTGAAAGTTGATGCTGCTTGTCGGTGCGCTTGGGTGACGCGATTAAACTGACTTTGTTTGTAATCCAATCCGCCAGCAAGGGCTAAAATCGTACCAGTGCTGGAGTCGAGGGTGACGATCGCACCTTGCGAAAATCGGTAAGTTGCCCCACTATTGTTGACAGAGTTACGCAAAGATGCTTCAGCTTGCCTTTGTATGCGCGGGTCGAGAGAGGTTTCGATCGTAAAATTTCCCTCTCTGGCTAACTCCTCCCCCAATAAATACTGGAGTTCGTTGAAAACATAACTGTAAAAGTACGGAGCAATAGTATTGGATTGCTCTTGACAAACCTTGGGGCTGACTTCCAGAGGACTTCGCCGCCCCCGATTTGCCTCCTCTTGGTTAATCTTGCCTTGGACTAGCATCTGAGTAATCACGGCGTTGCGAAGTACGATCGCTCTTTGGCGACTCTGGTTATCCCCACAGGGATTAAAATTATTGGGAGCCGATAAAATCCCCACCAAAGTAGCAGACTCGGCCAAAGATACATCTCTAGCCGACTTACCAAAGTAGTACTGAGAAGCATCCTCAAAGCCGTAAGTATCGCCCCCCAAGAAGATGCGATTTAAGTAAGTCAGCAGCAGTTTGTCTTTGCTGTAAAAGAATTCTAACTTTAGGGAAACAATAGCTTCGCGCACTTTGCGACCCAGAGAATCCGCACTTCCAACATATTCTCGAAACAAACTGCGGGCGACCTGCTGGGTCACCGTGCTACCGCCTTGACGATCGCCGCCTTTACTAATAATGAATGTTGCTCTAGCAATGCCGATCGGATCGACACCCAAATGCCAGTAAAAGCGTTTATCTTCAGAGGCAACCACAGCTTTGGGCAAATAGGGCGAAAACTCCGATAATTGCTTCATTTCCCCGTGAGAGGTCGTGCGAGGTGGGCGCAAGGGCGTTTGTCCGTCACGGGCGATCACTATTACTGGCCCCCCCGTTGCCGTTGGCAGGGGACGCACGGAGAATTTCTGCCACTCGATCCCAATTGCCAAAACCAGCAGTGCCGTCAATCCACCGACGCCGTAAAGCCCCCAGGTGGTAGCTTTAACATACCAAGGTGGCGGATCGTAGTATTGAATTCGGACAGACTGCGCCAGTTCTGGTGGCCCCAGGGTGAAAATGTCGCCGTGTCTGAGCAATTTCGATGCGATTCGGCGTCTACCGCGATAGATGCCGTTGGTTGAGCCTTCATCTTTAATCTCGAAGGACTTCTGGCGGCGTCCGGTGCGGGTCAAAGATAGGTGAATCTGACTGACTACTGGATTACGGACGATGATATCGCAGGATTTGGATCTGCGGCCCAAGCTGTAGCGATCGCCTAACAGAGGATAAACGTCAGCTTTGTCCGCATCCGTATCCTGTACGCGCAGTTCCGGCACCCTAGTATTCGGTTTGAGTACCAGTTGAGAAAAATGAACTTTCGCTTGAACTGTCTGTACCGCTTGAGTTATTGCACCGAAAATCGTTTGTGGGGGGCGTTTAGGCTGAGGAGGAGTCATAATTATTATTTTAGATTTTAGATTTGCGATTTTAGATTTTAGATTTCAGATTTGCTAATGGGTAATCTCTCCCCCACTCCCCCACTC
>CASBRD010000138.1 GCA_949128025.1 Oscillatoriales cyanobacterium PMM_0008 | reverse complement strand
GTCAGTGGTCAGTGGTCAGTGGTCAGTGGTCAGTGGTCAGTGGTCAGTGGTCAGTTGTCAGTTGTCAGTTGTCAGTGGTCAGTTGTCAGTGGTCAGTGGTCAGTTGTCAGTTGTCAGTTGTCAGTTGTGATTTTCTGCCCCACTCTCCCACTCTCCCACTCTCCCACTCTCCCACTCCCCTTTCAATTAGCGGTGCGTTCGGTGAGACGAGTTAGCACTTGGTTCGATCGGGCCACAAAAGCTTTCATCCCCTCAGCATCTAATGCTTTGTGAGCCATCAACGCCAAATCGTAGACGTGATGACAAATCAGGTTGGCTAGTTCACCGCTGGGAGATGTCCCTTCAGCTTGGAGGATACTGCCCTGACTCAGACTAACAAGATTTTGGATCAAGGGGTGAGTGGTGTTCACCACCAAAGTATGTTCTTCTGGGAATTGAACGGCTTGCTGCTGCAACAAAGCGGTCATCTCTCGCATACGCCGCATAAATTCTGGCAGCAAAACCATTGCTGGTGGCGTTCCTTGAGGGTCGTCTGACTTCAGCGCTTCAGTGCGGATCGTAAGTTTGGGTTTGTTAAGGGATTTCTCGAACAGTTCTTTGATCAGTTCGCTGCGGGTTTTGTTGGTTTTGGGGTCAACGATTTCGGCAGCTTTGTCTTGTTCGACCAGGTTTTGATCTAGTTCGGAGTCCACGCGAGAGAACTGGACATCTTTATATTCCCGCTCTAGAAAAGAGATGAAATGGGAGTCGATGAAGGAGTCCATAAACAGGACTTCTAGACCCTGCCTTTTGTGTAGTTCTACGTAGGTAGCTTGTGCCACTTCATCGGTGGAGTAGAAAACTCGGTTTTCGTGACGCTTTTGGTTGCGTTCCAGGTATTCCTTCAGAGTGGTATATTCCGATTTTGGATTTTGGATTTTGGATTTTGGATTTTCTTGTTCATCAGCGGATGGAGTCACATTTTGCCAAGCATCCCCCTCTTGAGTTTGCACTTGTACCTTAGCTTGTGGCTCCTCTGCTCCCTTGCTTTCCTGCTCTCCTGCTTGGAAAGTGGTGCGATAAATGATGATGTCTTCGAGTTGCTTTTTGAACTTCTCGTCGTTCATTGAGCCGAATTTGACGAAGGTGCCGAGGTCTTGCCAGCAGCGGATATATTCGGAACGGTTATCGCGATATAGTTCGTTGAGGCGATCGCCCACCTTCTTGGCAACGAAGTCTGCTATTTTGCGGACGGTCCGATCCATCTGGAGGGCGCTGCGAGAGACGTTCAGGGGAATATCTGGACTATCGATCACACCACGCATCGGTAAAAGAAATTTGGGAATAATTTCTTCGCAGTGGTCGCTGACAAACACCTGATTGCAGAACAGCTTGATGTTACCCTGGGTTACGTCTACTTCCGGTTTTAGCTTGGGAAAATAGAGAATCCCGTTGAGGAGGAAGGGATAGTCGGTGTTTAAGTGTACCCACAGCAGCGGTTCTTCCTGGAAGGGATACAGGTAGCGGTAGAACTCTAAATAATCCTCTTTGTTGAGGTTCCTGGGAGATTCGCGCCACAGTGCCTTTTGCTTATTTATCTGTTCGCCGTCCAGTTCGATCGGCACTGGCATAAAATCGCAGTAGGTCTTCACCAGCTGCCGGATGCGGGAAGGTTCCAGATATTCTAGTTCTTCTTCCTGTAGGGTGAGGGTGATAGTGGTGCCGCGATCGGTGCGCGATGAGTCTTCCAACACAAAGGTTGGCGAACCGTCGCACGACCAGTGAACTGCCTGCGACCCTTCTTTGTAAGACAGGGTATCGATTTCGACTTTCTGGGCCACCATAAAGGAGGAGTAGAAGCCCAAGCCGAAGTGACCTATAATGGGTTGGTCGCCATCGCTTTTATATTTCTGGATAAATTCTTCAGCACTGGAGAAGGCGACTTGGTTGATGTATTTCTTCACCTCCTCTGCCGTCATGCCGATACCGTTATCGCTGATGGAGAGTGTCTTGTTATCCTTGTCGATCGAAATGTTAATTTCAGGGCCATCGAGGCCGCCGCTAAATTCCCCTGCGTGGGACACCATTTTGAGTTTTTGGATGGCATCCACAGCGTTGGAAACCAGTTCTCGCAAGAATATCTCGTGGTCGGAGTAGAGCGACTTTTTGATGATGGGGAAAATATTCTCGGTATGAATACTTATGGTGCCTTGTTCCAGCATGGTGATATCTTTTATGAGAGGTTACTTTAGATATTTTCACAAAAGATAGGGAGCGATCGCTACGCTCTTGCGATCGGAGATTTTACCCTATTGCTGATTCGGATTACCCTACTCGGCATCTGCGATCTTGTTTCAGTAGAGCCTAAAGCCTTCGTTGGCATCCTCCTCCTGCCAGTTGAGTAAGGGTTTTAAGATCGTGCTTTGGCGCTGGTTGTAAATACTGATGTACCAAGTGCAATGCTGACAGACTTCTGGGAAATCTCCTCGTTCGTGACGCTCAATGATTTCCTGAATGGCTTTGCCTTCCCAAATTTCTGCGAGTGTGGATTCTTTGAGATCGCCTACTATTAGTTTTGCCTCCACATCGCGACAAGCACAAGCGTTTACCTTGCCGTTAGCTAAAACAACTGGTTTCATGTAAAGGAGTTCGCAAGCACCCTTCTTGTAGGGCTTTTGGATCGGTTCGAGGCCCACTTTCATCAAATCTTCGTCTTTTATTTTACCTGCCCAGGAGTCAAAGCCGTAATGGGGAAAATCCAACGCAAGCACTCCCTTAACTTGATTGGTGCGAATTTTCCGCCAGAAGTCGCCAGTGCATTTGGAGAGGGGACAACGTATTGATACGACAAACTGGATGGGGGAGTTGGCTTGGAGCTTTATCTGAATAAATGACTCAATGTGACGGCGGACGCGATCGAATTGGTCAACGCCCATGATATTTTTATAGGTTTCCCGATCGAATCCACCCAAAGATACATGAATCTTTAGCTTATCACCGTAGGCCAAGAGCTTTTCACTCACTTCTGGCTTCATCAAAATTGCGTTGGTGTAGAAGTAAAATCCTTCTATTTGAGGGCGTTGGTAGAGATCGTCCAGCCGATCGAAGATATGGGGATCGACAAATGGATCTCCTACTATTGGTGTCAAAGAAACATATTTCCCACCCATTGCCACATACTCGTCAATAACGCGCCTAAACTGATCCATTGGCATTGTTTGTTTCGGTCTTTCCATCTGAGGATAAGCGCAGAAGGTACACTTAGCATTGCAGATGTTAGTTCCTTCAATGTGAAGTCTTTGTGGCCGTCCGCGCATCTTCTCTAAGTGCTTCTGGATTTCTTGACGGCGAAAGCGGTAATTATACTCAGTTGATAGAATGTCAAGCAAATGATTTGCTTGGCGTTGCAAAGGACGGAGGAGCTTAGACTTTACTAGGCTTCTGAACTCCTGGGGAATAACCGACTTAAGTTTGATCAGCATAGGATATACCTGGTATTACGATTTCTTAAAAAAGAGGTGATTTTATGAAAATGCCGACTTTTTTGGTTAAGATAGGTGTTGGCCAAGCTGGCACGAGTTCACTGGCTCGGTATTTTAAGCAGCATCCGCAAATTTACGTCAGTCCGCCCAAGGAACCGAATTTTTTTGGCTGCGGAAGGGTAAACAGTGGATTTTCGGGGACTATGTGGGGAAACTCGCATAAATGCTTAGTTAAGTTACGGGTATAGAAAGTTACTGTGCTTTGTTTAGGGATATGAAAGATCAAAAGGCGATCGGTGAAGTATCTCCATTGTACCTCTGTACAGTCCGAAAGCGTGCGATCGCATTAAGGAGTAAATAAATTATAGTATGCTAAAGTATTTTCTATTTTCTTGCATCATCGCTGGTTGGATTGTCAGTCCGATAAGATTTAGGTAAATAGACGATATGACGCTGATTTCGGTGATAATTCCCGCTTACAATAGCGAAAAAACAATTCGCGAGACAGTTGAGTCAGTTTTCAAGCAAACTTTTTCGGATTTTGAGTTAATTGTAATTAACGATGGCTCCACAGACGCAACTTTAAAGATTGTTTCTAGTATACAAGATCCCAGATTGAAAGTTTTCTCTTACCCTAATGCTGGTCTTGCTGTCAGTCGTAATCGCGGTTTTTCCCTTTCTAAGGGAGAGTTCATTGCTTTCTTAGATGCTGACGATTTGTGGACAGAAGATAAGTTAGAAGCACAATTAAAAGCACTACAAGATAATCCCGAAGCGGCTGTAGCTTACAGTTGGATAGATTGTATCGATGAATCAGGTAAATTTTTTCGTCAAGGTTTCCATATAACTGAAAATGGCGATATATATGCAAAGCTGTTTTTAATTCCTTTTGTGACAACTGGTTCTCTCCCATTAATTCGCAGGGAAGCCTTAATCGAAGTTGGTGGTTTTGATGAGTCACTCGCGGCAAGCCAAGATCACGATATGTATTTAAGATTAGCTGCCCGCTATAATTTTGTAGCAGTACCACGTACCCAGCTTTTATATCGCCTCTCGCCTAATTCAATGAGTACGAATATACGGAGACATGAAGTAACAAGTGTGCTAGTTAGAGAACGTGCTTTTGAGCGAGCTTATAAACCTTTACCGCCGCAGCTAAAGCAGTACAGCATAGCTAATTTTTACAAAGACGTTACTTTTAGAGTACTTGATATGTCTGCAAATCCTCTCAGAGGTTTAGAGGCTGGTAGGTTACTGTTTAAAGCTGTCGAATACGATCCAGCTTTGGTGAGAAAGCGAGTTTTTTGGAAAGTATTATTAAAAATTGCCACTATGGTTTTATTGCCGCCTAAACTATCTCAGTATTTGATTAATAAAAGGCAAAGTTTATACGATGTAAATGCTTTATTTATCCACATAAAACGAGAACCTTTTTAAAAACGAGCAAGATAGTATGCCACTGATATCTGTAATTATGCCAGTTTATAACGGAGAAAAAACCATTAAAGAAACCGTGGAATCTGTTTTGAATCAAACAATAAAAGATTTAGAATTAATCATCATAAACGACGGTTCACAAGATTCTACTCTAAAGATTGTTTCCCTAATTCAAGATTCGCGAATTAAAGTATTTTCCTATCCTAATGCTGGTTCTTCTGCAAGTCGCAACCGGGGTATTTCCCGTGCATCTGGCGAATATATTTCTTTTATAGATGCTGACGATCTCTGGACACCAGATAAATTAGAAGAGCAATTGAAAGCACTCCAAGGAAATCCTGAAGCGGCGGTAGCTTACAGTTGGACTGATTGCATAGATGAATCGGGAAAGTTTTTGGGTAAAGGTAGTTACTTCAGTTTCAGCGGAGATGTTTATGCAAATCTATTATTAACTAATTTTGTAGATAGTGGTTCAAATGTTTTGATTCGTAGTGAAGCTTTGAAAAAAATTGGTTATTTTGATGAATATCGTCATTTTTCGGAAGATTGGGATATGTGGCTGAGGCTAGCATCTGACTATAGTTTCGTTGCAGTATCTAAACCACAGATTTTCTATCGAATATCTTCCAATTCCAAGTCTACCAATCTTTTGCAAATGGAATCAGATAGTATTGAAGTAATCGAGCGAGCTTGCGATCGCAATCCAGCATATTTTTCACCACTGAAACAGTTAAGCAAAGGAAATATTTATAAATATCTCCTGTTTAGGTCTTTGAATTTGGCTACGAAACGAGAGGATTGTTTAATAGCGGCTAAATTTTTCTGGCAATCTGTGAAATACGATCCCTCATTGCTGCGGACAAAAGTTATTGGTAAAGTTTTATTTAAAATCATTACCGTACTTTTATTGCCAAGGGAAATAGCTGGAACAATGATAACTAAATACAAAATGCTATATAATATAGATACCTTACTGATATATATGAGGAAAGGAGTACCTTTTGAAGGAAAATAACTAACTTAGTAAAGAGGTTACTGATATGCCAATTATTTCTGTAGTTATTCCCGTTTATAACGGTGAAAGAACCATTCAAGAAACCATCGAATCCGTTTTGAATCAAACTTTTACAGATTTTGAATTAATCATAATCAATGATGGTTCGCAAGACAGAACTTTAGAGATTGTTTCTAGCATAAAAGATGAACGTTTAAAGGTATTTTCTTACCCTAATGCAGGATTATCTGAAAGTCGTAACCGGGGTATTTTTCATGCTTCAGGTGAATATATATCTTTTATTGATGCTGATGATCTTTGGACAGCAGATAAGCTAGAATTGCAATTAAAAGCACTCCAAGAAAATCCTCAAGCGGCTGTTGCTTATAGCTGGACTAAATGTATTGATGAATTAGGTAATTTTTCACGTCGAGGTAGTCATATTAGCGTTACTGGTGATGTTTATGCAAAGCTCTTATTAATTGATTTTATCGAAAATGGTTCCAACCCTTTAATTCGTAAAAATGCGTTCACAGAAGTGGGAGAATTTGATGCGTCATTTACTCATTCTGAAGATAGGGATATGTGGTTACGTTTAGCTGCTAAATATCATTTTGTTGCTGTTCCATATCCACAAATTTTATATCGACAATCTGATAATTCAGTCTCAGCTAATCTTCCTAAACAAGAAGTAGGCAGCTTAAAAGTAATTGAAAAAGCTTTTAATCAGGCTCCCGAATCGCTACAGCACTTGAAAAGGCATTCCATTGCTAATATTTACAAGGGTCTTACTTTTAAAGCTCTGGAAGGAAAAGCACAGCCAAAGCAGGGTTTAATAGCAGTCAAATTGCTCTGGCATTCTCTAAGTAACGATACGGCTTTACTGAAAACGCGAGTAATTTGCAAAGCGTTGTTGAAAATCGCAGTAATGATTATTTTGCCGCCTCCCATATCTCAGGTTTTAATAGCTAAATTTCAGGGTGTATTTAATACTACAACTATTCTTGGCCACCTGCAATTAGAGCTATTTTAGTTTATATTATAGGATTTACTATGCTACTAATATCGGTAATTATCCCAGTTTATAATAGTGAAAATACAATTCGAGAAACAATTGAATCTGTATTAAATCAAAGTTTCACTGATTTTGAATTAATCGTCATTAATGATGGTTCTCAAGATTCTACTTTGGAAATTATTTCCCGTATCCAAGACCACCGCCTGAAGGTATTTTCATATCCCAATGCTGGAGTGTCTGCCAGTCGAAATCGTGGTATTGCTCAGGCTAGTGGCGATTTTATTGCTTTTTTGGATTCAGATGACTTGTGGACATCTGATAAGTTGGAATCTCAGTTACAGGTTTTGCAAGCTAATCCTAATGCAGGTGTTGCTTATAGTTGGACTGATTATATCGATCGCTCCGGTAAATTTGTATGTCCTGGTAATTACGTTACCGCCAACGGCAATGTTTACGAACAGCTTTTGCTACAAAATTTCTTAGAAAATGGCTCTACACCATTAATTCGTAGGGAAGCTTTAATAAAGGTAGGAAATTTTGATGAATCATTGTTTGGCCCTGAAGATTGGGATATGTACTTACGTTTGGCTGCAAATTATCATTTTGTAACTGTACCAAAAGTGCAAGTTTTATATCGAATTTCTGCTAATTCAATTTCTTCTAATGTTTTCAGGCAGGCATCAGAATGCTTAAAGGTAATTGAGAGAGCTTTTAACCAGGCTCCAACATCTTTACAACATATGAAAAAGGTTAGTATTTCTAATATTTATCAATATTTAGTTTTTAAGACGCTTGAAAGCTACCCTAACCGAAAACAGGGTTTAGCAGCCGCAAAATGTCTTTGGCTGGCAGTTAGTAACGATCCCTCTTTGCTGAAAAAGCGATCGGGCCTTATACTAATAGTATTTATTAAAATCGTAGCTATTATCTTAATTCCTCAATCTCCCAATTTTCTCCTAAAAATCAAAAGTCACTGCTTCAAACAATGAAAACTATAATTTAAGGAGAGTTGTTTTAAGCCAATAAAAAGGACTAATTAAGCTACCAATAAAAAAAGCCATTTCACACTCACAAACTAAATCAGTTTTAAGCTGTCCTCGATACTTGATGAAGTGAAGTATAACTCGACGTAAGTTACCTAACAAAGTTCTAGCAACAATCATCGGTTTTTGCCAATTTTCGGCGTTAATTGTGCGTAATTGACAAGTAGCTAAACCACAACTGTATGCTATGGAAAGCAAATAATTTCTTTCTAAGCGCCAGTGGGGTATTTGATGATAAGTGTGCATTGCAGGATTATACCAAATTTCCCACCCTGCTTTATATATGTGAAGCGATATCTCGTAGTCTTCTCCTTGGGATAAAGATTTACCCATCTTTCCCTTCAAAATAGGGGTATCAGGTACACTTTCACACCACGCTTGTTTGCAGATAACTAGCGCCGCACCAGGAGGAAGTCTGAGGTTTTGGGGTTCATATAAAATTGGTTCCGAACCGCATTTCTTAATTGCCAAAAAAGATTCTATTCTCTCAAAATTTTCAGGAGGTTGTACTTCAAAATTACCGTGAATTTGACCGCCATAAACACCTGCTTTTGGATGTTTTTCTCCAAATGAATAAGCTGCTGAAACCCAGTTATTATCAGGTAGATTATCATCATCTAAAAACGCCACAAATTTTCCGTTAGCTTCTTTTATAGCCCGTTTTCTTGCCCATACCAATCCCTGTTGAGGTTCAAAAAAATATTTGAGGGGATAGGGGTGTTTCCAGCTATTTTGATATTCTTGAACTACTTTAGCGGTATTATCATTACTATTATTATCGATGATAAGAATTTCCCATGCAAAGTATTCTGTGCCTGTTTGCGATCGCAACTTATCCAGCACTTTAGGTAATCTACTTTGCCCGTTGTATGTAGGAATAGCAACCGTTAATTCTACAGACATATTTTCCATTTTTTTCTTAATTAGATTCAATTTTTTCTCCCCTTTTTATATACTTGTATAAGTAGATTTTGTTATAGATAAAAAATGGGCTAATTAAGCTACTTAAAAATAGCTGCATCTCACAAGCAGCAACAATATCGGTTTGAATCTTGGTGCGGTATTTGACTAGATGAAATATAATTTTACGTATATCGTTCGCCATGTAAGCAAAAATTGCCAATGGTTTTTGCCACCTTTTAACACTCAGCATTCGCGTGACGTGACGACTCAATCCAATCCCGCGCATAAATGGAATTAGGTAGTCTCTTTTTAGCCTCCAATAAGGTATTTTGTGGTCAAGTTGCATGGCAGAATTATACCAAATTTCCCAACCAGAACGTTGAATGTGAGACAAAGCTTCTAAGTCTTCACCTGTTAGCATCTGGCCATCGGTTCTACCTGTCAAAATCAACTGACTGGGGACATTTTCCAGCCAAGGTTGCTTACGCACAACTAATCCGGCGGAGGGAGGCAATAATTTTTTTTGGGGTTCATACCGCAGTGGCTTGTCACCTCGCTCTGTTATGGCTAAAAATGGGGCTATCCTATCAAAATTCTCTGGCGGTTCGACTTCAAAGGCACCGTGTATTTGGCTACCGTAAGCACCAGCATTGGGATGCTCTTTGCTAAAAGAATAAGCTGCTGCAACCCAATCTGGTGCTGGCAGATTGTCATCATCTAGGAAACCAATGAGTTGGCTTTTTGCTTCTTCAATTGCCCGTTGCCGAGCGAATGCTGCCCCCTGTTTCTTCTCTTGACAATATTTTAAAGAATAGGCTACAGGCCAGTTTTTTTGATACTCTTCAACAACTTTTTTGGTGTTGTCGGTGCTGTTATTATCAACGACAATTACTTCCCAACAGAAGCTTTCTGTGTTGATTTGCGATCGCAGTCGTTCCAGAACATCTGGTAAACGGCTTTCCCCATTGTAGGTTGGTATGGCAACGGTGAAGTCTAGCATTGGGAGACTGGGGAGAGGGGGAATTTGAGATTTCAAATTTGAGATTTCAAATCTCAAATTTGAAATGCTTTAATATTAGGTTTCCAGTGCTTGAACTGCTGGCGAGAGAGTAAGAGGCTGTTTTTTGGTGAATATGAGCTTATTATCGACACAATCGATCGCGATCGTGTCACCGGGAACAAAGGCGTTCTCCAACAGCATGGTAGCGATCGGATTTTCCAGTTCTCGCTGAATCGCTCGTTTGATCGGGCGAGCGCCGTAAACTGGATCGTAGCCTGCTTCGGCCAAATGCTCTTGGGCTATAGGTTTAAGCTCAATGCTAATTTTTTGGTCGGCGAGTAACTTCTGGATTCGCAGCATTTGAATTCCGACAATTTGGCCCAATTCGCTGCGACTTAAGGTGTGGAACAGGATGATATCATCAACCCGGTTGAGAAATTCCGGGCGGAAGTGTTTTCTGAGGGCTTCCATCACCTGTTTACGCATTTGTTCGTATTGGGAATCATCGTGGGCGAATTCGAGAATGCGATCGCTTCCTATATTACTCGTCATCACAATTACAGTATTGCGAAAATCCACCGTTCTGCCCTGGGAATCGGTAATCCTCCCATCATCCAAGACTTGCAGCAAAATGTTGAACACATCTGGGTGGGCTTTTTCCACTTCATCCAACAATACCACCGAGTAGGGACGCCTGCGAATTGCCTCGGAAAGTTGCCCCCCTTCCTCATAACCGACGTATCCGGGAGGCGCACCCACCAGTCGGGACACGGAATGTTTTTCCATGTACTCGGACATATCAATCCGCACTAGGGCGTCATCCGAATCAAATAAAAATTGAGCTAAAGCGCGGGCTAACTCGGTTTTTCCGACTCCTGTAGGCCCCATAAACAGAAATGAACCGATCGGGCGTCCGGGGTCTTTCATTCCCGCTCTGGCGCGACGAATGGCCGCCGAGACGGCTGAGACGGCTTCCTGTTGACCGATTACTTTTTTATGCAGTTGGGCTTCTAATTGCAATAATTTCTGCCGTTCCGATTCCAGTAAGCGATTAACTGGAATTCCTGTCCATTTACCGACAATTTCGGCAATATCGGCTTCCGTGACTTGTTCGCGTAACAGGGTAGAACCTTGGGATTGCAGCTTCAAAAGTTCGGCTTCCTTGACTTCGCGATCGCGCTGCAAACCTTCCAGCTTGCCATACTTCAACTGCGCCGCCTTATTGAGATCGTAAGCTCTTTCTGCTTGTTCAATTTGCACCCGCAGATGATCTTCTTCCTCCTTCAAGGTATTGATTGCTTCCAGGAGTTGCTTTTCACCTTGCCATTGGGAAGAAAGTCGTTCTTGTTCTTCCTTCCCAGTGGCAATTTCATCTTCTATTCCCCGCAAACGTTCTCGCGACGCTTTGTTTTCTTCCTTTTCCAGGGACAATTTCTCCATTTCCAGCTGCATCAACCGTCGATCGATCGCTTCTAACTCTTCCGGTTTCGAGGTGATCTCCATTTTCAACTTAGCAGCTGCCTCATCTACCAGGTCGATCGCTTTATCTGGCAAAAACCGATCGGAGATATAGCGATGGGAAAGTGTCGCCGCCGCAACCAAAGCAGAGTCGGTAATTTTAACGCCGTGGTGAACTTCGTAACGTTCCTTGAGTCCCCGCAGAATCGAAATCGTATCCTCAACCGAGGGTTGATTCACATAAACTTGTTGAAACCGACGTTCCAGCGCGGCATCTTTTTCAATGTGCTTGCGGTACTCATCCAGAGTGCTTGCGCCAATGCAGCGCAATTCCCCCCGCGCCAACATCGGTTTGAGCAAGTTGCCAGCATCCATCGCCCCTTGGCTGTTAGCACCAGCACCGACGACGGTATGCAGTTCGTCGATAAACAAGACAATTTGCCCTTGGGAGTTGGTGACTTCTTTGAGTACAGCTCTGAGGCGGTCTTCAAATTCTCCCCGATATTTGGCACCTGCAATCATACTGCCCATATCTAGGGAAATTAGCCTGCGGTTTTTCAGGGATTCCGGTACGTCGCCGTTGACGATACGCTGGGCTAAGGCTTCTGCGATCGCAGTTTTCCCCACTCCCGGTTCCCCTATCAGTACCGGATTGTTTTTCATGCGGCGCGATAACACCTGGATCACGCGGCGAATTTCATCATCCCGCCCGATTACGGGGTCAAGTTTACCAGCTTTTGCTTGTTCGGTGAGGTCGCGTCCGTACTTTTCCAGGGCGTCGTAACGATTCTCTGGGTTTTGATCGCTAACTTTTTGACTGCCGCGAACAAGTTTAACCGTTGCTTCCAGCTTTTTGGCGTCTGCATCAAAACTTTTGAGCAACCGACGCCCCAACCTTTCGTCTTCGGCAAAGCCCAGCAATAAATGTTCGACGGAAATAAACCCATCTTGCCAAGTTACCCTGGCTGACTCAGAGCGATCGAGCATTACGTCTAAGCTTTTGCCCAAGTAGATATCATCATTCTTGGCAACTACTCTAGTTTGTGCTTTTGCATAAGATTCCAGTTGGGACACTAAGCGGGCGGAGTCAACGCCAGCACGGTTAAGTATTCGGTGCGCCAGTCCATCTTGTTCCAGAAGCGCGATCGCTAAATGTTCTACCTCCAGATACTGATGTTGATAGCGACGCGCCACCTCTTGGGATTTGACGATCGCTTCCCAGGCTTTCTCGGTAAATTTAGTAGCATCAGTAGGCTGCACAATAATTCCTCTTTGTCAAAGGGTTTCTTAGTTCTGACCCCTCATGACCATAATACTTAAAGCGAGTGGGGGAGTGGGGGAGCCCACTCCACTACTCTACAACAACTCGCCACTCATGAAGTTGGTACTTGACGCAGCCATTTTGCACTAGGGGGTCTTGGGCAACGATCGCTTGCGCCTCATCCATCGAAGCTGCCTGAAAAAGCAACATTCCTCCTCCCAGTTCACCCCAGTAGCCGCTACGCGCCTGATGTCCTTTGGCAATCAAGTCGCGCACGTAGGCTTTATGGGCCGATACGTATTTGTCAAATGTAGATTTATCGACAATTCCTTCTTCAATCTTGACAAACCAAGCCATTGCAATTAATCCTTTTTGTGCTAATCTTCGCTTTGGAGGATTTTAAAACTATTAGCAGCACATCTCAGTTGTAATTATACTATTGTGGACAAATCAAAAAAACGATTTTTCATCGCTCTCTTGCCGCCGCAGGAAATGCAGGATCGCGCTAATGAGATCAAGCAATACTTTGCCGATCGCTATAACAGTCGCCACGCCCAGAAATCTCCCCCGCATATTACCCTACAACCGCCTTTTGAGTGGGCGATCGATTCAGTTAAGGTTTTGGTAGAATCCCTGATCGGTTTTGCCGGTACGCGACAAGGGATACCAATTACACTATCGGGATTTGACGCTTTTTACCCTAGAGTCATTTATATTAATGTTCTCAAGACGCCAGAACTCTTAACTTTACAAGCAGACTTGATGAACTATATGGAGACATCCTTGGGTATTGTAGATCCTGTTTCTAAAAGTCGCCCTTTCGCTCCTCACATGACTGTTGCCTTTAAAGACTTGACACGGCCAAATTTTCAGGCTGCATGGCCGGAATTTAGGGGCCGATCGTTGCAATTTGAGTTCTCTGCTGACGCCCTCACACTGCTAATTCACGACGGCAATCAGTGGAATATTTACTCAGAGTTTAAACTTGAAATCTAAAATCTGAAATTTTCGTAAAACAGTGCCCTACCTTCTAGCTGGACAATCTTTGGCGACTATCATTAGTATCATGGGAATCGCATCTCCCCCTACGGTACTTGCTAGTTATACAATTTTGCTATATTCGAGCCAGGAAATTGTCTCGTCTGCGACCGCGCTTACCAGCACGTCCACAAGCCTGCTTAGTTCTTTTTCATGTGATATTAAAGCAAATTTGTACCGAAACAAAAATGCTTTTTCTTTGCGTTCTGCTGCGATCAAAATTTCTCGATCGCAAATTCTTGGTACAATTGCTTCCCACAGCGGTCTTTCTTCGCCAACGATTACAGTTTGCGACCTTTCTGGAAAATGTTTGAGCTATCAAGGCGATCGGCCCCCAAAAAGTGCCGCCAGTTTAATTAAAGTTCCCATTGCGGTCGTTCTTTTGCACAAAATTGCCACAGAAAACATTAGCTTGGATAAAACTATTTATGTTGACCGCAGCAACTTCACTGAAGAGGATTATTCCCTAATAAAAGTGGGAAAATCTTACTCTTTTAGATATTTACTGACCGAAATGATTGCTAATAGCAGTAATATTGCCACAAATCAAATAATTGATTACTTGGGTTGGAATTATATTAATCAAGTATTAAACAGTCTCGGCTATCGCACAACTCGCGTTGCTTACAAGCTAACAGGAGAATTTACGCCACCAACTAGAAATCGTGGCTTTGCATCTAACCTAATTACAAGTAACGAACTTTCAGCGATGATGGTGCAAATTTACAATTGCGAACATCCAGAATATAAGGTACTTATTGATATCTTCAATCAGCAGATCGATCGCTTGTTGGGATTTGAAGCATTAAAAACATCTGCGGGGCGATGGTTAGGTGAGAAAACCGGAGAAAATACTAAAGTTAGAGGGGCTACATTAGCAGCAGAAATTAACGGTAAAACTTACATTATTACTGTCACTGAAGATCATGGTAAAAGCAGTCCCCAAATTCGCGACTGTATTGCCAAAATTGTGGACTATATTGATAAGAATGGGGGTATTTAGAACCACACCCCCAAACCCCCTCCCCGCAACGGAGAGGGGGCTAAGAGTATTTAGTAACCCAAGTTGCTAGTTATCTAGTTGAGGCTAATATTAGGTACGTTGTTGCGCTTTAGCGCTAAAAGAGCGCTAAAGCGCAACAACGTACCTAACTAGCAATGTGAGTTAGTAGCTTCCAAACAAAAAATATCCAACAACTTATTGTGGGATGGGCGTCTCGTCCGTCAAAGAGGAGGCTAATGACCTACAACTACCCACTACCAACTTTGCTAGCTAAATCTTCGGTTTTTGGATAATTGTCTCCACAATGCGTCGCTTGACTTTGGGGTCGATACCGATCAAGCGGACATATTCTCCGGTATGCTCATTTAAGCAGGATTCAAGAGCTGCGATCGCATCCGACACCTCACTTGTCTGGATGGGAGAACAACTTTGCCAAGATTGAGTCCGAAAACGACGTTCATCAGCGTGGTTAGAGTCGATAGAGGCATTGCTACCTCTACCTCTCCTTCAGAACCGGACGTGAGACTTTCACCTCATCCGGCTCCTTGATAATTCCACCTTTGTTATAGGTACGATTCAAAACGGGTTCTCGTCATAGTTCTTTTGGAGGGAACCGTCCGAGGCCGTTTTTGTGTCGTGACAATGCTTGTGTAAAAGTTGACGATTTTCTTGGATGTCTTTACCACCCAGAGATTTAGGGATTTTATGGTCAACTTCTACAATGTCCGTACTCGTAAAGTACAAACCGCAGTGGGGACAAATACCCTTTTGTTTCTTGATAAGTGATGACACCCTTGCAGGCGTGCCTGGGTACTCTCCACGTCGCTTACTCCAGTAAATCCAGTCACCGTTATAAGGACTATCTTGGCCCTTAACTTTGACGTGCCTAATGATGGGCGTCTCGGAATGGGACATTAGTTTTAATCCGTCTTCGGTACTGAAACACCAATCTCGGTCATCTACTGTTCTCCAGTATTTGTCCTTATTGATGCTACCTTTTCCCCTCTTTCTTGCCCATGCCCTTAATTTGTCGTAAGTCAGGTTATCTACCTTTGAGAAGGTTTCCTTACTGACTACTGTTGAGTAATAGTTTGACCAGCCCCTGATGATTGGGTTCAGCTTGCTAATTAACGCAGCTTGTGGGGCGGTTTTATGGGTATCTATTACTTCAGCTATCTTGACTAGATGAGTTCTGACTTTTGGCTTAGAAGGGGTGATTATTGTCTTAAAACCTAGCGGTGTTCCATGTGGATTTTTAGCGCATCTGTAGTTGCCTACAGCGTGCTGTTGTATGTGGAACCCTAAAAACTCAAACCCAATATTCCCTTCGTATTCGTTTAAGGTATGGGTTAGCTTTGTCTTACTTGGTTTTAACTCCAATCCTATGTCACACAACCAATCGGCTATTATCTTTTGACAGGCGAGAATTACGTTAATGTCCTCATGTATTATCACGAAGTCATCAGCATATCGGATTAAACTTAGGGCATAGCGATTATCTCGTTTAGTCCCTTTTAACGTTTCTGCGAATTGTTTAACCCGTTCCTCCATACCATGTAAGGCAATATTCGCAAGTAAAGGTGAAATGACACCTCCTTGTGGTGTACCATCATTAGTAGGAAGATAATTACCGTTTTCCAGCACCCCCGCCTTAAGCCAGCTTCGTAACTGTCTTCTTAAGGTGGGGTATGTTTTTACCTTGTCCAAAAGAGCTTTATGGTCTATACGGTCGAAACATTTAGCAATATCAGCGTCTAGCACATACTTGGCTTTTCCTTTGATACTGTCAAATATTGCCCCAATCGCATCGTGACAAGAACGTCCTGGTCTAAAACCATAACTGTTTGGCTCAAATTTTGCCTCCCATTCTGGTTCTAACGTTAGCTTGACTAACGCTTGCAAGGCGCGGTCGTCTATTGTGGGTATTCCTAAAGGCCGCTTTTCCTCTGTTCCGGGTTTAGGTATCATTACCCTACGAGTGGGCTTTGCCTTTCCGGTTAGTTTCAAACGCCTAACTAAGGTTATACGTTGCATTGGGGTTAGCGATTTAATGCCATCCACACCAGCCGTATTTTTACCTTGGTTATCCTGCGTTACCCGACGTACCGCTACACACTTTGCAGACCAAGACCTAATCAAGGTCTTTTGAAGTTTGCGAACTGCTTTAACATCGCCACGCTCACTCGCTTGGAATATTCTCTTTTGCAACTTAAAGGTGATTCTCTCTAGCTTTCGCCAGTTTAAGTCCTTCCATTCCCCCATCTGATTGTTCAGTGTTTTAGACGTATTCATTGCTACTTGTTCTCATTCCTTTGGAATTACCGTGTACCTGTCAGCATATCCCTGTCATTACAACAGGGCATTCGCTTCTGATACAATCCCTCCCTTTTAAGTCATTCACTAGCTGTTTACTGGATATTCGACCTTCCAGAGATTTAAAAGGGTTACTTCGTTCCGATTACACACATTTGAGTCTTTAGCGTGATGCTCTCCACCGGGTTTCTGGGTAATGCTTATAGGTCGAATGGAAAATCGCCTATACCCTATCCTTACCTTTTGGCTTGGTGTTAACCAAGTCTTGACCGTGTTTTCCAACGGGTTTATCCTTGGTTCAGCCGTTACACCATTGGTTGTAACGATGGTTCAAACGCATCTTTGCTTTCGCTACGCATGGACTCTTGCTCGACAGTTACAGGGTTCGGCTCCTAGTAGTCTGCCTTTTAACCCCGCTTTAATCTATTGGTTGCTACCCAATAAATTAGGGGTTACGCTTTCTCCACTGCATCTGTGGGGTAGGTTTTGCACCTACTTGCATAATCAGTTATCACCAGTCTCAACAACTGGGTTAACCGTCCCGTAAGCTTTTCAGCTTACTTTAGGTTAAACGAATCGCACTTCCATACCAATCTTATATCCTTTGGCAAGCAACTGACGTACCTGTTCCTGAGTTTCTGCACTTAGTTTAGAACCATTTTGCTGACCGTTGCTGCTGCTAGCATAATTGACTTTGTAAATTGTCTCAACTTTAGTTGAGTTATTCGCCACTTCCTTTTGGATAGGATTAGCAGGCGCAGGATTTGGCGTTTGTTGATAGTTGTTTAATCGTCCTGCATTGTACTCTTCTACCAACCTTGAATTCTGCACTCGCTGCTGTTCTTGCACCATTAAGTTGCCAAATTCAATTAAGCGAGGCAGTCGGAAATCTGGCTTGAGAAAAGTTGGTTTTTCTTCGGCGCTATTGACGACACGAGAAGAAATTCTCTCAAAACCAATTTCATGGATAAATTGCCGGATTTGCTCATCATAAACTCTCGATCTCACTGCGCCAAAGAAATCTATGGCTTGATCGATAAAGGTATCGACAAACTGCTCAATTTCTCTAGCTGAAAGTTCATCTTTGTCAAATATTCCGGCAACAATGCCAATTTTATCTTCTCGGTTTGGTTCCCAGAAAAACTTCTCCATCCGACCATCGCGAATCAGCGGTGCATATAAGGTGGAAAGGTCATTTCCCGTCACAATCATTGGGACGCGATTTAGCGGCGTTGAGTCATAACTGCCAGGGAGTTGTACGTTTGTTGGGTTATCGGCAATATTCATCAGTGTGGCATTCACTAACTGAGTATTGACAGTGTATTGAGTGCCTCGATCGAAGCGTCCAGCACCTGCATCTAAATCGTTAATCATCAGCGCGGTCATTTTGCCGCGAACCTTAATTAATTCTGCTGCTTCTCGATAGCGGAGACGAAGCAAACGCGCTGGATCTCCAGCATCTGGACTTTCGAGTTCTCCTCCAGAAATGTGAATTGCTTCGATGCCCATTTTCTCAAAAACTAATTCACATTGAAAGGATTTTCCTTCTCCTTTGCGTCCGTGAACTCCCAGAATTAAGGGAACTCTTACGCCGGGAATATCAAGGAAGTTTTTGGTGATGTGAACGGCCAGTTTGTCAAGGAAACGGGGAGAGATGTAATAGCTCATTATTGGGTGTGTGTTTTGCGATCGCTTATCAGCCTATTGTTATAATTTTATGACATCTGCACCAGTCCCGGTTTGTTTCTAAAATGGAAATTTACGAGTTCAACCAAAACACCATTTCTCACCCAGAAATCGACCTACAAGTCAATGAAACCAGCAACTTTCTGGCAGAAAACCAGATCGATCGTCTCGATCGCTGGTTAGCTAGTCAACTAACGGACTTCTCCCGTTCCCGCATCCAAAAGCTGATCGAACAAGGGTCGGTAAAAATTAATGACCAAATTTGCCCCACCAAAAACAAAATTGTTAAAGCTGGGGATCGGATTCAGGTCATCATCCCAGAGGCTGAGATTTCGGAATTACAAGCCGAAAACATCCCTCTGGATATTCTCTACGAAGACGACCACTTGTTAATTCTTAATAAACCGGCTGGATTAGTTTTCCATCCAGCCGCAGGTCACCCAGCAGGTACTCTTGTCAATGCCCTTTTGGCACATTGTCCTCTCGCAGAAATTGGCGGTGTCCAGCGTCCCGGCATTGTCCATCGGCTGGACAAAGATACGACGGGTGCGATCGCGATCGCTAAAACCGATCGAGCTTACCAGCATCTGCAAGCTCAACTCAAAGCCAAAACCGCTCGCCGGGAATACCTGGGTGTCGTCTACGGTTCCCCCAAAACGGAAAGCGGCATTATTGACCAACCGATCGGTCGTCATCTGGTCGATCGCAAAAAAATGGCTGTCGTGCTGGAAGAGAAAAAAGGTCGCTTAGCTGTCACCCACTGGCAGGTACAGGAACGTCTGGGAAATTACACCTTGATCCACTTTCAGCTAGAAACAGGCCGCACTCACCAAATTCGCGTCCACAGTGCCTATATGGGCCATCCCATCGTCGCTGACCCAGTTTACAGTTCGGGACACAAGATAGGCGTCAACCTACCCGGTCAAGCCCTCCACGCTTGGCGACTTTCTTTAGAACATCCTATCTCCGGACAGATGATTCAGGTGACAGCACCTCTTCCACCTCACTTCGTTACCCTCCTCGAAGTCTTGCGGCGGCGAGTGGCCCTCCCCGGTTCCAGCATTTAATTTACGTATCTTTATTACTTTAAATTTACATTTCTATACAAAATCACTGGTTGACCTTTCGGTCAATTGAGCCCCAATTCCTTATGAAGTGGTCGTTTTAGCGATTTGTAAAAAAATATAAAATTTATCAATAAAAACCTATAAGTATAAATACTTTAAGAAATGTAACAAATAACTAGAGCAAGGAGAAGTCGAAAGCCTTATTTATAAAGGATTTGATGCGTTTGTTCCTACTTAGCGAACCAAATTAACAATTTGTAATATATTAAGCTTGAACGGCAGTGTATAAACATAACCTGTAGGGACTTACAGACAGGCAAAAGTAAGCGAAAGTACTGATTAAGCAACTTTTCGCTTTTCTCATAAAAAAGTGAAAAGTTCTCAGAATTATCCCCTATCCTTATAAAAGGTTCCTTTAAAGGAGCAAGTGGTAGGGGCAGTAACTTGAAAAGTGCTTTTGACATTAGTCTGTTATTGACCCCGGTAAGCTGATTCAAAGTTTGAATTGGCGTATTTACCGAAATACCAGTTTTTAAGCAAAAAACCTCTCAAACCAAACAAAGTTAGGAGATTGAGTTAATGTTAGACGCATTCGCCAAAGTTGTTTCTCAGGCAGATGCCAAGGGTGAATTCCTCAGCGCTTCTCAGCTGGATGCTTTAACCGGCTTAGTTCGCGATGGAAACAAGCGCTTGGATGTCGTTAACCGCATCACCAGCAACGGTTCCACAATTGTTGCCAACGCCGCTCGCGCTCTGTTTGCCGAACAACCTCAGCTAATTGCTCCTGGTGGCAACGCTTACACCAACCGTCGCATGGCTGCTTGCTTGCGCGACATGGAAATCATTTTGCGTTACGTAACTTATGCAATCTTGGCTGGTGACTCCAGCGTGCTAGACGATCGCTGCCTGAATGGCCTGCGCGAAACCTACCAAGCTCTCGGTACCCCCGGTTCTTCCGTAGCTGTTGGCGTTTCCAAGATGAAAGAAGCCGCAGTTGCGATCGCTAACGACCCCAGCGGAATCAGCCAAGGCGATTGCAGCTCTTTGATTTCTGAAGTAGCCAGCTACTTCGATCGCGCCGCAGCAGCCGTTGCTTAATAACTGTTGAGTCCTGAGTAGGGATTTTATCCCGCACTCAAACTACTCAAACCGCGATTTTTCGCACGCTAGTTAGGAAACTTTGCAAAGCATTCTGGAGATAACCAAAACATGAAGACCCCTATTACTGAAGCGATCGCAGCAGCAGATACCCAAGGCCGTTTCTTGAGCAACACCGAACTGCAATCCGCTCGCGGTCGGTATGAACGCGCAACTGCCAGCATGGAAGCAGCTCGCGCCCTGACCAACAACGCTCAAAAGCTGATCGATGGTGCAGCTAACGCGGTATATCAAAAATACCCCTACACCACCCAACAGCAAGGCTCCAACTTCGCCTCCACTCCTGAAGGCAAGTCCAAGTGTTCTCGTGACATCGGCTACTACGTGCGTATTATTACGTACAGCTTGGTTGCTGGTGGTACTGGCCCACTCGACGAATTCCTGATCGCAGGCTTGAGCGAAATCAACGCTGCTTTCGATCTGTCTCCCAGCTGGTACGTTGAAGCCCTCAAGTACATCAAAGGCAATCACGGTCTGAGCGGCCAAGCTGGTAACGAAGCTAACACCTACATCGACTACGCGATCAATGCCCTGAGCTAATCGATCGCTATGGCCCGGAGGGGTATGCAGGTGCAGGTTATGGAACTCGCAGTTGCTTATTTCTCCGGGCATTGTTGTATTTAAGAGAAGCTGTGTTTGTTGGGAGAAATTTAAAGTGGCGATAACAGCAGCAGCATCCCGTTTGGGAACCGCAGCTTATGGTGAAGCATCAAGGGTCGAACTAAGACCATACGCAACCAAGGAAGATATCGAGAATGTAATCCGCGCCACGTACCGTCAGGTTCTGGGCAATGATTATTTGATGGCTTCCGAACGTCTGGTTAGTGCCGAATCGCTTCTGCGAGATGGAAATCTGACAGTCAAAGAGTTTGTACGCGCCGTAGCTAAATCGGAGCTATACAAAACCAAGTTTTTCTACAGCAGTTTTCAAACCCGGTTGATCGAGCTGAACTACAAGCATCTACTGGGACGTGCCCCTTATGACGAATCCGAGGTGGTTTATCACCTCGATTTGTACGAGAACAAGGGTTACGATGCTGAAATTGACTCCTACATCGACTCTCAGGAGTATCAAGCCAACTTCGGCGACAACATTGTTCCCTACTATCGTAGCTTTGAGTATCAAGCAGGGCAAAGAAGCGTAGGCTTCACCCGGATGTTCCGCTTGTACCGGGGTTATGCCAACAGCGATCGCGCTCAAGTAGAAGGCCGTAACTCTCGCCTCGCCACCGACCTGGCGCAGAATCTCGCTTCCACGGTTATCAAGCCTTCCGGTAGCGATGACACCTGGTCTTACTACCGCGCATCCAGCGATGTTGCCCCCCGTAACTGCTTGGGTGGTTCTTACGGCGAAAGTGGCCGCGTTTACCGCATCGAAGTCGCCGGTCTTCGTGGGCCAGGATATCCCGGCCTTCGTCGCAGCAGCACCGCTTTCTTGGTGCCTTACGAAAATCTGTCAAACAAAATGCAACAGATTCTTCGTTCTGGCGGCAAAATCGTAAGCGTCAACCCAGCCTAAGAATTTTAGATTTTAGATTTTGGATTTTGGATTGAAATTAAATCTAAAATCTCAGATTGGAAATCTGAAATTAAAATCACAGGAGGTACTAAAACAATGCTTGGTCAAACCGCCATTGGTAGCGCTGCAAACACGCCTTCTGGTAGCCGTGTTTTTCGTTACGAAGTTGTTGGCTTACGCCAAAACGAAGAAAACGACAAAAATAACTACGCTATTCGTCGCAGCGGCAGCGTCTTTGTCACCGTTCCATACAGCCGCATGAATGAAGAAATGCGGCGCATTACTCGTCTTGGCGGCCAAATCGTCAGCATTCAGCCCTGGGGCGCTGAAGAAGCTGCCGCATCCGCAAAATCAGACAAATCAGAAGATTAACTGAGAAAGTGTTTGCACCCCGATCATGCAGGAGTCCAATCCAGAAGCGGATGGCGAAACAGAAGTTTCTCCGTCGCTAACGGTAGAACAGGCGATCGCCAATCTCACCCACGAAGATGTCAGTCTCCGCTACTATGCCGCTTGGTGGCTGGGAAAATTCCAGATCGACACACCAGCAGCAGTAGAGGCTCTGATCGCAGCTTTAGACGATGAGGCTGACCGGACAGCATTAGGAGGCTACCCCCTACGGCGCAATGCCGCAAGGGCGCTGGGAAAAATTGGAGATATTAAGGCTGTACCTGCCCTAATTGAGTGTTTGGATGGCTCCGACTTCTATGTGCGAGAAGCAGCTGCTCAGTCGCTGGGTATGCTGGGCGACCCAGCTTGCATTCCAGCCCTGAAGCAGCTGCTATTTGGTGGAATAGAAGCTGCTGTACAAGTACCGGGAATGCCCCATTTAGTACAACCCTACGAAGCCGTGATGGAAGCCTTGGGAACGCTCCAGGCCACTGAAGCCATTCCCCTGATTAAACCCTTCCTGGAACACTCAGTAGAGCGAGTGCAGTACTCCGCCAGCAGAGCTATGTACCAGCTGACCAAAGACTCAGTATATGGAGAAAGCCTAGTTAAAGCTTTGGCCGGAAAAGATATTCAATTGCGCCGGGTGGCTTTGTCTGACCTTGGTGCGATCGGCTATTTACCGGCTGCTAGTGCGATCGTCTCCTCGGCAGTGGAAAATAGCTTTAAGCTCATAGCTCTCAAAGGTTTACTCGAACATCAACTTGAGCCTTTCAAACCTGAATCGCTCAACGACGAGGCCATCAAAGTCATGAACCTGATGGATACACTCTTGTAAAGAGGGGCTGGGGCTAGGGAAGAGGGAAGAGGGTAGTAGGTTCCTAATGACTAATGACCAATCTCTTATTCAGGCTGTCGAACAAGCAGATACACCCGCACGCCTGATAGCAGCAGTACGCGCCTTGGCAGATGCCCATTTAGAAGCTGGAATTCCCATCTTAATCACTGCTTTAGGCTACAACAACCCAGGAGCAGCATCACTAGCCGTTGAAGGGCTAATTCAAATGGGCGGATCGGCAGTACCGCCCTTACTAGAAAAACTGGATGGGTACAACTACGGCGCGAGGGCTTATGCCATACGCGCCTTAGCCGCGATCGCAGATCCGCGTGCCCTAGACATCTTGAACACAGCAGCTCTAAACGACTTTGCCCCCAGCGTCCGCCGCGCTGCCGCCAAAGGATTGGGAAACCTCCACTGGCACAAACTTTCCCCTGAACAGATTCCATTCGCCCAGGAAAAAGCTTTTTACACGCTTCGACAAGTCTGCCAAGACTCAGAGTGGTCGATTCGCTATGCAGCCATTGTAGGCTTGCAATTACTGGCTGCCCAGCCGGGACTCAAACCGCATATCCAAACCCACTTACAGCAAATGCTCCCATCGGAAAGCGATCGAGCAGTTCGCGCTAGAGTTCAATTAGCAACTCTCAGTAGTTAGTCGTTAGCAGTCAGTCGTTAGTGGTTAAATACAACTAACAACTAATAACTAACACCATCAAGTTACAACTAGCAACTTACAACTACTTAAAAAATGCCAATTCCACTCCTAGAAATTACACCAACCACACAAAATCAGCGCGTAGAAGGCTACGAAGTTCCTGACGAAGACGATCCCATTAATTATCGGTTAACCAATACTTCCTCAGAGTATGAAGTTAACGAAATAATCTGGGCTGCCTATCGCCAAATCTTCAGCGAACAATTGATCCTCAAAAGCCACCGCCAACTATCCCTAGAATCCTTATTGCGGAATCGCTCTATTTCCGTGCGAGAGTTTGTCCGGGGACTCGGTAAATCCGAAGTTTATCGGCAACTTGTAGCTGAAACAAACTCCAACTACCGCTTAGTTGACATCACTTTCAAACGCTTTCTCGGACGCGCCAGCTACAACAAAGACGAGGAAATCTCCTGGTCAATTGTGATAGCAACCAAGGGATTGCATGGCTTTATCGACGCCATTGTTGATAGCGAGGAATATGTCCAGAACTTTGGAGATGACCTCATACCCTATCAACGCCGTCGATTCAACGAAAGACCCTTCAACTTAGTAAATCCCCGTTACAGCGACTATTGGCGCACTCGCCTGATTGAAATTGAAGGCCGCAGCTATTATCAAGTGCGGATCTACGGTACAGGGGCACCAGAAAAACAAGTTGCTCGTAAAGGCATTCCCGACAACTTCCTGGCAATGGCGCGGAGCATCGTTACCCCCCAAGTTAATTACCAGCGGTACAAAGACCGGGCAATCAATCAGACCAGAAGTGTCGATATTCCAGATATGACTCGTCAGGGAAGCACTGTTAAACCAGCTGTCAGTCATACGGAAGTTGCCCTTCCTTATCGCTATGTTTCCACAGATCCCAAAGCATAGCGCTAATACCGATTAGCAGATCGAAACTAAAAACTCAAACCTCAAAACTGCTTATGTCCATACCTTTGCTTACATACAAACCTTCCTCGCAGAACCAGCGAGTAGCGGGTTACGAAGTGGCCAACGAAGAAACACCCAGAGTCTATCGCATAGAAGACTGCATCGACGATAGCGATATCCAAGAATTAATCTGGGCGAGCTACCGTCAAATTCTCAGCGAACACGAAATCCTCAAATCTTTTCGTCAAATTGGTTTGGAATCTCAGGTAAAAAATCGGTCTATTACCGTGCGGGACTTCATCCGTGGTTTGGCGAAGACTGAGGCATTTTACCGTTTAGTTGTGGAAACAAACTCCAACTATCGGGTCGTCGAACTTTGCCTCAAACGCATCCTGGGCCGTGCCCCATATAACAAGGATGAAGAGATTGCCTGGTCAATTAAAATCGCTACCAGCGGCATAAGCGGCTTCGTTGACGCCTTGGTCGATAGCGAAGAGTATCAGACCAATTTTGGCGACAACACGGTGCCTTATCAGCGCCGTCGCTACAAAGACCGCCCTTTTAACTTGGTGACGCCTCGTTACGGCAACTACTGGCGCGACAAACAAGAAGACGAACGCTACAAGTGGGGCGATGTCCGTAACTTCCTTGATTTGGCACGTTCTCTCCAAATCAAACCCGTTACCCAAAATCTGAACGTTTCAACGGCTAATATCAAAATTCCCAACACGACAAGGGATAATAAGCCTGAAGGGATTCCGGTCTCGATTAACTCAAGCACGAGTTTTCCGCAACGCCGGTAAGGGAATTTCAAATTCAAGATCTCAGATTTAAAGTTGAATTCTTCAATTGGCAATCTGAAGTTTACGATCTGAAGTTACTGTTTTGACCAAATTATTTACTTTTCAACCACATTAGGAGGCTTTTGCATGGCACTATCGTTGCTTACATATAAACCTTCATCCCAAAACCAGCGCGTTAAAAGCTTTGGCGTAGCGGATCTTAATGAAGATACGCCTTATATCTATCGCCTAGAAGATGCCGCTTCTCCCTACGAGCTTAAGGAACTGATTTGGGCAGGTTATCGCCAAGTATTCAGCGAACACGAAATTCTCAAGTTCAACCGTCAAATTGCGGTGGAAACTCGTCTCGCCAATCGCTCTATCACAGTGCGCGACTTCATTCGGGAACTGGCGAAGTCAGAGGCATTTTATCGTTTAGTTGTTTCAGTCAATAATAATTATCGACTGGTACAAATCTGCCTCAAGCGTTTTTTGGGTCGTACTTCTTACAACCAAGATGAAGAAATCGCTTGGTCAATTGTGATTGCGACCAAGGGCTTTAGCGGTTTTGTGGATGCACTGGTTGATAGCGATGAGTATACCGCAGCGTTTGGGGATTTCACTGTACCCTACCAACGCAAGCGGATGGAGGCGCGTCCGTTCAATTTGGTGACACCCCGCTACGGCGTGGACTTCCAAGAATCAGCTGGTACTGTCAAAACAGATTGGCGCTTTGCGTTGGAGAAGTTCTACAGCCGCAAAGAACAGGAACGGAAACTGCCCGAAGGCGACCCCCGCAAGTTCAGCGGTATGGCGGCTACGGTCAATACCAAGCGCAATTACGCGCAACGCCTGTCTGCGTTTGACATTGATTACCTGAATAAGGTGCCTAAGCGCCGCTAAGGTTCTGGACCGGTTTATCTAACTAAGTTTTTGCTTTAAGGACTGGGTTTAGTTTCCGCTTAATAATGACTGGCTGATGCGATCGCATTTGTTGGTTGTTGAGCTAGGCGGAAATTAGGCCCAGTCATTGTAGTTATGGTCTGTTGGTTTTTTACACTACATAAAAAAGATCTTACGGGTTACCAAAGTAGCGTTATTGGCTCAGTCCTTAATCTATTCCTTTTGACTAATAGCTCATCGCTTTTTACCAAATTATCGTTGTAGTGATAAAGTGCTTGAGTGTTTGGGAGAAGAACCACCATACCTGTTTTAGCTGGCTTTTTTGTGTTTCTAAGAGATAGCAAAAAATTATTATTGCTATCTCTCAGAACGGACAAGTTACTATTGAGAACTACCGGAGGTATCGATCGCGTCTTTTTGACCGTTGGGGGGAGCAACGACTACACCTCTGTCTGCGGCGCGTTGGTCGCGTTTTTTGCGTTCTGCTTTGACGGTATCTTCCATCATTAACCGCGCTTGGGCCATTTTATCTAGATTGCTGCGGTAGAGTTCTAAGTCTTTTTGCAGTTTGTCGTCTGGTAAGTGTAACGCCGCACCGATCTGTTTGAGCGCCTCAGCCAACTGTTTGGTGTCTTTAACTATGCTAGAGTCTGCCACTTCTAGGAGGGTGAACAAACCGATCGCAAACAAGCGGCTGTACTTGAAGTTGGGGTTGTTGGCTATAGCTTGTAGCGTTGGTCGCAAATCTTCGGAATTGCTAAACTCAGACCCTTGACTGAGAATTGCGACAATTTCCTGAGCATTTCGACTTTTTGCCCATCCCTCCAACCATTGTCCATCTTGCTTGTACCTGTGCGGGTCATTTTCTAACGCTTTGCAGAGGGCGTCAAAAATAGGGTCTTTATCCGCTTCTGGTCGATAGCCTTGCATAAAGCGGTCAAAGGAAGCCACAACTCCCAAAGCGTAGATAGGGTCGTAGCGAAAATCGATATTGACCGAGAGCAAGTGCATTTCTACCATCAATTCTTCGACCACTCGCCGGTAAATAGTATTGATGGGACGAGTGTGAAGGTTGTAGAAACTTCGTTTAGTATCTGAAACAGTGCGGACGTTATTCACGGAAAGCATTTTTAAGGATGATTTAACTTTATTGTCTCGTTTAAGTGCAAGTTTGCCAAGCCGATCGCCGCCAGAATGGGCCATTGAGTAATTGAGCCGCTGTCGGTTGCGATCGGGTAGAATGCAAGATTGCCATCTGGTTTTTAGAGAACTGATGTATTTTATTTGCAGCAACCCACAACAATGTATTCTCCTGAGTTAATCGCTCTAGCTCGCTACATGGCTGGTGAGTTTGACAATAAAGACCAAGCGATCGACTCTCCGGCTTGGTACGTGCATCTACGCCTTTGGCAGCGACCTGTACCTTTGTTTTTGTCAGACAGCCTCACCCTGTTTGCGGAGCAAGCCAACTATCTTTACCCGGACAAAGCTTATCGCCAGCGCATCATGCGGTTACAGGACAGCAGGGATTCGCACGCCTCGATCCAGGTGCAGTACTACGCGATCGAAGATCCATCTTCTATGATAGGTGCTGGTCGCAACCCAGAGTTACTGAAAACGCTGAGCAGCGATCGCATAGAACTGCTACCGGGTTGCACTCTTACCGTTACCTCTGGCCCGATCGCTCAGAGCGCTTACCACTTTCAAGCGTCTTTACCACCAAACACTCGTTGCTGCTTCAACTATCGGGACGAAACTTACCAGGTTTCTCTTGGATTTGAGGCTACTCCGGAGCAATTCCTCAGTTATGACAAAGGAATCGAACCGGAAACTGGCAAAGCCCTGTGGGGAGCTATTATGGGTCCCTACCGCTTTAGTAAGCGTCAAGACTTTTCTGCGGAACTGCCTTCATGAAGCCTGCTAAAACAAAGGGTTCTTTGCCTCAAGACGCCATGCTGTTGCGGGGAACACCCTCAAGGGCATCATCTTCCGTCTCAAAAATTTCAAACACCGAGTCCATCATCGTAACTTCAAACACCAGTCTGGCTTCTGGATGCACGTTACAAATGCGGAAACTCCCTTTCACTTTGTCAGCATCTCGCATTCCTGCGACCAATGAAGTCAGACCGGAACTGTCGATAAAATTAACCTGACCGAGATTCACGACCACATGACGGCTGAGTTTGGAAATACACTCCTGCAACTTGAGGCGAAATTGCCATGCCGTCGTGATATCTAAGCGCCCTGTAGGCGTCAAGACGATAACAGTAGTACCGTCTTGGAGCGTGTGTGTTTTTTGCTCGATATGGATCACTGCCTTTCCTCTTTAAATCGTAACTTTTTACAGCTTTTGCACATAGCCTCAACCCGATTGACCGTCATCCAAACACAGGCAAGTCTTCTGAGTACGCACGATCGCGTAACTTTCCCGCAGTCCGCAGGTAGGGTCAAAAAGATAGACTTGTTTGTGAGTATTTTACCAGAAAGCACGGATATTTGAAAGCGCGTCAGCCGCTGTGTTGGTTTGAAGAAAGAAAGTCATTGGTCATTAGTCATTAGTCATTAGACATCTCCATAAATTAAAAGTGCTAACCCTAGAACCCTTGTAGAGACGTTGCATACAACGTCTCTACATTCTTTGAAAGGAGATGTCTATTGGTCATTAGTCATTAGTCATTCTCTCCCACTC
>CASBRD010000137.1 GCA_949128025.1 Oscillatoriales cyanobacterium PMM_0008 | reverse complement strand
CTCTCCCACTCCCCCACTCTCCCACTCCCCCACTTTTTCAAATGCAGGAACAAAAACCGATCATCATTGCCCAAGACGTTCACAAGTGGTATGGTAAATTCCACGTTCTTCGCGGTGTTAGCCTCACTGTCAACCGAGGGGAAGTACTGGTAATTATGGGGCGATCGGGTTCTGGCAAATCCACCTTTATTCGCACCTTCAACGCCTTAGAAGAATACCAAAAAGGACAAATTGAAATTGACGGCATTACTCTAGGCCACGATCTCCGCAACATTGAAGCGATTCGGCGAGAGGTGGGGATGGTATTTCAGCAGTTTAACTTATTCCCTCACTTAACAGTGCTGCAAAACATCAGTTTAGCGCCAATCTGGGTGCGGAAGCGATCGAAAGCAAAGGCAGAAGAAACCGCGATGCAGCTATTGGAACGAGTGGGAATTTTAGAACAAGCACAGAAATATCCAGGTCAGTTATCTGGGGGACAGCAGCAACGAGTTGCGATCGCACGCGCCTTAGCCATGCAACCCAAAATCATGCTCTTCGACGAACCCACCTCCGCCCTAGATCCGGAAATGGTACGAGAAGTGCTAGACGTAATGCTACAGTTAGCCCAAGAAGGCATGACTATGGTTGTCGTCTCCCACGAAGTTGGCTTTGCACGTGAAGTAGCTGATCGAGTAATTCTCATGGATAGCGGCTTAATTGTCGAGTCAGCGACGCCAGACGAATTTTTCCAGCGTCCCCAGTCAGAGCGCACCCGCCAGTTTTTATCTCAGATTTTGTAGTTAACTCAAGTTGCTAGTTACTTGCACTCTGGGTATGTTGTTGCGCTTTAGCGCTCTTATCCAAGTTGGTATAAGAGCGCTAAAGCGCAACAACGTACCTAATACCAGCCTCAATTATATAACTAGCAACTTGCGTTAGTTATTTATCATTACTTTAGAAAATTAACAACTAAAAATAAACTAATCTTGCGGTGACGGTTCTGGTGTCCCCTCTGGTGTTAGCGGTTCTTGAAGCGTCGTTGGCAAACCCCCAGGCGACTGTTTCAGTGTGGTTGCCACCAGGGCATAGCCCAGGTAAGCGGAGACAACGATCATTGTCAGAGATGCGATCGCACCCAGCCACATCAGAGGCTTTGACGAAGAACCGTAGTGACACCTATAGGGGTCAAACTTCAGGCGTTCTGGTTTAATCAGATCCCGCAATGCCACAGGTCGCTTAAATCGGACCCGTCTGTCATCCAGTTTTTCCAATAAAATCCAGCCAGCTTCCCCCTCTTCATCGCACAAACGCTGAAAAACAACGGGGTCGCGAAACAGATCCCGGTTGGCTCGCACAATTTTAAATTCCCAGCCAGCCAAACGCAATTCGCGGGATAACCCTTGAGCAGAACCGTTTGGTTGCTGAGGTGCTTCCGCCTCGGCATTTAACTTGGATTCATAACGAGTCAAAATCTCTTCCTCCTGTTCGTCTTCTTGCACCACCGCCGCTTGATACCAGCGCATCCATCCTCCTATGGCTGTTGCCTGGAGGCCGAGACTGCCCACAAATAGGCTTAAAAAAGTAATTTCTAGCATTTTTCCTGTGCTGTTGTTAGTCTATTGCACTTCCTACCTGGATTGGCATTTTCAATCCGGGAACTTGTCATAGGGGCTATAAAAGTCAAAAGTCAAAAGTCAAAAGTAAGGATTCTTTTCCCTACCCCCTCTGCCCCTCTGCTCCTCTGCCCCTCTGCTCCTCTGCCCACATCTGTGCGGGTAAATAACCCTCGATTAAGGAATCTTGGCCTATAGTTTGCCAGGTGACTCGTTCTAAGGTCAGTGCTTCGCTCATCTTAGTAAATCCTAGATCTCCCACAGGCGTTGGCGCTGCTTCGCCGCCAATGATTTTTGGGGCAATAAAAGCCAATATTTTTTGTACAGTTCCTTCTGCGATCGCACGTGCAGCCAAAGTACCTCCACATTCCCACAACACCGAAAGCAACCCCTGCTCATAAAAGTATGCTAGGGCGTTAGCAGGTGTCAGCTGAAGAAGTTCTACCACCATCACACCCCGCTTTAGCAGCAGTTGTTGAAAATCTGGATTAGCTCCTTTTTCAGTCAAGACTAGAGTTGGAGCATCTGAAGTCTGCCATAAATAAGCTGACTCTGGTAGATTTAGCGTCCGACTCATCACCACTCGCAAAGGATTATGAGCCTCTGCTTGATGACTGGTTAAGTGGGGGTTATCCTGGCGGACTGTATTGCCGCCCACAATCACAGCATCGCAAGCCGATCGCAGTTTATGTACCAGAATACGGGCATTTTTGTCAGTAATCCAAACGCTGTCACCAGTGGTCGTGGCAATTTTACCATCCAAGGTCATCGCGTATTTTAAAATCCCAAACGGACGCCGATACAGAACCCGATGTATAAAAGCTTCATTTAATTGACGACAGGCATCTTCTTCGACTCCCACCACCACATCAATTCCAGCCGATCGCAAACGCTCAATCCCACTTCCTGAAACTCGCGGATCGGGATCGATCGTACCCACAACCACCTTACTCACCCCAGCTGCGATCAATGCTTCCGAACAGGGAGGCGTCCGTCCGTAGTGGTTGCAAGGCTCTAGGTTAACGTAGAGAGTAGCACCCCTAGCCAGTTCGCCCGCTTGCCTAAGCGCAAAGATTTCCGCATGAGGATGACCCGCTCCCGGATGATAACCTTCTCCAACAATCTCACCTTCCCGAACAATTACCGAACCGACGAGAGGATTGGGCGCAGTCTGTCCTAAAGCTACGCGGGCCAGTTCCAGACACCTTCGCATCATTAAATTGTCATTGGTCATTGGTCATTGGTCATTGGTCATTGGTCACTAGGAAAGGGAAGATGGAATAATTGCTGATTTAAAATTGATTTTGAATTGACAATTTTAAACCTGAAATCTGAAATCTAAAATCTGAAATTTAGGACTGATCGAGCAAATTTATCTTTTCCCACCAAAGATTGAGCGGATAGTAAACCACGGGAGCCCAAAGACTGCTAAGAATAGCAGAACAGAGCGCAATTCGCTGATGATCTGTCCAAATTTCAGCTAAGTTGCGATCGCTCACAGTCATAAACTGAAGGGCTAATACCGTTTCCGCCACGATCGCCATTCCGAATACAATTAACGCCACCGAAATAAAATCTTCTTCTACATACCGCTCTTTTTTCAGGAAAGCGGTCAAAATTCCCGCGCAAGCCAGACTGATTGCATGAGTAGGATATGGTGCCGTCATGCCATCTTGAATCAGCCCCAAAGTCAAACCTGCGATCGCTCCTGAGAAAGCACTGCGCTTGACGCTCCAAGCGACCACCCAAATCAACAACCAATTCGGCCCCAAGCCCAACAATTCCATTCCGGGTAACCGCGTGGGCAAGCTTAGCAAACACAACATCACAGAGCAAAATATCACTATCGCATTGGCAATTTGACGGGTATTCGGATGCCAATTAGAGACATTTATTAAAGGATGAGGTCTTTTGAATGAAGATCGGTAATTGGTCATTGGTTCTTGCTATATCAGTGTCGTGCTGCAACCTACTCATTGATTATTGCTGATTGAAAAAAACCGCCCTATTCGCCAATCTTGCTCTCTTCTTTTTTCTGTAGCGCCCCTGATGAATAAATCGATCGCATCATCAATTACTTGGATATACAACGACCCATTCCAAATAACTTGTAGGTGCTGAAAGCACTATCACAGCTTCAGGAGCAGGACTTTGGCTAAGATTAACTGACTCCACACGGCCTACTGGCAAGCCGGAGGGAAAAAGCTCACTGACTGATGACGTAGCGATCGCATCTCCTTTGCGGACATCTGGAACTCTTTCAAAGAACTGGACTGTGGCTTTATCACCTGACTGACCCCGCATTATCCCCATATAACGGCTGCGGCTGATCGTAATACCAACCCGACTGCTGGCATCGCTAATTAATAACACGCGGCTGCTATTTTTTGTGACGCTAATAACCCTACCTACCAAACCACCGGGAGACGTAACAATATAGCCTTCTTTTATTCCCGCTTGGCTTCCTCGGCCCAAGGTAACCTGTTGCCACCAGTGATCCGCACTTCTCCCCACAACGGGAGCTACAATCCCTTTGGTTTGATTGGCCGATACATATCCCAATAATTCTCGTAGTTTTTGATTTTGACTTTGTATTTCCTCTAAACGTACTTGCAGTTCTAATGTTTTAGCATCGGCCAGAACCTCTTGTTTGGGTGGATTAGATTGGAAAGGACGAGTCACCAACTGGTAGATCTCAAAGATTGCTGCACCCTGAGTTTGCTTAGCAATCCAGGCAGCACTAATGACTAGACCAACCAGGCCCAATTGTAACCAATTGCGATCCCACCAGCGACGTAGCGTATACATTCAACCTATTTATGCAATAAAAGTCAGCAGTCAACTGTCAGGACTCAGAATTAAATCTGAATTCTGGCTTCTAAATGAGAGATTGGGATTGAAAACTAGAGGTTGCGAGAGCGACCGCTGAATACTCGATCGAGCTGGGTGATATTCTCTAACACCCGTCCTGTTCCCAACACGACGCAACTTAAGGGATCTGCTGCTATATGCACCACTATTCCAGTTTCGTGGCTGATCAGCGTATCCAGACCTTTGAGTAAAGCACCACCTCCTGCTAGCATGATGCCGCGATCGATGATATCTGCTGCCAGTTCCGGAGGAGTCCGCTCCAGAGTGCGCTTGACAGCATCAACAATCACAGCTAAAGGCTCCGACATACTTTCGCGGATTTCTGGCCCTTTGATTGTAACTGTTCGCGGTAGACCAGAAAGCAGATGCAAACCTCTGACTTCCATGATGTAATCTTCATCGGCATTTGTTGGGTAAGCTGAGCCAATCTGAATCTTAATTTCCTCAGCAGTTCGTTCACCAACCACTAAGTTATGAACTTTTTTCATGTACTGAGTGATCGATTCATTCAGCTCATCCCCAGCGACGCGCACCGATTCGCTGATCACCGTACCCTGCAAACTCAAAACAGCAACTTCAGTTGTACCGCCGCCGATGTCAATAATCATATTGCCTGTAGGTTCTGCTACAGGTAGTCCAGCTCCTATGGCTGCTGCTACTGGCTCGTCAATCAACCGGACATCGCTAGCACCGGCTTGAAGGGCTGCTTCCATAACGGCCCTTCGTTCTACTCCTGTGACACCGCTGGGAATGCCGATGACAATCCGGGGGCGAACTAAGGCTTTCCCTTCGTTTACCCGCCGAATAAAATGCTTTAGCATTAGCTCTGCGGTATCAAAATCGGCAATTACACCATCCCGCAGAGGGCGGACGGCAATCACGTTGCCGGGACAGCGGCCCAGCATTTTTTTGGCTTCTTCTCCGACTGCCAATGGCTGCATTGTGTCTTTGTCGATGGCTACCACTGAAGGTTCTTGGAGAACAATCCCTTTACCGGATACATAAACCAGTGTGTTAGCGGTACCGAGGTCGATACCCATGTCGCGAGATAAAGAAAAGCGATTGAAAAAACCCACGCGATCGAGGCCCCCAAAGTGAGATGCTTTTGTGTACGACTGTAACCTAACCGTGCTGGATTCTATTACGTTTTCTATCCGGCGTCTAGTCCAGCAGGATAATTTATTGTTGCCAGCGCGATCGAAATCCTTATGTTAACCTGAATTTCGCTAAAGTAGATCCAAGGAAAAGAGTACAGCTGTACTGGTAAATTATTATGACTCTCAATGTTGTTAACTTGGTAGGCCGTGCAGGGCGTGACCCTGAAGTCAAGTATTTCGAGTCAGGTAGCGTTGTTTGTAACTTAACGCTAGCTGTGAATCGTCAAACTCGTAACAGTGATGAGCCAGATTGGTTCAATTTGGAAATTTGGGGCAAAACGGCGGAAGTGGCTGCTAATTACGTTCGCAAGGGTAGTTTGATTGGTGTGAGCGGTTCTTTAAAGTTTGAATATTGGCAAGACCGCGCTACGGGAGCAAATCGCTCCAAGCCGGTGATCAGAGTGGATCGGCTCGATCTACTGGGTTCCAAACAAGACACTAACACCAGTCAAGTAGATAACTACAGACAAGAGGAGTTTTAAACTTCTAGCGATCGCACTACCCCTACCTAACGAAATGGTGACTTTTGTCAATAGCGAATTTGTAAGGTAACGGATGCTTCTACCGGCTGCTCGCCACCCACGACTGGTGTAGAAGGCTGTGCATCCAGGGTTGCCTCGGCTCGAAGAAATGGTCTTGGCGGGGGCGCGAAGGCTCCATTAACCTGAATGCTGACGACTTCCCGTCTGGTCAAATTCAGGGCGCTTAAAACGGCATCGGCTTGTTTTTGGGCGTCCTGAGTGGCTGACCGCAGAGCTTGTTGTTGGGCGGCGGCGATCGCGCTATCTGAAGCCACAAAACTAATACCGTCAATCCTCGTTGCGCCCGCTTGTACGGCTTCGTCTAGGAGATTACCGACTCGTTGGGTATCAATGCGAAAGCTAACGGTATTGGCGGCGGTGTATCCCGTGAGGCGCTGTACGTTGTTTTCGTAGCTATAGTTGGGATTTAGCCGGATGCCTGTGGTTTGCAATTTTTCGACATTACGCGATCGCAGCAGTTCCACTACCGCAGATGACCGTCTTGCCGCTTCCTGCTGCACTTGAACTGCTGTTTTCCCCTGAACCTCTACGCCCAACTGCACCTGTGTTATAGTTGTAGGAATCATTTCCACATCCCTACCCGTAACCGTAATGGTTCGCAAAAGCATACCTTGTGTCTGATTTTGCTCTTGCGCCAAAACCGGAGCGATCGACGTCAGATTTAGCACAGCCAACAATAGATACAGGGTTTTTGACCAATTAGGTTTAGGTCTATTCAAAATTAGCTCGAGTGACCTCCTCCCGACGCTAATTGAAGCGGCAATATAGCGCGGGCTTCCCCATATCACTATGAGGCTTTCCTGTTTCTACGGTCGGCTCTAGATACCTTTTTAGGAGTATCCTCGATG
>CASBRD010000136.1 GCA_949128025.1 Oscillatoriales cyanobacterium PMM_0008 | reverse complement strand
GAGTGGGGGAGTGGGAGAGTGGGAGAGTGGGGGAGAGAATCACCAATCTCCAAGGCCCCTTCCCAATCTAAAATCTAAAATCTAAAATCTAAAATCAAGAAATGACAAACACCCCGAATCCAAATAACGAACCCCAGAATAGTGCGAACCGCCGTATATGGCTGCTGTGGTTGAGCCGCAGCGGATTTGCCTTTGGCGCGATCGTCTTAGTTGGCATAGCGGCTGGGGCTTGGTGGGCTTGGATATTTGTCCAGGAACAGTTAGCCCCATTAGTCGAGAAAAATCTCAGTCAGAGTCTGAAACGACCAGTAAAACTGGGCAAAGTGGAACGTTTTTCGGTTAACGGACTGCGGTTTGGCGCGTCACAAATACCGGCGACGCCCACAGATCCAGATCGGGCCTCGGTGGGGGCGATCGATGTGGGGTTTAATATACCCCAGATGCTCCTCAACCGCACTTTACAGTTAGACCTTACCCTCGTCAATCCAGATGTTTATATCGAACAAGACAATAACAATCGCTGGATTGCAGGTGAAATTAGCGTAGCGTCAGGCAGCGGGCCAATCAAAACCGAAGTGCGATCGGTCAAGGTGAGTAACGCTAAGGTCGTTTTAGTCCCCAATCCAAAACCTGCTAATCCGAGAGTCCCGGTAGGTATTCCTCAACTGAATGGCAAAGCCGAATTTGTAGATAAAGGTCAGCGCATTCGGTTCGATATGGGCGGACAACTAGCTACCGGGGGAAATTTTAACGTTTCAGGCGAACATCTGCCTCCCAGCCAGCAGACGAACTTGCAGCTGCAAGGTCAAAATCTCTTAATTACCGACCTCGATCGATTAGTCAAACTTCCGCTTAATTTAAGTGCAGGTCGGGTGGATGGCAACTTGACCGTTAGATATAACCCAGCACAGCCACTCTTTTTGTTGGGGATGGCACGCCTGAACGATGTTACTGCTAAATTCCAACAACTGCCAGCACCATTTAGTAATACGAATGGAGTACTAAACTTCAGCGGTCAGGAAATTAAGCTCGATAATGTAGCAACTCGCTTGGGTCAGATTCCGCTGCAAGCTAATGGAACTTTCCATACCCAAAATGGCTATGACATTTCCGCACAAGTTCCGAATGTACCAATAGGGAACATCACTCAGACTCTCAATCTGAAAACACCAGTACCGATAAGCGCCGAGGTGCGATCGCAAGTAAGGTTAACAGGCCCAAATCAAGCGCCCGTTCTGTTAGGTGAATTTACCACCACTAAGCCAGCCCAAGTTGATAAACTGCAATTCTCCTCAATAAGCGGTCGCTTTGCCTTTGCACCAGCGACAAATGAATTTGCGATCGCAAACTTGCAAGCCAAACCTACTGTTGGCGGTCAAATTATCGGCAAAGGCAATGTCAAACTAGGTCAAGGCGGCGGGATGGTATTCGATGCCGAAGTTCAGAACGTGCCAGGAGATGCGATCGCGCAACAGTACGGTGTAACTCTATCTCCATCTATCAAAATTGGCAATGTTTCCGCAAAGGCACAAGTATTCGGCCCTCTAAACGATATTCGGGTAGCGGCGCGGTGGCAAGCTCCACAAGCTACTTATCCCGCAGCTGGAGAAGTGATTATAGCTAAGGGTCAGACAGTCTTGCGCGATGCCACTTTCAAAGTGGCCGGTAACACCCTGAAAGCAGCAGCTCGCATTGCCGACGGTCGCTGGGAAGCCCTTGTAGAAGGTTCTCAGTTACCAGTCAAGGATATTTTGGCAGTTCTACCAGAAAGTATCCCGGCACAGGAACAGAGGAGAAATTCCCAATCCCCAGTCCCCAATCCCCAGTCCCTTTTAATCTTTTTACTTTTGCCTTTTTACTTTTTACTTCTGGGTGCAGCTGACCTCAACCAACAACTGGACATCCGCATCAATAACGGCACTCAAGGGGAACTTCGGAATGAGGCCGATCGATTAGTCCGTTTGGGAGGACAGGCGCGGCAGCAAGGAAACTTGGATAAAGCGATTCCCTACTGGTCGCAGGCGCTCATAATTTATCATCGAATTGGTGATATCCAGTCAGTAGGCCGAATTTACGATTTCCTGGGTCTGGCTTATGCCGAACTAGGCGACTATCAGAGGGCGGAGGATGCGCTGCGGCGACGGCTGGGAGTTGCCCGCGACAATAAGGACTGGCAAGGTCAAATTTTTGGCCTTAACAATGTGGGTACGGTTCTGTTGCGGCGAGGCAGTCTATCTGCTGCCCAGACAACGTTTGAGGAGGCGCTTGCGATCGCCCGCAGTGTCAATAATGCGGCTGGTATTGGCCTATCTCTGAATAATCTTGGCTTGGTGGCAAGCGGTTATGGCGATCGCAATCGGGCAATTAAACTGTACGAAGAAGCTGTAATTTATCGCAGTCGAGCTGGCGATCCGATCGGTCAGGCGAATACGTTCAACAATTTAGGCGATGCCTACCGAGCGGTTAATAGCTTTAAGGATACTATCCGTGCCTACGGTGCGGCGTTGGGAATTGCGAAGGAAGCTCGCGAAGGGCCCAACCAGTTTCGTGCGATCGACGGTTTAGTATTAACTTACTGTTCTGCAAGACAATATACCCGTGCGATTGAATTACTTCAGCAGCGTATAGCGTCCGCTCAAGATGCCGCCGACCCCCGCCAAGAACTGATATCGCTCCGGTCTTTAGCCCAACTTTACCAACAGATTGGCAAATACAGCGATGCCCGGAGTGTTTATCACCGGGCGATCGCATTGGCTCGGACTTTAAAGGATACTAAAGCGGAAGCCACTCTACTAAGTCAGGTACTGGAAATCATGCGCGATCGTTAGTTCACATAAACGCCACCCGTTGGTTGAATGGTTAAGGCATTCCTATCCGCACCCAAATCTGTCGTCGCTGCCAACCTTACCTCCAGCATTCCAGAGGCAACAGCTTGGGGACGAACCCTTAGCAGACCACCATCCTGACGGTAAAAGGTGATCGTCGTCGGTGTATCCAGAGCTTCTAAACTGATATAGGATTCCCCTCGTAGGGTTCTTTGATTGGTGTCGCCAATCACTTCATAAACAATATTGGCTCCAGTGTCGTTCACCAACCGCACATTTACCCTCCCATTGGTGGTTCTAACGCTCGCACTGGCACCTTGTCGCTGCTCTGGCGTGGGGGGGATAATTCTAGAGTTTGGCCGTGGCTGCATCATCTGGTAGTTGTCGCGACGCATCTGTTTGTCCCGATTGGGTGGCGTGCTGGATGGCGTATTGCGGTTCATGTCTGTGTTATTCCCGCTATCACACGCAGCTTGCTCACCCATACGTATTGCATCCGGATCGCGAGCAGACATAGGATCGCTAGGCAGAGATGTATTGGTTGTAGATGGGCGTCCGCTCATCATGGTGGATGAACGATCGCTCATCGATCTCGATGATGTATCGCGATTCGTAGTTGGCGTATTTCTATTGCTATTGGCAGAAGATGTGCCTTCGCGACTCATGCTCTGTGCGTTCGTACCGCTGGTAGATGAGCGTCCTCCCATCGTGCCAGATGACGTATTGGCGGTGGTTGGCGTATTTCTATTGCTATTAGCAGAAGACGTGCCTTCGCGAGTCATGCTCTGTGCGTTCGTACCGCTGGCAGATGAGCGTCCTCCCATCATGCCAGATGACGTATTGGCGGTGGTTGGCGTATTCCGATTGCTGTTAACGGAAGACGTACCTTCGCGATTCATATTCGTGTCGCTCGTATTAGGCGAACACATCATATTGTTTTGGGTGCCGGAGGGCCGATCGCGATTGGCAGGCGTTTGCGCGATCGCTGGTAAACTCAGGAGCAAGCTTCCGCAGATCGCTCCCACTAAACCGATTTTATTTTTAAGTTGCCCTTTTTGTTGACTCATGATTTACCTTTCATTTGATTAGTGGATATTTTCTCTGCCAGACGGCAGGTATTTGATAGACGAACTGCAAAAAGAATGTCAAAGGCAAAAAGTAAAATCATTAAACATTTTTACTTTTGCCTTTTTAATGCTTACTTTTTACTTCCTAAAGAGCTAGGCTTTTTCCCACAGTTCCCGAATTTTATCGGGCAAGAAACCAGCGATTTCCTGAATTCGTTCTTGAGACAATTCTTCTTTGGTTGCAGAAAATACTGCTTTGACAACTGTTTCCGGGGCTACATTCGGTTGCAACCCAGCCTCTTGCCGAATCCGAAATAGAAAAGTATCGGATTTAATAATGAGAGGTGGACGAACCCGACTCAGGAAGCTGACGATAGGATTCGTATCTTTCCAGAGATCTGCAACTTCGTTTTGCAGCGCTTTGTCTTTTGTGGGCAGCGCTTCTTCGTGCAGCTCGTTTGCCACGCGATCGGCAGCTTCCGTACTCATCATGTCGCGCATGGTGCGGAAAACGACTTCAGTAATATCCCTGGCATCAAAAGGATCTGATAAGTTACCCTTGAGCATCACTTTCTCAAGGAATGCCATATCTTTGGATGCAATAGGTACTGCTGGCCTTTCTTTATCTTCTTGTATTCCAATGGACATAGAACTCGCTAAAGGCTCCTAAGATGCAACTTCTATCTTCAGCCTAATTGAAAGATTCTCTGTCTGCCTCTGCCACAGGTGACATTCCCCAAGGAGAGTCTATGGCGCTTTTAGTTTCTTTTGAAGAGGCATCTATCTGTTGTAGGATTTACAGCGCTTTGCAACTGAGTGAAGTACAGATTGTAGGGGCTTCGCATTGCGGAATGTGGGTTTCAGTCTTAACTTATATCAAGTCCGGTTTCATCGTTAGTATATGAGTGATATCGTCAAATTGTCTGTTGTCATCGTTGGTTAAATTTTTACCGCAGATGAAGACAGATTAACGCAGATTAACGCAGATAAGAATAATCACAAGAATTTTAGCTCTTTCGGAGTTGTTATGCTTTTGTTCATAAAAGAACATTTTTATTTCTTTTTTCCTCTGCCCCTCTGCCCCTC
>CASBRD010000135.1 GCA_949128025.1 Oscillatoriales cyanobacterium PMM_0008 | reverse complement strand
TTTGCGATCGCTAACCAGGGGTCTAGCAGCAGCATCAGCAGCAGCGCCAGCACAACAGCCACCACAGCTACGCTGTAGCGCTGAATCTGGAAGCGTGTTAGATTCAACATCAACCTCTCTCGTTTAGAGTAATCAAGGCACCTTTAAGAGAACTTTTTTTTACCTTAAGGTGGATGACAAATTTTCTGCATTGACCCTAAGGCTTATTTTTTTAAGATTTTTTTTATACTTGGCGCGGTCAGAGATTGACATTTTTCAGTCATGCCATTTGTGGGTCATGGTTCCGATCTCATGGCAACACATCCTATTACCAACAGAGTATTTTACAAAACCCGCCCCTACTGACTTTTGACTTTTCTTGCCCCTAGCTATAACTGGGTGACAAAGTTCACTAAAATACCCTTAATCTAATGGGATTGCGCTCAAAATAACTTTGTCAAAGCTTTATAAGTGGGAGCATGAATACAACATCAGAACCAGAGTTTAATACTCTCGCGCCAGTCAGTCAAGACTACCCCCTGAGTGCCATTCCTGCGGATGCGCGTAAGTTTATCTGGTCGCTGGCACCTTTGCTAATCGGTTTTACCCTTTCCTGTGGCACCTTGTTGGCGGGGGGTTTAGTTAGGCCAGCATTTCCCTTGTGGCCCGATCTGGTTGGCTTGATTATCCTGGGTAACTTAATTCTGGGTAGCTACGCTGCCGGACTCAGTTACATTGCCGCCAAAAGCGGACTCAGCACAATCCTGATGGCCCGGTTCAGTTTCGGCAACGTCGGTTCGCGCTGGGTTGACTTCATCCTGAGTTTCATCCAAATTAGCTGGTATGGCTGGGGTTCAGCCCTAATTGCCGATTCGCTAAATAAGTTGATGGATGTGCCTGTTTACTTGAATTGGCTGACTATTCTGGTTTGTATCTATTTATGCTGCGCTACCGCCTATTTTGGTTATCGGTTTATAGATTGGCTTAGCCGCTTTGCCGTTTCCACAATGCTTTTTCTCATGTTCTGGATTTTAGCGATCGCCATGAGCAAATTAGGCGGTTTTGAGGGTTTGCAGGCAATTCAACCGACACAACAATTAGCGTGGGGCGAGGCATTGACGATCGTCGTCGGCACCTTGATTTCAAACGCTACTCAAGCCACCAACAATCGTCACTTGGCCAATACTGGAAGGACGACTGTAATTACTACCTTAGCTGCCTTTCTCTTTGTCAATGGTTTTTTTATAATTTGCGGGGCTTTCAGTTCCCTGCTTTACGCCAACGAAGACGTTGTGCAGACTCTAGCGCAGGAGGGATTGCTATTTTGGGGTTTGTTGTTGTTGTTACTCAATATGTGGACAACGCAAACTAACACAATTTACGCTTTCTCTGTAGCAGGATCTCAAATATTCCGCATTAATAAGTGGATTATTTTTGCTTTGGGCGGTGCGACATTGGCGTTAGTTCTAGCTTGGGGCGGCATTTATATTATGCTGCTTCCTTATCTAAAACTTCTCGGTACGTTCATTTCACCGCTCGGCGGCGTGATAATGTCTGATTACTGGTTGGTGCATCGGGGGCAGTTTCCTTCTCCAGAGGCACGGCAACCCGCGTTTAACTGGGCAGGTATTATTACTTATCCGATCGCAAGTGCGATCGCTTATTTCTATCCCGGCATCAAGCCAATTAACGGCTTCATTGCCGCAGTCATCCTTTACTTTGTTCTGGGCAAAATCATCGGCAGAGGGAAGAGGGGCTAGAAAAGTCAAAAGTCAAAAGTCAAAAAGGGGAGTGGGGGAGTGGGAGAGTGGGAGAGTGGAGGAGAGAATGACCAATGACCAATGACCACTGACAACTGACAACTGACCACTGACTAATCACCAATGACAACTGACAACTGACCACTGACTAATCACCAATGACTAATGACAAAATAGCTGAATATGTCGATCTAATGGCAAAATTAATCGATTTGCCCCTAGATCCAGAACACCGTCCCGGTGTAATAGCAAATATGACTAGAATTGCTGAAATTGCTCAACTGGTAAACGAATTTCCCCTGCCCGACGAAATCGAAGCCGCTACCGTGTTTCAACCATGAGTCAAGCTTATCCTGATGCTACTCAAATTGCTGAAGTCGTGCGGGGACAAGAAGTTTCCGCCAAATCTATTGTCGCCGCTGCACTATCTCGAATTGCTGCCCAAAATCAGAGGCTCAATTGTTTTACTACTGTGATGGCGGATAGCGCTTTGGCAGATGCAGAAAGAATCGATCGCGAAATTGCCCAAGGCAAAGACCCCGGTGTTTTGGCTGGTGTTCCGTTCGCCGTTAAAGATTTATTCGATATCGCCGGTATAACTACCCTAGCTGGTTCAAAAATCAACGCTGAAAATCCTCCAGCTACCCACGATGCTACCGCCGTCGCCAGACTCAAACAAGCTGGTGCTGTACTGGTGGGTGCGTTGAATATGGATGAGTACGCCTATGGCTTCGTTACCGAAAATAGGCATTACGGCGCTACCCACAATCCCCACGATCGGACTCGTGTTGCTGGCGGTTCCTCTGGCGGTTCTGCGGCTGCCGTTGCTGCTGGCTTAGTGCCAATTACCCTTGGTTCGGATACCAACGGTTCGATCCGCGTACCCGCAGCGTTTTGCGGTATCTTCGGGCTAAAGCCTACTTACGGTCGTTTGTCAAGAGCAGGTGCAGTATTATTTGCGGGAAGTTTCGACCATATCGGGCCTTTTGGTCGTTCCGTGCGCGATATTGCTACAGTTTTTGATGTCCTTCAGGGAGACGATTCAGCCGATCGAGTTTGTACGAATCGTCCGATCGAACTGTGTTTGCCGCAACTGAAGTTGGGGATAGATGGTTTGCGAATCGCCGTGGCAGATGATTATTTTGCCACGGGTGCGGAACCGGAAGCAATGGATGCAGTAGCAAAAGTTGTCAGTGCTTTACGTATAAAAGAGAGTGCAACGATACCAGAACCTGACCGTGCGAGGGCGGCGGCGTTTGTAATCACAGCTAGTGAAGGTGCTAATTTACACTTAAAAGATTTGCGATCGCGCCCGCAAGATTTTGATGTGGCGACACGCGATCGCTTTTTGGCAGGTGCTTTGATTCCGGCAACGTGGTATATTCAAGCACAGAGATTTAGGCAGTGGTATCGCGATCGCATCCGCGAAATCTTTCAAAATATCGATATAATTATCGCCCCCACAACTCCCTGCATTGCCCCTCCAATTGGACAAGAAAAAATGGTAATTGCTGGGGAAGAAATGTTAGTTCGTCCCAATTTGGGTAGATTTACCCAACCCCTATCATTTATTGGTTTGCCGATCGTTTCAGTGCCAATTCAACGTCTCGGAGATATGCCTTTAGGAGTCCAAATTATTGCCGCACCTTACAACGAAGCGCTAGTTTTGCGAGTGGCGGCAGTGCTAGAATCGCAAGGAATTGTGACTGCACCAGTTGTGCAGTAAATAAAAAACATGACCAATCAAATAGCTGATTATGACAATCCGTGGAAAGAAGCGATCGCAATTTACTTCAAATCCTTCATTGCCTTCTTTTTTCCAGACATTTATGAAACCATTGACTGGCGAATCAACTATGAATTTCTCGATACCCAATTACAACAAGTAATGCGGGACGACGATATTGGACTGCGAGAAGCCGATAAATTAGTCAAAGTTTGGCTAATGGACGGATCGGAAACTTGGGTGCTGATTCACCTAGAAGTCCAAAGTCAATACCAGTCAAACTTTGCCGAAAGAATGTATGTTTACAATAGCCGCATTTTCGGGCTTTATCGGAAAAGAGTAGCCAGTTTGGCAATTTTGGCAGATGAAGAAAAGTCTTGGCGACCTCAAGAATACGGATATGAAATCTGGGGGTGTCGGGTTTTATTAAGGTTTCCCGTGGTGAAGTTGCTAGACTATATAAATGAGTGGGAAACTTTGGAAAAAAGTCCCAATCCCTTTGCTGCGATCGTGATGGCGCATTTGAAAACTCAAGCAACGCGCCAAAAACCACAAGAGCGACGGGAATGGAAAGCGAGTATCGTCAAGACTCTCTATCAACGGGGATACAATCGAGCGGAGGTGCGAGAGTTATTTCGCTTAATCGATTGGATGATGACTTTACCAAAAAATCTAGAAACTGAGTTCCGACAAGAAATAAATAGTTACGAGGAGACAAATAAAATGCGTTACGTTACCAGTATTGAGCGTTTAGCCCGCGAAGAAGGAATGATAGAAAAGGGTCGGGAGGCTGTAATTGATGTCCTCCAGATTCGCTTTCAAGATCTACCTGGGGAATTGGTGCAGGAAATTAATCAAATTGAGGATGTCGAACAACTGAAAACCTTGCACAGGCAAGCAGTTACGATCGGATCTTTGGCAGAGTTTCAGGATGCGATCGATCGGCTAAAATCATAGCAATTACGCCCATAAACCCGGTTTGCCTGAAAAATAGTGGGTTTCACACTTAAAGATCTATCAAGAAACCGGGTTTCTAGTCCTGTGCGGTTTAAGTCTTGAATCAGAAACAGGAGAGCAAACTATCTAAAACGATAAGTAGGGTAGTCGATATGATAACAACAGACAAAACTTTAGTCGAACAACCCGTTCCGGCAGTCGCCAGAGAAACTAGAGTGGTGATGAAAGGCGTTAGCTGGGAAACTTACAAAAAATTGATGGCAGAAATAGGAGACGATCGCGCTTGGAGAATTGCTTACGATCGAGGAGTGTTGGAAATTAGAATGCCACTAGAAGAACACGAAGAACCCAAAGGTTTGATAGAGAGTTTTGTCGAAGCAATTGCAGACGAACTCGGTATCGAAGTGAGAAAGTTAGGGTCTTTAACCCTAGACCGAGAGGATTTAACTCGTGCTGTGGAACCAGACACTTGTTTTTACATTCAAAATGAGGCATTGGTAAGGGGGAGGAAAATTAACTTACCAGAAGATCCGCCACCTGACTTAGCAGTAGAGTCAGATTACACCAGTTCTTCTGTGAATAAAGAAGCTCTTTATTCCGCTTTAGGCGTTCCCGAACTGTGGCGATACACTAAAAAAACGCTTTTGGTTTATCAAAGAGTTGAGGGAGGATACGAACAGTGCGATCGCAGTTTAGCCTTTCCCTTTCTGCCAATTACTGAAATTCCCAGCTTCATCGAACAAAGTCGGACAATTGGACAGAGAAGTGCAGTGCGGTTGTTTCGGCAGAGAATCCGAGAAATTTTGGATAGTGAATCAACGGGTAATAGTTATGATTGAAAAAAACTGTTTACTCCAACCTCCAGCCATAAATCGTGCTTTCTTGCTGGTTATTTGCGGTTGATACAAAGAGAGTTTGCCCTCTTGCATTCCTAAATTGAAACAGACAAAGCCCTAATCCAGTTCCAGAACAATCAACAACTTCTGGATAGCCTTTTTTGATTAAATAATCGATCGTACCGTTTCTATCTGGATTATTCACTTGTTCGGAATTAACTACAGGTCGCCAGCCTCGTCGAATTAATAGAGTCCTGGCTTGTGCGTAGTTCATATTTCGCCGCAGTCTGGGCAATGATTGTGCAAAAGATGAAAATGGAACCAAAAAAATCGTACTTATAAGCACGCTGTAAAAGAGTAGTTTAGTCATTGTTTAAATTCCTAAATATAAAAGAGTTCATGCGGGTACTACACAAAACTACCTAAGCAATCAGGTTATCGAGGCGCGTACTGTTTCATTTTAACTGAGCGATCGCATCAGATGCGAGTTGACTGACTGATAAAATAAGAGCGATCGCGTATGGCGGCGATCGATATTGTCTTAGTCTTAGCGATCCTGCTACCATATCTTGATGAGTATAAAGAATAACGTTCAAGCCAGACCGGGATGGTCTTTAGATCGACGAGAGCCAAAAGTAATCGAATCTCTAATGCCAGTGTGGGACTGGCTGTATCATCACTATTTTCGGGTTCAAACCGGCGGCTGGCACAATATCCCACCTAACGAAAAAGTTCTGTTGGTAGGCTCTCATAATGGGGGACTGGCTGCCCCGGATATGTTTATGATGATGTACGACTGGTTTCGAGGTTTTGGGTGTGAACGGCCTGTCTACGGTCTGATGCACCCCCGTGTGTGGGAGGTTTCTTTGCCGATCGCGCAAATGGCTGAAAAAGCGGGAGCTATTATGGCACATCCTAAAATGGCGATCGCAGCTTTGCGTCAAGGAGCAAGTGTGCTAGTCTACCCCGGTGGTGCGGAAGATGTTTTTCGACCGCATCAGTTGCGCGATCGCATCTATTTTGCAGGACGCACAGGGTTTATCAAGCTGGCGTTGCGGGAGGAGGTGCCAATTGTGCCTGTGATTTCCCACGGCGCTCACGATACTTTGATAGTTCTGACCGACATTTACAAACAAATGCAGCAGCTACACGAGTGGGGAATGCCTTGGCTGTTTGATATCGATCCGGTTGTCTTTCCGATTTATCTGGGATTGCCTTGGGGACTAGCGATCGGCCCTCTTCCTCATATTCCATTACCAGTAACTATTCATACTCATGTTTGTCCTCCGATTATTTTTGAACGTTACGGTCGGGATGCAGCGAACGATCGCGAGTATGTTGATGCCTGCTACGAGACAGTTTGTACTCAGATGCAGCAAGAATTGTACTCTTTAATCAAGTTTAGCCAAGCACAGAGTTGATTGAACACCCAGAAACCGGGTTTCTCCAGGTATGTTGTTGCGCTTTAGCGCTCTTATCCAAGTTATAATAAGAGCGCTAAAGCGCAACAACGTACCTAATACCAGCCTCAACTATATAACTAGCAACTTGCGTTAATAACTTCATTAAACACCCAGAAACCCGGTTTTTTGGAAAAACCGGGTTTCTAATGGCGTGGCAGTTTTAATTGTTATTCCAAGCGACGAGAAAAATAGTTTCCTTTAATCTCACGATTGAAAAATCGCCCAGTTGAATCAGCGACTTTCATTGCTTCCCAAGTTTCTTCATCCACATCCTCATATTGATAAACCGAGCCGTTCTTAAACTCAACTTGTAATAGGTGATGATCCGCATCGTATCCTACCGCGTTTGCCATTGTAGAATGCACGGGTAGCATCGGAAGTTCCTGTTCTACACCCGGCAAATCGTAAAAATCAACCGAATCAGAACAGTCATCAGAAACAACTGCATTCAATTGCACAAGTCCTTCATAAGCAGCAACAGGTGCCGGAATTTCAATCACATCTATGGTATCGCCCCGGTCGATGACCAATCCCAGATAATCATCATGGTGACAGACTCCTACAATGTTGCTCAAATCGATTTTGGTAAATTTCATTTAGATATCTCCCCGCTTAATTTGCACTGGTAAATTTCAGATTTCAGATGTAAAAACAAATCTGAAATCTGAAATCTGAAATTTGAACTCTACTTCACCTTGTTCTGATTCTTAGCTTGTTCCATCGCAATTTCCTTCACAGCTTGGAAAGAATTGATATTCGACGTTCCTTCGATCGCCTTCACCGCCAAATCTTGCACCTGTTTGAGAGCAGCATCCAGTTGTTTGGAGAGAGTTTGAATGCGAGTATCCTGATTTTGAATAGTTTCTTGCAGCGATTGAATTCGCACTTCGTAATTGCGCTTAGAACCTTCGATTTCTTTAGCAATTAAATCCGCTTTCACCTTAGCTTGGTGGGAAGCCATACCTTTACCTTCGTCCTTAGCCCGTTTGATAGCAGCTTCCAATTCTTTGGGCATATTTTCAACTTTCGCTTTCAGTTCGTTAAATTGGGTTTCGCGTTCAAGAATTGCTTTTTCTCGTTCTGCCCATTGTTTCTCTTCAGTTTGCTTTAACTCGTCAAGTTCCAGGTACAAACGCTTCTTCTCTTGTTCGTATTCTTCATCTGAAAGTTGGCGTTGCAAAGTCAGATCGTAAGTGTATTCCTTATCATCGCGTTGGCGAGTTTTGCTTTGAGTTTCATTGCGTTCTTTGATGAAGCGGCGGCGTTCTTCCTGTTCCTTTAACCACGCCTTTCTTGACTGAGTTATCGCTTGTTCAACTTCCTCTTGACGCAGGCGCTGTTCCTCACTAAAAGTTTTGGAACTATCCTCGTACTGTTCAATTAGTTCATCCAAACTACCGTCGGTTGCTTGCAGATTGTGCAAAGTTTCCAACTGTTGCTTTTCTTCTGTTACTTTTCGCTGCACTTCCTGAAGTTTGAAAGCTTCCAGCGTCAACTTTTCCGATAAATCGCTGACTGCACCGCCAAAGTTGAATTGCAGTAGATTCAATCCATCAATAATCGATTCCATTTTTTGCTGACTCAATTGAACAGGTTTGATGGGAACTTCCGCTGTCGATGTAGATTTACTGTTGTCGCTTGGTTGAGTGGTTTTGGGTTCTGGTTTTTGCATCAGTTGTGTTTCCAATTCCTTTTTTTCTTTCAACAATTCATCAAATGCAGTGAGAATTTCAGCCTTTGTACTCTTTTCGTTGGGACGTTTGATAGCCATAGGTTAACTCCAGTTGATAAATGTGATATTTTCTAGGGTAAGTTAGGCTTTTCCTAACGCACCATTGTTAGAATGTGTTCGAGATTCGGTGCGTTAGCGACAGGGTAACGTACCCTACAATGGATGAAGATTGACTGTTGGTGAAAAGTTATGGCCAAGGAAAAGCGAGAATTTTACGTCGTTATCGAACGGGACGAAGATGGATATTACGTTGGCGAGGTGCCTCAGCTAAAAGCCTGTTACAGTCAGGGAGAAACAATCGATGAGTTGATGGGAAATATTAAGGAAGTCAACTCCTTCGATTAATTCAGCTTTTTTGAGATTGGGCATGGCGTGGTAGCGTCGTTCAAATTCCGGGCGGGTAAGGCAATCGCCACTTTCCAACGGCGGTACTTTGATGGTGGGTGTCACAGACATACGAATTTCCTCAAACTTTGCATTCATTCTAAGATCCTGTAGGTTGGGTTGAACAAAGTGAAACCCAACATCTTTGTAACTTTGATGATGGTTGGGTTTCCTACCTCAACCCAACCTACTTATGACTCAGTTATAGCCTGTAGGTTGGGTTGAACAAAGTGAAACCCAACATCTTTGTAACTTTGATGATGGTTGGGTTTCCTACCTCAACCCAACC
>CASBRD010000134.1 GCA_949128025.1 Oscillatoriales cyanobacterium PMM_0008 | reverse complement strand
GCTGCCCATAAATCCATGCAAAAAGAGAAGAGGTTGGTTGTTTCTCCTACCTGTCAAAGAATAGTTAAATTGATAATCATCAAATTTTAGCATCTACATCTGCTCTAGTAATAAAACCATTTGATATGGATTTATTAAAAACTGTCATGCCCTTAGAAACCCGGTTTCTTGGAGTTCAGTGTACGAAGCCTTCTTGCCAAAGTTATCGGAACCCCACCCCCTCACCCCCTCCCCGCAACGGAGAGGGGGGAAATTCTCGCTGCCCGTTAACGGGCAGGGGGAAATTTTCTGATTCCCTCCCTGTTAACGGGGAGGGTTAGGGTGGGGTTCTTAGAGACTAAGTACGAAGCCTAATCCTAACAGCAATCCACTGAAAAAATGCAGGGCTACGGCGATGAATTTACAGTTGCTGACTTTTTCCGGTTGGTCATGATATCGGTGAACGTGCCGCAATAACTTGATAGCAAAGGGTAAACTAGCAAAAATTAGCAATGTCCAGAGTGGGAAAATGTGCAATACGACAAATAGCAGAGTGAGGGCGTAAATGCTGCCGCCAAACCAAAATAACACCTGGGAACCCCTAGCTGTGCCGAGTCGGACAATGGGCGATCGCTTTCCTGCCGCTAAATCATCCTCAACTTGATGAAAATGCGAGCAAAATAAAATTAAACTGGTTGCGATTCCTACGATAATAGAGGCTGCAAGGTTCGTCGTTGACCAGGTTTGGGTTTGGCTGTAGTAAGCCGCCGAGCCGCCCAATGGCCCAAAGGTAATCAAGCAAATAATTTCTCCCAAACCCTGGTAGCCTAAGCGAAAGGGCGGCCCCTGGTAAGTGTAGCCCATAGCACAGCAGAGGAGTACCAGCCCGATGACTGTGAGGTCTTGCTGAAGCCATGCGATCGCCAATACGCCGAGAATACCTAGAGCTAAAAACAGATTTGCCAGCCAGAAAATTAAAGGTTTATTTCCTGTTAAATTAACAAGCGAATGCGCTTTGTTTTTATCAATTCCCGTTTCCGAGTCAAACACATCGTTGCTGAGATTCAGCCATGCAATAATCAAAATGGCTGAGATTAGGAATGTAGAAAATATTGCTCCATTAATGGTTTTTGTTTCAGCGAAAGCCACCGCAGTTCCCACCCAAATTGGAATAATGGCAACACTGTACATAGGTGGTTTAAGTGCTGCTAGCCACAACTTACTGTTTGAAGGAGCAATAGATTGTGTAGTCATCAGAGAGTATCAATTTAATTTTGGTAATTTAATAATTTTATGATGCTCTGGTAGCGATGGTAAACTCAATCTGGACGACGCGCCGCCAAATCTTTGCCCTGGAGGTTACCACGCAGGCATGACAAACTCGACTTGACCCGTTGCCAGAACCTTTGCCGGTTCATTTGGGGCGGTTTTTGGCCTCCCATCTGTCTCCCATCCACGCCAGCACAAGGGGGCTGTTTGGGGATCGGGGAGTCTAGCCTGATACAAGGCAACGCCAGAAGTGGTTAGATGGAGTGGGAGTGTCTTAACTTCAGACATACCACGCTCATAATCGAAAATTTGGCAAGCAAAAGTTAAAAAAATTTGCTATGTTCGCTTCCATGCCCGTAACATATCGTGCTAATCTGTTTCAGGATCGCAAGGAACTGCATCAGTTTCTTTTGGCTTGTAAACAAACGTTAATCGAAGAAGGACAGAAAAAAGTTGTCAGTATTTCTATAGAAAGTAAACCCCTCGATCCGCTAGCTGTACTGGATAAGATTGCCGAACCAGAACAGCTACATTTTTACGTGGAAAAAGCCAACCAAGGGGAAGCGATCGTAGCGATCGATACAGCAGCTAAATTCAAATTTGAAGGAGTGCAGCGCTTTGAAAAAGCACAAAAATTTATTGATTCATGCCTTGCTAACACAATTGCAACTGGCGCATTAGACTTACCATTTTCTGGGCCTCACTTTTTCTGTACCTTCACATTTTTCGATGAAAATTTGAATGGAGACTCTCCTTTTCCGGCGGCTACGGTTTTCTTACCTAGCTGGCAGGTTTCATGTAAAAAAGATTGCTGTGTTATAGTAGTTAATATTGTGATCGATTGGCATATAAATATATCAACCGTAGTCGATCAAATTTTGCAAAAACTAGATAAAATTAGTTCTTCAACAAATCGGAATTTTAAATATAATGTTACCGATCGCCAACATAAATTTAAACCACAAGATGTCACAGATAAAAAACATTTTCAAGCATCAGTGTTATCTGCTCTGGAAATAATTCGCTCGAATCAAATTAGCAAGATTGTCCTAGCCCACGCAATTGAAGTCAATTCGCCACAACCTTTTCATCGAGTTGATTCGTTGAATAATTTGCGAAGAATGTATCCTGATTGCTACGTTTTTTCCACCAGTAATGGCAAAGGTAAAAATTTTATTGGTGCCAGCCCAGAGCGCTTAATTCGGATTCGCGATCGCGAGTTAGAAACCGATGCTTTGGCAGGTTCAGCACCACGAGGCAAAACAGCAGCCGAAGATGCCTATTTTGCCGAACGGTTACTGAGGAGCGAAAAGGAGCGGCGGGAGCATCAGGTTGTAATTGATTTCATTGTCCAGCGCTTAGCCAGCCTCGATTTGACACCCCAGCGACTGCCTGGGCCGAGTCTTTTACAACTGTCAAATATTCAGCATTTATGGACACCAATTCGCGGTAAAATTCCTGTTGGCGTGCATCCATTAGAGATTTTGGCAGAACTCCATCCCACCCCGGCTGTTGCAGGCGATCCCAGAGATGTTGCGCTGAGGCAAATTCGCCGCTATGAAGCCTTCGATCGCTCTGTTTATGCGGCCCCGTTGGGTTGGATAGACCATCGGGGTAACAGCGAGTTTGTCGTGGGCATCCGATCGGCATTGATAGATAGCGATCGCGCTAGACTATACGCCGGTGCCGGTATCGTTGCTGGGTCCGATCCAGACAAAGAATTCGCAGAAATTCAACTGAAACTTCAAGCCCTGCTAAAAGCATTAGTTTGATAGTCATTAGTCGTTATTCATTAATGACACAATTCCCAATTCTCAATTCCCAATGCCGATTGACTTTCGTAACACTAATTCTGTTTGGGCTTCCATTCTGACGGAAACCTTAAAACGACTCGGATTAACCACAGCAGTAATCTGTCCTGGGTCGCGTTCTACTTCTCTGGCAGTTGCCTTTGCCCAACAAGATGGAGTAGAAGCAATACCAGTTTTGGATGAGCGATCGGCTGCTTTTTTTGCGTTGGGAATTGCCAAAAAATCAGGGTTACCCGTAGCGCTGGTTTGTACTTCTGGAACCGCTGGTGCCAACTTTTATCCAGCTGTAATTGAAGCCAGAGAAAGTCGAGTACCGCTTTTAGTTTTAACAGCCGATCGGCCCCCAGAATTGCGAGATTGTCATTCTGGACAGACGATCGATCAGGTGAAATTATATGGCAATTATCCCAACTGGCAAGCAGAATTAGCCGTCCCATCTTTGGAAATGGGAATGTTGAGTTATCTGCGGCAGACGGTGATTCATGCCTGGGAACGCGCCCTCTTTCCCGTCTCTGGCCCAGTTCATCTTAACATCCCCTTTCGCGACCCCCTCGCCCCCATACCCGACCCTGCGACTGAGAAGTTGCGATCGCAATTCCAACCAGAAGACTTCTTTGC
>CASBRD010000133.1 GCA_949128025.1 Oscillatoriales cyanobacterium PMM_0008 | reverse complement strand
GGCTAGGGGCATATAATTTATTGGTTAAAACCGAAGATTTACTACCCGAATGCTTCGCCCCTACTGTCAAGAGTCGCCTTGGCGGTTGCTATATATGAACTTGGATAAGAGCGCTAAAGCGCAACAACATACCCAGAGGTTTATCTGCGGTTACATTTCAAATTTTTAAAACGCCTTCTGGGTTGACGGAAAGTAAGGGACGCCTCTGCAAACCTTCGCGATGCAGAATTTCGTTTGCTGCTAGTAATCCGCTGCTAATTGCGCGTTCCATTAAACCACAAGGGAAGGGCATTTTTACCCAATCTCCGGCAAACATTAGGTTGGGAATAGCGGTGCTGGTTTTGGGGCGTTCTGCATAACTATTTGGTGGATAACCGGAGAAGTTTTTCTGATTGACTAATTCGCGGTGCAGGATATTGGCTTCTTTGAGTTCTGGTACAATTTCATAGAGTTCTTGCTGGAAAGTTGTGAGTAGTGTTTCCTGGGTGGGAAATTCTTTTTCTTTGTAGCAATAGGCGTGTAATTCGACAACGCTACCCCCGGTTTTTTTTGCCCATTCAATAAATTGAGTTTGAATGCGGTGATAAAGGGTGATGCTGTCGGTGAGGCGATAACCGGAGAGGGAGGTAAACCAACTTTGTGACCATTCAAAGTCGCGATCGAACCAATATCGACAAACTGCAAACGGATCTGCTATACTTAAATGTTCTACTTGTGTTTTCAATTGGGGCGCGACATCGCCAGTCATCAATGTAAACAGGTGTTGAACTCCTGGGACATCAGCGGCGATGACGTAGTAGTCAGCTTTGATGGTTTCGGCGGATGTTGGTTGTGGGGAATTAGTGGCGGCGACTAATTGCGATCGCACTCCCTGACGCTGTACAATCTTGTATCTAGGCAAATCCCGTTCTGCTGGCCCTTTCACCACCTTACCATCAGCATTGAAAACAGCACCGTGACAAGGACAGTGAAACTCGCCATCCGCTTGTCGCTTAACCGTACAACCTTGGTGAGTGCAACTCAAGGAAATCGCTTCAGCTTCCCCAGGTTTGGCAGCAAAAACTTCATCCCCAGCACCAAAATATTCCATATTGTCATCAGCGATAACTTCGTTGCGACTCACCCAAAAAGGAACATCGCTGACAGCATTCCCTTGTTGATAACTCAACGAAGCAATCTTACCTTGGGAACAGTTAATTTCTCTAACAGTTGCACCTGTAATTATTTTACCACCCTTACTTTCAATTGACCTAGCAATGGGTTGCACCAAACTCGTCCCCATATCATCCTTCGTGCCGTTGAAGGCTAGTCCTTCTGGATTGCCAAAAAAATAGAAGTGAAAAAATTGCATTAATTCCCCCACACTCATTTTATCTGGCGCATTTAAACTAGATTTTGCAAACGGGAGGAAATAGAGGTCATAAAGTCCTCTGGGAAACTCCTTCTCAACCCATTCAGCAACTGATATATGATCGAGATTATGGAAAGTCCTTTCAGTTTGGAAACCAGTAATTGCCCGAAAAACTTGCCAATGTTCCCACTTAGTAAGATTTATTCCCCAGCGCAAACGATTCGGAGATGCTATTGCCAAATCTACTATATTCCAGGGGAAAGCTGAATGGCTAGGGCGAAATACTTCTGGCTTATATTTGTCACCTCTATAAACAACTGAGTAGAATTTCAAATCTACAAAATTGTCTTTAATTCCCACTTCTGCAACTAAACTCTTGAGGTTGTAATACTGGGGAAAAAAGCCGTGAAACCCATGTTCCATCATAAAAGATTCACCGCCAAATTGGATAGGCCAACTGGCGATTTTGCCTCCCAACTGGGGTGCGCGTTCTAAGAGGCTGACCGCGAAACCCCTTTGGCTGAGTTCGTAGGCACAAGCTAATCCTGCCAACCCACCCCCAACAACTGCTACACTAACGGGTCGATTAGTCAAACGGGGCAAATCTAGGGTATCTTGCTGAAAGACAGTCGGCTGCGGCTTGGAGAATCGAGAGTATCCTACCATCCCGCTGACTGCACCGACACCGAACATCTTAAATAATGTGCGTCGGGAAATGGGCTGCGAAAGCGCGTACCTTGATAATTGATTCATGTATTATACTGTTCACTCCTGACAAGATGAAATATTGGCGCGAAACGCTGGCTGTGGCACAGCGAATCTTGATTGAATTGTTGCGGCGGCGACGCAGCCTGGTTTTTTGGACTATTTTTCCAGTTTCTATCCTATTAATCAACGGCTTTATTGTGGCAGAACGCGCCCAACTGTCAATGGCTGAGGCGTTTGAATACGCTGCCCCCTCAACTCTGGTGGGTGCGGCGTTGTTTTTCAGCTGCCTGGGTGGTAGTGTAGCAACGGTGGTAGCAGAACGAGAACAGCAAACGCTCAAACGTCTGTTTATCTCGCCCTTGAGTGGAACTTCCTACTTTTTGGGCATTTTTGTTGCTCACACCTGCATTGGCATCGGTCAAACGCTACTGGTTTATACTATTGCGGCCTTTTGGGGCGCTAAGTTTCAAGGTTCTATCCTCTTGGGAGGAGTTATTATTTTACTAAGCATTATCTCGTATGTTGGTGTGGGATTTGTTCTCGGTACGCAATTTGCTCGTCGGACTGAGGATGTCAATGCTTTGGTGGCGGCTTTTGGGGTGCCTTTGTTAATTTTGGGGGGCGCATTTGTGCCAAGTTTTGTTTTTCCTAAGACTCTATTGAGTATAGCTAAATTTAATCCGGTTTACCACATGGTTAAAGCGCTTTCTGGAGTGTCTGATGAGGGAAAAAAATTTGCAGATATTGAGTTGCATTTTTGGTTTTTATATGTGTTTGCTATTTTGATGGTAGTGGCGGGATGGCTATCTTATCGGCGGATGTTGAGTGTGGAGAGGAGATTGTGATGTCTTCTTGCGAAAGGGCTAATTTTTTACCGCAGATGGAAGAAGATGAACGCAGATGAACGCAGATAAGATTTGATTTTATGTCAAAGTTTATTTTCTCTATCTATTAAAATTATGCTGCATATCAAAAGGTTGAGTAAGTCTTTCGGTCAGCGACAAGTTCTTAATGATTTGACGCTGCACGTTCGACCGGGTGAAATTTACGGGTTGTTGGGGCCAAATGGTGCTGGTAAGACTACTACTATCAATATAATATGTAATTTGGTGAAGGAGGATAGGGGAGAAATTACGATTAATAAGCAACCTGTTTCTGAGGCTAGTAAGTCGCTGATTGGGGTAGCGCCGCAAGAGAATTTACTTTACAAAAGTCTCTCTTGTGCGGAAAATCTTGATTTTTTTGCTCGGATTTATGGGTTATCAAAGCAGCAGCGCTGGGAACAGGTACAAGTTTGTTTGGAGGCTGTTAATTTAGTAGATAGGGCTAAAAGTCCGGTGGAAACTCTCAGCGGTGGGATGAAGCGGCGGTTGAATATTGCTGTGGCGTTGGTACATCAGCCGAAGTTGGTGATTTTGGATGAACCGACGACGGGTTTGGATATTGAGGCGCGTTATGAGATTTGGGAGTTAATTCGGAATCTGAAAAAGCAGGGTATTACTGTTTTGTTGACTACTCATTTGTTGGATGAGGCTGAACGGCTTTGCGATAAAATAGGTATTATTAAAGATGGGCGAATTGTGGTTGAGGGGAGTTTGTCTGTGTTGCGGGAGTTGATTCCGGCGCAGGAAGTTGTGGTGGTGCAAACGCGGGATGAGGAAGGTGCGATCGCACGCGCTTCTCAACTTGGCTTTACGCATCGGCGCTATGGCAATGACCTGGCTTTTTGGCTGCCAAAGCCTTTAGAATTAAAGGAGATAATTGCTTGTTTTGATGGGATTGCTGTGGATGCGATCGCGCGATCGCCTGTGCGATTGGAACATATTTATGTGGAGGTGACACAAGGTTAAAATCCCCCTTCTCTGGTAGGAAAGGGGCTGGGGGGTTAGGTTTTAATTGATAAGATTTATTTGTTCTCTCACCCACTTACGAAACTCTCTCAGCGCCCGACTTGATCCCTATTGTCCGACTCATTTCCAGAAAACGAGAAATCTCCTCAATTATGGGAAAATTGGGAAAACTGGGACTGGTTTGAGACTCCACATATTTTCCAGATTGCAGTAGGTAAATTTGGATTTTTCCGTTTTCATATCGCCAAATTTCCGGTACTCCTAATGCTTGATATGCGCTTACTTGGGTTTTGGAAGTAACATCTACCTCAATAGCTAAATCTGGCGGGGGATCGATGGTTAAATCTAGGCGAGTTTTGCCAATCATTTGAGCATAGTTTTGAATATAAAAGCAGTCGTCTGGTTCAATACCTGCCCCCATTTCCTCTCGTTTAAAGGTTGTCGATCCCAAGGATTCCCAATTGCGATCGCATTCATCTAGCAAAGCTTTCACTAAATCACCAATAATTACTTTGGCTTTTTCATGTTCTGGTAGTGGCACCCTAATCTCCAAAATTCCTTTACTATAAGCTAATCGAGAAGGTCGTTTTTCTCCCAACTCTTCTAAAATTGCCTCAAATTCCTGCCAATTCACATCATGGAATAACACTCGATGTCCCGGCGGTACGCCCAGTTGTCGCAGTTGCAGCGTTACCATTTGATTCTCCTAAATAATGTGTTTTAGCAATTGCCATTGTCTTTGATATTAGCGATTTTGTGATGGGGTGAGGTTATGGGATGCGATCGCACGCGCTTCTCAACTTGGCTTTACGCATCGATGACAAAAGCCTTACTAAGTAGGCCATTGCCTTCAGTCTAGGTTCGATCCACTAAATCTTGCTCGAACTATTCTCAATGCTACTACTTGCACGGTAAACTGTTCTAACCAGCTAACTCAATCCTCGGTTATGCCATCCTTTTTATTAGAAGTCGGTACAGAAGAACTCCCCGCCAGCTTTGTGGGTAGCGCCATCCAACAATGGCAAACTCTCATCCCCAAAAGCCTTTCGGAACAATACTTGACAAGTGAGGCGATTCATGTATATGGAACTCCTCGCCGTTTGGCTGTGCTGATCGAAGGTTTGCCCGCACAACAAGCCGATCGCATAGAAGAGATCAAAGGCCCACCAGCAGCGGCGGCGTTTAAGGATGGACAACCCACGAAAGCGGCGGAAGGGTTTGCCCGCAAGCAGGGTGTCTCCCTGGAGGCGCTGGAAGTTCGCCCCACCGATAAAGGCGATTTCGTGTTTGTCCAGCAAAGCATTCCGGGACGCGCTACGGCTGATATTCTCAAGGAATTGGTCCCTGCGTGGATTTTGGGGTTGGAAGGTAAGCGGTTCATGCGTTGGGGCGATGGGGATATTAAGTTTTCCCGTCCGATCGCTTGGCTGGTAACATTATTGGATGATGCGGTGTTGCCCGTGGAATTGGTGAATGGTTCGGAGAGGATAAACAGCGATCGCATTTCTCAAGGTCATCGGATTTTAACCCCCCCTCAATCCCCCCCGTCCACAGGGGGGAGGAAGGGAGGAGTCACAATTTCCCACGCGAAAGATTATGTGAATTCTCTCCGTTCTGCCTTTGTGGAAGTTGACCCAGAGATCAGAAAAGCTAAAATTAAAGAGCAAATTGAGGCAATTTGCCAACAGCAAAATGCCTATACCGAAATCTATCCCGATTTATTAGCAGAAGTCACAAACTTGGTAGAATGGCCTACTGCTGTTAGGGGCAAATTTGATGAGGATTTCTTGAGTTTACCAGCGGAAGTAACTACCACGGTGATGGTAACTCACCAGCGTTATTTCCCGGTATTCAAAACACCAGAAGCTAAGGAATTGTTACCCAATTTTATCACAATTTCCAACGGCGATCCAGCCAAATCCGATCTGATCGCCGCTGGAAACGCACGGGTAATTCGGGCGCGATTAGCCGATGGTCAGTATTTCTATAAAATAGACCTAGCTAAACCCTTAGAAAGTTATGTTCCCCAACTGGAGAAAGTCACATTTCAAGAAGATTTGGGTACAGTGCGTGGAAAGGTCGATCGCATCATCAAAATTGCCGGACAAATCAGCGAACAACTGCAATTAAACGCAGAAGATAGTAAAAATATTCAACGCGCCGCTTTCTTGTGTAAAGCTGACCTCGTTACCCAAATGGTAGGCGAATTCCCGGAATTGCAAGGAGTAATGGGGCAAAAATATGCGGCGGCGAGTGGCGAAACCTCAGCCGTGGCAAATGCGATTTTTGAACATTATTTGCCGCGAGGTGCAGGGGATAAATTACCGGAAACTCTCACAGGTCAAGTTGTTGGTTTAGCCGATCGACTCGATACTTTAGTCAGCATTTTCGGCTTGGGAATGTTGCCAACAGGTTCTTCCGATCCCTTCGCCTTACGTCGTGCTGCCAATGCGGTGGTTAATATAACTTGGGTGGGCGAATTACCTTTGGATTTGCAACAATTATTAGAACAAATTGTGGCAGATTTTGTGGCGGCTTATCCTAAAACCAACTCATCCCAATTATTGCAACAGTTACAGGAATTTTTCCTGCAACGCATTCGGACATTACTGCAAGAAGAACGCGCCATAGATTACGATTTAGTAAATGCCGTTTTGGGAGAAAACGATCCAGAATATACGGAACGCGCATTAAAAGATTTGTTGGATGTGCGAAATCGCGCTACTTTCCTGCAAGAAATCCGCAACAACGGGAAATTATCGGAAATCTACGAAACCGTCAACCGTTCTACTCGTCTCGCCGCACAAGGAGGTTTGGATAAGCAACAGTTAGAACCAACAGGATTGGTGAAGACAGAGTTATTCCAAAAACCATCAGAACAAGCATTTTATGATGCGATCGTCCAGCTAGTTCCGCAAACAACAGCATCGCGAGAACAGCGCAATTATCAACAATTGGTAGACGCTTTAAGCGAAATTACTCCCAAAGTCAGCACATTTTTTGATGGTGCAGAAAGCGTGTTAGTTATGGATGAAAATCTGGATATCAGGCGAAATCGTTTGAATTTGTTGGGATTGCTGCGAAATCATGCGCGGGTGCTGGCAGATTTCGGCCCGATCGTGAAAAGTTAACCGCAGCCTGTAGCAGATAAATCAAATCTTCATCTATATTCATCTGTGTATATCTGTGGTTAATATTCTTTTTCATCCCGATCGAGTACGATAAAGATTGCTTAATCAGGGGAAAACCTACCACAAAGTCTATGCCGATCGCGCACATCATTGGTTTGGGAAAATCTGGAATTGCTGCTGCAAGACTGCTAAAACGGGAAGGTTGGGATGTGACGTTGAGCGATTCCGCCAGCGCGGAAAGCTTAGCTTCACGCAACACCTCCGAAACCCTCCAACAACAGCAACAGCAACTTACCGCCGATGGAATTACCGTCAAGCTTGGCTATTCCTTTGCACCAGAAGGCGAAGATTTACCCCAGCTAATTGTTGTCAGTCCCGGCGTACCTTGGGATATTCCCGTATTGCTTCGCGCCAGAGAACAAGGTATAGAAACAATTGGCGAAATTGAACTGGCGTGGCGTCGTCTGCAAACTTGTCCTTGGGTTGGCGTTACGGGTACGAACGGCAAAACTACCACCACAGCTTTAATTGCTGCTATCTTTCAAGCCGCTGGATATAATGCGCCTGCTTGCGGTAATATCGGCAATGCTGCTTGCGAATTGATGCTATCCGACACTGCGCCAGATTGGGTAATTGCCGAAATCAGCAGTTATCAAATTGAATCTTCGCGTCTACTTGCACCGCGTATTGGCGTTTGGACAACTTTCACACCGGATCACCTCAGTCGTCATAAAACCTTAGAAAATTACTTCAATATCAAGGCCAAATTACTAAATCAATCGCAGATGCAAATATTGAATGGTGACGATCCATATCTGCGCGAAAATGTACCCGAAAGTTTTCCCAATGCCTACTGGACAAGTGTAAAAGGTAAAGCTGATTTAATTTGCGATCGCGGTTTTTATATTGAAGATGGTTGGGTGGTCGATCGCGGCGATCAAATAGTGCAAGCCTCATCATTAAAAATGGTAGGAGAACACAATTTGCAAAATCTGTTAATGGCGGTAGCGACGGCAAGATTGGCGGGTATTGAAAAAGATGCGATCGCTCAAGCTATTGCCAACTTCACCGGCGTTCCTCATCGCCTCGAACACATCTGCACTTGGCAAGGAATTGACTTTATTAATGATAGCAAAGCGACCAATTACGACGCTGCTGAAGTTGGATTAAACGCAGTACAATCGCCCGTTATTTTAATAGCTGGTGGCGAAGCGAAATCAGGTGACGATACGGGTTGGATGAAGAAAATTAAAGAGAAAACAACAGCAGTTTTACTGATCGGTGATGCTGCAACTGCTTTTGCTAAACGACTGGACGAAATAGGTTATTCCAGTTATGAAATAGTGGAAACAATGGAACGCGCTGTACCTAGATCGGCTGAATTAGCCAAACAACATCAAGCCAAAGTTGTCTTGCTATCACCCGCCTGCGCTAGCTTTGACCAGTTCCAAAACTTCGAGCAACGAGGCGATCGTTTTCGTCAACTTTGCATCGAGTTTACCAAGGAAAATACTGCAATGTAAATTGTTAATTGCGATCGCCCGTACACTACATCCCACTCCCTTCAGGCGTGGGATGAGTTTAATTTTTAATTTTTGCGTTCCTCATAATCTTCGGAAGACGTTGGATCTAACTCCCAGCGTTGGTCATCGCGCTGCTCTAAAATATCTGTTGTACGCAGAAAAGCCCTGTCATCCATCTCCAATCCAACAGCCGCTCCCAATTCATCAACAATACTTTGATCCGGGGTAGGGACACTTCCACCAACCGCCTCCTCACCAGACGTATTAGCTTGTTCCCAAGCTGCATCCACATCGCCTCCACTAAGTTCTGGGCTGGTCGATGTATATTGCTTCATTTCATCTCGCAGTCTTCGCGTACCGATGTTGTCTCCCGGCTCTGTCTTAACTCCAGTTCCGTAGGATTCAGTAATTTCCTGCGGCAAATCCGCAATCATCGCTTCATCTACGTCTGGTGCTTTTATATCTGCTTTGTCCGCCATAATTAATCACTCCTTCTGCTTTTCTAGTTTAGTTTCTGAAAGGGAAACCGATGTATCCCTTTAGAGCGAAACCGATCTATCACTTTAGAGCGAAACTGATTTATCACTTTGGAAGGACGATATCCGAGTGCTGGGATGCGTAACCTAAAGAAGAGATTTGACGACAACTAACAGATGTTGTTAAGCACGATAAACGATTTGTTACCAGCGTAAATCCCTCTAAAGAGGGAATTTCAACGTCATCTCTGTAAAAAGATTGCAGCTTGAAATATTTAAGATTGCAGATTAAAAAAATGAATTTGCAATCTTAAATGCCCATTTTGAATAACTTGAGGTAATTACATGAGACAAGACAATAATCACATCAGCAAAAAAAGAGTTGCTATTTTAATAGAAACTGGTGTTGAAGACGCCGAATTTCAAGTTCCTTACAAAGCGCTAAAAATGGCGGGATTTGATGTAGTTGTCCTTGGTTCCCGCATGAACAGCACCTATGTGGGCAAACAGGGCAAACTTTCCATTAAACCGGATGCAACGACGACAGAAGCACGCCCTGAAGAGTTCGATGCAGTCGTTATTCCGGGAGGTCTTGCTCCCGACACGATGCGTACCAACCCGAATACGGTAAAATTCGTGCAACAGGCAATGGCGCAAGGAAAACTGGTTGCAGCTATTTGCCACGGGCCACAAGTTTTGATTGAAGGCGATTTGCTCAAAGGCAAAAATGCGACCTGCTTTATCTCGATCCGCAAGGATATTATTAACGCCGGTGCGAACTATATCGATGAGCCTTTGGTTGTAGATGGCAATTTAATTACATCGCGCCGTCCTGGAGATTTGGCGATTTTCGCAACAGCAATTCTGAGTCGTCTGGGTTATGGTGGCAAAGAAGTCGATCTACCTAATGAAAATGATGCTACGGCAGAATGGTGGAAAATTGCTGCTGCTTGGGATGGCTCGACTAAGGGCGATATTGTCAAGGCTTTGAACACAGCACTTGCGGGTGAACGTTACTCGTCCGAAGCGTTTGAGCATTACGCCGAAAAGTCATCTGATGGTGAAGTACGCAGTCTCCTTCAAGAGACGATCGCCACTAAAAACCAACATATCCAAATGCTGGAAGAACGGCTAAATGCACTGGGCGAAAAACCTTCTTTACCCGCGCAAGCAGCTGATACCTATGCCAAATTAAAAACCTCTCTCCAAGGTAGCGACGAAATGGCGATGCTGCGTCGCGCACTGGGTGATATCCAAACCGCTGTTGTTGATACCTTCCAACTACGCAATCAGTTTACCGACCCAGTTACAACAGAGATATTCAACCAAATCGAAATCGCTCTATCTGATTACGAACAACGGTTTGTACAACTTTACCATGCGCGGTTGGGTTCAGAAATTGCCAAACCCGCCAAACCTTCTACTTCACCTGCTGTCGGGGTCTGAAATAAGCCTTGACCCCTTTTTTACCTGACGACTAAAGTCGCGGCTTGCGCGTACAAAGCCCGCCTGCGCGGGCTTCAGGAAAAAAGGGGTAGTTAACCCGGATTTGGTATAATTTCATATTTCAGATTGGAGATTTTAAATTGAAAAATTAAATCTGCAATCTGAAATATGAAATCTGACATTAATAATGAGGTGGTGAAATGGATAGACGTTTGGAAGGGAAAGTAGCGATTATTACTGGTGCTGGCACTGGAATTGGAGAAGCGATCGCGCACAAATTTGCTAAAGAAGGTGCCAAAGTCGTTGTCAACGGCCTGCCGGAAGACCCAGTACAAGAAGTAGTAGAGGGTTAAAAGACAAAGAGATTCACACCATTAAAAGGTGAAAGGGGATTGAGCAGGGGAAATTGCAAATTGAAGAATTGCCGATTTAAAATTGAATATATATTTCAATTTTAAATGTAAAATCACCCTATTTTCTAGTTACTTTATCCAAGGATAAAAAATAAATGAAAGCAGTTTGTTGGCATGGTGCTAATGATGTCCGCGTCGATACAGTACCAGATCCAAAACTAATTAATCCCCGCGACGCCATCATCAAAATTACATCTACCGCGATTTGTGGCTCAGATCTGCATCTCTATGATGGCTACATCCCGACGATGGAGAAAGGCGATATTCTCGGTCACGAATTCATGGGAGAAGTCGTTGAACTTGGCAGCGAAGTCAAAAATGTGAAGGTGGGCGATCGCGTTGTCGTTCCCTTCACCATCGCATGCGGCAGTTGCTTCTTTTGCAACCGCGATTTGTGGTCGCTATGCGACAATTCCAACCCCAATGCTGGGATGGCTGCAAAAATGTATGGCCATTCGCCATCGGGATTATTTGGCTACTCCCATTTATTCGGCGGCTATGCTGGAGGACAAGCGGAATACGCCCGCGTTCCTTTTGCCGATGTCGGCTTATTTAAAATTCCCGATGGACTAAAAGACGAGCAAGTTTTGTTCCTCACAGATATCTTACCCACTGGCTATATGGCAGCAGAAAATTGCGATATTAAGCCAGGGGATGTCGTCGCCGTTTGGGGTTGCGGCCCTGTGGGACAATTTGCAATTAAAAGCGCCTATATGTTAGGTGCAGAACGGGTGATTGCGATCGATCGCATCCCCGAACGCCTGCAAATGGCAAAAGAGCAATGTAAGGCAGAAATCATCAATTACGAAGAAGTTGATGCTGGCGAAGCGCTCAACGAAATGACTGGCGGACGTGGCCCCGACGCTTGTATTGACGCGGTGGGAATGGAAGCGCACGGCACTGGGCCTGATGCTTTGTACGACAAAGTAAAGCAAGCCGTGCGTCTGGAAACCGATCGACCGACTGCATTGCGGCAAGTCCTTGTTGCCTGTCGCAAAGGCGGTCAGGTATCAATTCCAGGCGTTTACGGTGGGTTCCTGGATAAAATTCCGATGGGTGCAGCTTTCAACAAAGGTTTAACGTTAAAAATGGGACAAACCCATGTCCACAGATATGTTAAACCTTTGCTCGATCGCATTCAAAAGGGTGAAATCGATCCCTCATTTGTGATCACCCATCGCATGAGTTTGTCAGACGCGCCGAAAGGCTACGAAATTTTCAAGCACAAAAAAGACAACTGCATCAAGGTGGTTCTCAAGCCATAATCGGTTATCGGTCATTTGTCATCTGTCATTAGTCATTGGTTGCAGGCACAAATAAACGAGTGTAAACCAATAAAAAACAACTTTTGATAGATGACAAATTTGCTTTGAAAAATGATAAATTAAAGCAATTAGATCTACTTACAGAGGTTCTATGTTTCTCAAAACCAAAGAGAATGGCAATTTAATCAAAATAGTCAATGTTGAAGACTTGTTCAACCCTATTAAGAATGAGGTAACAGGACGAGATCAAGAAGGTCAAGAAGAACAACAGGCAGTTTCTTATGCCAAGGAAAAATTGCTTTTTCCTTCCGGCGAGGATCTGCCGCGCTGTTGGAAAGATGAAAACTATACAACAGCCTGATATTAAAGTTATTGGTCATTAGGAATATCCAATAACCAATGACCGATGACAAATAATGACGAATGACAAAGGAGACCGATATGGTTGATACAAACGTCAAGAAAGTAGAATCTACCCATTCGCCTCAAGGTGAAATGGGGCAAAAATATCTTGCCTCTGGAAAGGCTCTTTCCATGCGTCTTTGGGAGGATGAACAGCCTGGTGAGGCTAAACCTGAAACGCGACGCGATTATGAAACTGTCGGTTACGCGATTAAAGGTCGCGCTGAACTACACATCGAAGGTCAGATGGTTCTGCTTGAGCCTGGTAGTTCCTGGGTAGTACCAAAAGGGGCATCTCACACTTACAAAATACTGGAACCATTTACAGCAGTTGAAGCTACTTCGCCCCCTGCCCAAGTTCACGGGCGCGATGAGTCATAGTTGATACCAAATCCGGGTTGGTTACCCCATGAGAATTTTTGGCCTAAACATTGTAGAGACGTTTCATGAAACGTCTCTACAGCCTAGAGACATAAAGGAGGTAATCGTTGCGGATTTGGTATGAGTAGGGTAGGAAATGCCCACCCTAATTTTTTAATCTTTTATCTCTGCAATCGTTCCTACTTAAGAAAGATTTAATAATGCCTAGAAGGAAGTTATTGTTAAATAGTGCGAATAAATAATAAACAAAAATAAGTTGTACGAGAATAAGGAAGATGAGATGCAGAGCAATGTAGTTAGCTTGCCGCTAACCAACTTTAAGGTGAATAGTAAGGCTGAGCTACGAACGGAAGTTTTCAAATATGATGAGGCAGAGCAGCAATTCATCGTGCTGTTGGAACTGGAAGATTTAGACAAAAAAATAGCTGCACAACCTGAAATTGCTGTTAATTTTGAAAGCGCGATCGCACGCGCAATCCCAGTTGCTTACGAAGGAGGATCGGGCGATCGCAATGCGGCACATCTTTTTTTACAGCGCGTGCTTTATCGCATCAACCGATTAAAGCTTTTTTGGTACGACGATTTGCGTCATTACACCAACGAACGTTCTTATTACTTGCAAAAGATACGCGATCGAATCGAGGAAGTTTGGCAGCAGTGGGAGTTGTCGCACTTAGGTGTAGAAAGCCTGCAAAAACTCGATGTCAAGCAAGCATTAATTGAGCGGGCAAAAAGCGACCTCGATCCGCCTCTAACACAGGACAGTCACTACATACGAGAAGAGATGACTGAGGCAGGATATCGCCATCTGCTTGCGATCGCATCCCTGGATGGATTAGTCGAAGCAAGTCAACTTTCCCGCACCCTGGGTGGCGTCAGTAATGAAGTGCATTCGGTGCTGACCCGCTTGCTGCTGGAAGAGTACGGCGGCGGTCGCCTTGCGCGTAAGCACTCATCCCATTTCATCACCATGCTTGCCGAATTCAAAATGCAGACCGAACCAGAGGCATATTTTGATTTAGTCCCTTGGGAAATTCTCGCACTCATCAACCATAGCTTCCTACTCACGGAACGCAAGCGCTGTTTCCTACGCTACATCGGCGGACTGCTCTACGCAGAACTTTCCGTACCGGCGGCGTTCAAAAACTACCGCGCCGCAGCTGACCGATTGGGACTTCAAGCAAATGCAACAGCCTATTGGGATCTGCACATTAAAGTAGACGAGCTGCACGGTCGCTGGATGTTGGATGATGCGGCTTTGCCATTGGCGGATATGTACGCCTCAAGCGCCTGGGAACTGGTGCTGGGGTACGACCAGGGGAAATTCATGGGCGATCGCGCTGGCGTTGCTGTAGTGCGATCGATCCGCGCACTAGAAGCATCACTTTAAAAACCAATTGTACCTGTCAAACCGAACATTCTTCTTACCAAGCTGAGCCATCACAATTGTGAGTGAGTAGAAGCGAAGCATTCAGGCCACAATTTCTTACTCAAAACCCACATTTTCTGTCTGAATGCTTCGCCCTATATCCTGGCAACCAGCTAGCTTTGTCATGAGCCACAAGTTTGATTTTTTAACACTAACCTTTCCCCAATTACCAACTACCATACTATGTTTGACCAGACAATCCTAAATCCAACATCCACGTCAATTTTGGGCTCTCGCAAAACCTCCACCCAAAATCCAACCTCCAAAATTGCTAAGAGGAGTCCTTCTGGAAAAGAAGTATTTATTTGCCCAGAAGAATCGAATTTTTACTCCCAATGCTTAGACATGATGATTCTAAGTAATTGTCATGAAAATGAAGTTGCGATCGAATTTGGTTCCGGCGATGGCCTTCCAGTTCTTAATTCATTACTTAGAACCCAGTTTGATGGCTTAATTCATGGTTATGAGTTGAACAGTTCAGCTTGTGATATCGCCAATTCAAAAATTGCCGCCTACGAACTCAATGATAAATATGTAGTTCATAATTCATGCTTCTTTAATTCTGCTAAACCTGATTCCAGGTATCTTGTATCAAACCCGCCATATTTACCGTCAGTAGATGACGATATCTATCTACCCTTGTTACGTGGAGGCAACGACGGCTCTAGTATTACCAAACAACTCCTGTCATTAGATTACGAAAACGTGATGCTGATGATTTCTAGTTACTCCAATCCTGTAGACACGATTGATTATGGCCTCGAACAAGGTTATTACATCTCCAAGTTTTTAGTTTCACCTCTAGAGTTTGGCTATTATAGCTCCGAGCCAAAAGTTAGGAATACGATTGCCAGGCTGCGAGAAAACAACATGGCTTTTTATTCACAAAACATCTATCTATTAGCTGGTGTTCTATTTCAAAAACAGCGCCAAGCTCCTTACGATTTGTCTAATGAATTATTTCAAATCATGACTAGCTTGTCAAATACCTAACCACAGACGGCTCTTGGGTTTTAACTATGCGTGCAGCGTTGCGGGAGAGTGGGAGCTAGAAAAGTCAAAAGTCACTCATTCAAAAGTCAAAAAGGGGAGTGGGAGAGTGGGAGAGTGGGGGAGTGGGAGAGTGGGAGAGCAATGACCAATAGACATCTCCAGAAATTAAAGGTGCGTTACCTGTAACCCTTGTAGAGACGTTGCATGCAACGTCTCTACATTCTTTGAAAGGAGATGTCCAATGACTAATGACTAATGACCAATGACCAATGACTAATGACAACGCAAGTTAATTTTTGCAAAGTTTATCCCCCAGAAGGGTATACTTTAGTTAAGAATTGGTTAAGAATATGTATAACTAAGGTTATACGATTAAAAATCAATGTCAACTGAGGACGAAAATTTCAACCAAGAGAGCAAAAACAACTTTTTCTACCCACGGGGCCGCTACTACGGCGCGTTTACACCCGAACACCTAGCTTTTAACGCCAATTTGCAAGAATTTGCTCAGAAAGTTGCATATATAGCTGCACTAGAAACTGGAGGTAAGCTTACTCCCCAGGAAGCTTACCGACAGATAAAATCTTTGTGGAAGCCGTTGAAGCAAAGCAAGAAGGCAATGAAAATAGGCAAAAATCCGCCATCAGAAATGGAATAGTCTTTTTAGGCATCAGCAGCTTACCTAAAATAGCGATGCAAGGAGCCTGAGCAATAAGTTGCTAAACACAGCTTTTATCGTCGTGCCGTTATTAACTTATTCTCTCCAAAGGCAGACGATATAGAGCGTTTTGACGTTTAAAGTTCATTTTGGTAAGAGAACGATATAGACTTGAGTGCGTTAGGGCATTTTTATCTTATGCCGCAATACTTCGGAAAATTACCCACAACAAATCAGCCTTGGTCAACAATTGGCGCGGTGCGATCGGTCCAACACGACGAACGCTGCGTCACCTGCGAATGTGGCGATGCGCGTCTAGCAATTAGCGTGCTTGCACCCAACTTACTCCGCGTCCGTCTATCACCAACCGGACAATTTATGCAGCGCCGTTCTTGGGCAGTCGCGCTGGATGATGAAGAATGGCCTCTCATACATTTCCAATTTCAAGAAACAAATGAAACTATAGAAATCGAAACAGAAAAGATGCGCGTGTCTATTCAACGCCATCCTTGCCGCATCCAATGTTTTGACAAAGATGGGCGTCCGTTTGCTCACGATATAGATATGAGTATGGGTTGGCGTACTGGTGCAGTTGCTGCCTGGAAACGCATCGAAGCAGACGAACATTTTTATGGCTTTGGCGAACGCACCGGACTACTCGATAAATTATCTGAAGTTAAAACTAATTGGACAACTGATGCGCTAGATTACGGTTCGCTTACTGACGAAATGTACCAGGCGATTCCATTTTTTATCGCTTTGCGTCCCGATCAAAGTCCCCCCCGTTCGCGGGAGGGATTAGGGGGGGTTGCTTACGGTCTATATTTCAACACTACGTTTTGGAGTCAATTCGATATTGGTGCTGAAAAACCGGGTGTATTGAGGATGGAAACGCGGGGTGAAGAACTCGATTACTACATTATTTATGGCGATGAACCCGCTCAAATTCTTGATAGCTACACTCAACTAACAGGTAGAATGCCACTACCGCCAAAATGGTCGTTGGGCTATCATCAATGTCGCTGGAGTTATGAATCAGAAACGGTGGTGCGGGAACTAGCGCAGGAATTTCGCGATCGCAACATTCCTTGCGATGTCATCCATCTCGATATCGACTATATGCGCGGTTATCGCGTCTTCACCTGGAGTCCGAAGCGCTTCCCCGATCCGGCCAAACTAATTAGCGATTTGAAACAAGATGGTTTTAAGACAGTAACTATTATCGATCCCGGCGTTAAGTACGAACCAGAAGCAGATTATCCCGTTTTCGATCAAGGCATAAAACAGGATTATTTTGTGCGAAAAGCGGATGGACAACTATTCCACGGCTATGTTTGGCCTGATAAAGCGGTATTTCCCGATTTTTTGCGATCGGATGTGCAGCAGTGGTGGGGCGACTGGCAGAAAACCCTCACCGATATCGGCATTGCGGGGATCTGGAACGATATGAACGAACCCGCACTAGACGATCGCCCTTTTGGCGATCCCGGCAATAAAATCTGGTTTCCCTTCGACGCACCCCAAGGCCCGCCCGACGAGCTGACAAATCATCTGGAAGTCCATAATTTGTACGGTTTGTCAATGGCTAAAGCTTGTTTTCAAGGACTTGAGCGACACCGTTCTACAGACAGATCCTTCGTGCTAACGCGATCGGGTTTTGCAGGCATTCAAAAGTGGTCATCCGTGTGGATGGGCGACAACCAATCCTTGTGGGATCATTTAGAAATGTCCCTGCCCATGCTTTGCAATATGGGACTCTCCGGCGTGCAGTTTGTGGGTTGTGATATTGGCGGATTTGCTGGCAACGCCACTGCCGAAATGTTCGCCCGCTGGATGCAGGTGGGGATGCTTTATCCCCTCATGCGCGGTCACTCGGCAATGAGTACCGCACGTCACGAACCGTGGGTATTTGGCGAAAGAGTCGAGAAGATTTGCCGCGAATATATCAATTTGCGATATCAATTATTGCCATACATTTACACCCTCTTCTGGTCAGCAGCAACAACCGGGGCACCTATTTTGCGTCCCTTACTTTATCACTTCCCCAACGATCGCAAAACCTACAGCCTCTACGACCAAGTATTGCTCGGCCCATCCCTGATGGCAGCACCCATCTACCGACCTGGAATTGAGCATCGCGCCGTATACCTCCCCGAAGGCACCTGGTATGACTGGTGGAGTGGCGATCGCTACAAAGGGCCTACGCATATCCTGGCACAGGCTCCACTAGAGCGGATGCCTCTCTACGTGCGTGCTGGCGCAATTATCCCAATGGCACCAGTAATGCAATACGTTGACGAACGTGCGATCGATCAATTGACGCTGCGTATTTGGCCCGGTACAGGTGAGTGGACGCTTTACGAAGATGACGGTCATAGCTTTGAATACAAAAGCGGCGCTTGGGCAACAACTACTTATCGCGTTTATCCAGATGGGCAACAAGCTATAGTTGAAATTGGAGCTAGGAGGGGACAATTTTCTCCGCCAGCGCGAGAAGCGATCGTGGAACTCGTAGGTATAGGCGAACAGCGCTTCCAGGATGATGGCACGGCTAGGCAGTTAACTTTTTAAACTTAGAAACCCGGTTTTTTGGACAATACCTTCCCCATTTCTTGGTAGGTTGGGTTGAGCGCAAGCGAAACCCAACGCATTTGCCCTAGTTTCGTGCCTCAACCCAACCTACAAAGCTTAGAAACCCGGTTTCTGGGAGTTCAGTTTATTTACGCCCACCTACTTAGCATTAATAATTTGTAATTTTCATTACCTTTTGAATGTACCTTTGGGCAGAAGCGAAAGTTGTAGCTAGGCACGTAGGATACTTTTGAACAACAAACTTATACCAAATCCGCAAGCAAGCAAGCCTTGACCCCTTTTTTACCCGACGACTAAAGTCGCGGCTACACAAACAAAGCCCGCCTGCGCGGGCTTCAAGAAAAAGAAGGTAGTTAACCCGGATTTGGTATTACGCACCATTTAGGCACCCTTAAAAATTTCAGCCTTGTAGATAGCTTTTTAGCCCTTCTTTATTTAAGGGTGTAAAGGTATTCGTGCGTATTTTTGAAGTAAAAACAAACCCAGGAGAAAAATTAGATGCAGCGCATTTTTTCAAGCTTAAAGCAAGCATTCCGCAAGATCCTTTTCGCTTTCAGTCTGATTAGTTTGATTAGCCTCTCAGCCTTATTCATTTTCACCGCAGGGCCAAGTTTAGCAGCAACTCCCATACAAAGCCAACCCACCATAGAAAAAGGCATCGACAACGCCAATCAAGCTAGCGAAGGTGCTGTGAATCGAACAGAAGCTTACGAAAAAGCAGTGGAGGCAGTTGACGAACCCCAAGGTTTAGAAAAGGTTTACGAAAAAAACTTAGAAAAATACGAAGAAACACAACCGGACACTGGCATAATCCAAGAAGCGAAACAATTGATTGAAAAGGTGACTGGTCAAGAGTAAATCCCATCGTTTCCGTTTTAGCAATAATTGCAAAAATCGGGAATTGGCGATAGGTAAGAACGTAAGTTGCTAGTTATATTATTAAGGCTTTTGCACCAGGTACGTTGTTGCGCTTTAGCGCTAAAAGAGCGCTAAAGCGCAACAACGTACCTAACTAGCAACTTGAGTTAATAGGCAATAGGGATTTTGGTGAAAATTGTGGATAAAAAATCTTCTCCCAGTCCCTATCTCCTATGCCCCATTATGCAAACGTTGCAATTCCTGCTGCAAATATTTTCCCCATTCAGCTGCCAGGGGTATTTCTGTGAAGGGAATTCGCACAGAAGCACCAGACTCTGAAAACAAAAATTCCAGAGCAACTGTACGACCTTGGCTAGGTGGATTTTTTGAATCTACTGGTTTGTCATCTACCATTAGAGAGATATATTTGACATTTTTCAGAGAAAAAGTTTGCAGATTGACTGGTTCGCGGCGCGTAGGTTTTCCCCAAGTCAAATCGCTGCCATTTTGACCCAAAACCGCATAAATATCGTACTTAGCACGCTCAAACTGGGATGCCCAGCGCTGATAAGCCTGAACTTTTTGAAATTCGTTCCAGCCAGCCCAAGCTAACCAAATAAACGCCGCCAGCAGGGGCAGCCATAAAAGACCTCTTTCCATTTTCGATTATCCCAGCGTTCGCTACGAACAAAATTGTGAAAGCAGATAGAGAAAAGAAAAATTTTTCCTTTCCGTTTTACTTAATATCTTGCAATATCAGGCTCTAATTGGGTGAGCGTGAGTTATCGTGGTGATTAAACTGGCGCTATCCCTAGCAGGTTGACATGAGAAAGGTTTTTATTCTGTGCTTGTTTATAATCGGCCTGGGTTTTGCGATCTTTAATTTTAAAGGTTTGGCAACCCGTGGCACCTATGACTCTATTGTGCTGGACTTCCGGGAAGATGTTCCAGCAGCCCAAATCGCTGGTAAGCTGAGCGCGATCGCACAACAGTATCACGTTAAGCCTTTCCTAAACAGCGAATTCTCGATAAAGGATAATGTCTATATTGTCAAGGGCGATGCCAACTTACTCAACGCCCTGAAAAAGTCAGATCTAGCCAAGCAGACAGAATCTATCGAGCCCAACTATATCTATAACGCCTACGAAGTCCCCAACGACCCCCACTACACCAAGCAGTGGAACCTGCGGAGTATCAACGTAGAAGCGGCCTGGTCAGAAACCAAAGGCAGCGGCATGACAGTTGCGGTGATCGATACTGGCGTCAGCCGCGTTCCCGACTTAAAAGATACCAAATTTGCCAAAGGCTACGACTTCGTTAACGACAAAGAAGAAGCCGATGACGACAACGGACACGGCACCCACGTTGCCGGAACGATCGCCCAATCAACCAACAACGGCTACGGCGTCGCCGGGATCGCCTACGAAGCCAGCATCATGCCCCTGAAAGTGCTGAGTGGCAGCGGTGGCGGCACTGTTGCCGATATTTCCGAAGCCATCAAATTTGCCGCCGACAACGGCGCGGATGTAATTAACATGAGCTTGGGTGGCGGTGGTGCCAGCGAACTCATGCAAGAAGCCGTTGACTATGCCTACAGTAAAGGCGTAGTCATAGTCGCCGCAGCAGGTAACGAAAACCGAAATTCCTCCTCCTATCCAGCTCGTTATCCCCACGTCATCAGCGTGGCAGCAACCGGCCCCGCAGGTGAAAAAGCACCTTATTCCAACTTTGGTGCCGGTGTTGATATCTCCGCCCCCGGTGGCAGCGAAACTGGTAAGATTCTGCAAGAAACCATTGACTACCAAACCGGCGAACCAGTCTTTGCTGAGTACCAAGGTACTAGCATGGCTTCTCCCCACGTTGCGGCAGTAGCAGCATTGGTAAAAGCCAGCGGTGTCGAAAACCCAGATGAAATTGAGATCGTCCTCACCAAATCGGCACGAGTCGTCACAGAAGACCCCCTCAACCACTTTGGTGCCGGTCACCTAGATGCAGCAGCGGCAGTCAAATTCGCCCAGAAAGGACAAATCACCTTCCGCGACTTCTTCCGCTGGTTGCGCGAAAACGGCTATCTCAACCTTCGCTTCTGGTTTGATGGCGGTGCAGTAGCACTCCTGCCCAAGATTGCGATGGTATTGGGTTCTTATATCCTGGCTTGGTTTTTGCGGAATTATTTACCTGGCTGGAGTTGGTCGCTCAGCAGTGGCCTAATTTTCGGCAGTTCTGGGTTATTTTTCCTGCGCGGCTTCTACGTCTTCGATCTGCCCCAGTGGCCTTTCCGTGTCCTGGGTAGTTCTATTCCCGAACTCGGCAACGCCATTCAAGGTAGTAGCGGCTTAAATCCGCTGTTTGCCAGCGTGCTGATTCCGTTAGGCTTAATAGCGCTGCTGCTGGGAAATCCTAGCTGGAAGTGGTTCGCTATTGGTTCCGGGATAGGCGTAGCCAGCTGCTTGCTAGTCAGTGCGGTGATGATGCCTAATGTGATGTGGCTGGGAGAAGGGCTTTTGGCTCGTAGCTTCCTGATTGTCAACGCCATACTGTGTTACGGACTCTCTTGGTTATCGATGCAGGGAGAACAAAAAACCGCATGAGTATAAACGTTACCGGCACGATCGAACGCAAAGGATTTGGGCCAGGAACCTGGGCTATAGTCACGGAGGAGGGGGAAACCTACGAACTCTACCAAGGTACACCCGACGAACTCCTCAAATCTGGTGTGAAAGCCAAAATCAAAGGCGAAGTACGAGAAGATGTGATGACCTTCGCCATGATTGGCCCAGTCCTGGAAGTCAAATCCTTTAAGGTGCTTTAACTAAGTAAGGGCGAAGCATTCCGGGCATAGTTTATTGGTTCAAGCCAAAGATCTATTACGGAATGCTTTGCCCCTACATCACTGCATCCAAAACTTCTTGCAGCCGACTTCTGAACTCTCCTTTGGGATGGCCACCTTTAACTTCTCCCAAAATCTTAAATTCACCTTCTGGGGAATCGCAGATTAGGTAGGTCGGCCATCCCATTTCTCCTTTATCGGGATATTGGGTTAACAGAATCTTGCGATACTTGCGGTAGGTAGCAGTATCCTGCATTTTGACATCGATAAATTGCAAACCCAGTTCTTCGGCTACTTTTTGGTCATAAAAAGACATCTTATGGCAAATGCCACAGTCTTCTGAAGAAAATTTGATTACAGCTCTATCCATCTGTCCCATTCTCCTTGTTTGTAAAAAAGACCTCTTGCCAAAGTAAATTTTATTGGTGTTTATCTGCGTTTATCTGCTTTCATCTGCGGTTTAAAAACCAAGATTTAGGACTTTCGCAAGAAGTCTAAAGATAATTTAAGCTTAGTCGTTCGTGTGGAAACCGATCGGAAAAAAATTTACCTAGAATATCCATCAAAAAAATTATCATATAATTTTACCGCAGGAAATCACCTTTGAAAAGAAAAACCCCCGACCTTGAGGGCCAGGGGAAGTTGTCTTATCAGGGTGCATCTACCATCTCTTTGTCCGATCGCTAAGCGTTGGGATCGGGATAAATAAAAAAAAAGGCAATGGTAACTGCTTCGGGACTGACAAACAAAAATTGAAACTTTAGCGACTTAAATCAATCTACTAAATATAAGGGCGAAAGACTCGCTCTGGAGGCTGCTAAAGCCAACGAGATTGAGGAGTTGAGCGGGAGTGAAGGGGAACTGTGACTCAGGAATTTCACGTATCCGTAACACCAGTCGGAGAAAATAAATATCTGGTGCGAACAGAACTGGTAGCGCCAGGAGTGCCATTGGCGGAAGATTTGGTGGTTTGGCCGATCGAAGATTGGTTAAGCCAAGCTGCACAGTTGCTGGTTTTTTTGCCCGCAGAGGCAAGCGAAGCAAAGGGGCACAATGGCATACCGTCCTCCTCCCAGTCCCCAGTAGGGCTGGGTCAGCAACTGTACAGGGGGCTGTTTCAAGGCACTCTGCTCAATAGCTGGTTGACGGCTCGAAAAATGGCCCGATCGCGGCGAGAGTTATTGCGTCTGCGATTGGAACTCAAAGAGAATCGTTTGGCGCGTCTTCCTTGGGAACTGCTTTATAGTGGCGATTTGGAAAACCTGGATACGGTTTCACCAGATTGCTTTATTGCCATTAGTACTGATGTGGCTTTCTCTCGTTGCGTCGGCAAATCGACGACTTTTCACGATCGCACTCAGTCAGAGTTAAAGGGACACCATCAAGAACAACTGAAAATTTTGAGGGCGATGTCTTGGGATAACGCCGATGAGGAAAATCAGGCAGATACCCTAGTCAAGGCAGGTATTTCCAGCGTGCTGGCAATTCCTCAGTATATCCCCGATGAGGTGGTTTCTACCTTTACCGATCGGTTTTACGAAAACATCCGTCAAGGCGATCCCGTCGATGTGAGCTTGACTTCGGCGCGGCAAGAGTTAATTTTGATATATGGTTTCGATCGCTTTTACTGGGCTTTACCTATCCTCTATCTTCACCCGGAATTTGATGGATATTTGATGTCTACACAACAAGCTGCGGAGTTCGACGAACTTGAGGAGTCCGATGCCCAGAACCCGAAGGCATTGGAAGATGGAGATATGGATAACCCGGATTATGAAGAAGATTTAGCCTTTATTTCCGGTCTTCTCGGTCAACCTTCCAAACCCAATCCTACCCAGGAGTCGTCCAAAAATACTTTAACGGATGTAACCTTGAGGCTGGAGGCTGAGTCAACAGATAACCAGTTGACATCTATCCCCATCACTCAACGTCTTGATTCTGCTGCGGATACGGATACCAAACAACCTATCCCAGTTGAGGAAACAGAGATTTCAACAAATCGCGATCGCCAAGAAAAAATCAAGGCGATCGAGTCGCCTATAAAATTAGGAAATTTAGTCCAAATCTGGGATAAAGTAAGGGGAGGCGATCGCTTCAAAGCCAATGTCTCGCCCCTACAAAACAAAACTTTGCTGGTTTGGCCTTTGACTTTTTTACTTTTGACTTCTTTGAGTTTGTGGTTTTTCCGAAATCGATCCTTTCAAGTAGGTTTGCGATCGACAAATTTGTTACATGAGGCACCTTCGACAACACCAGCACCCCGATCTCTACCAAAAGCCTCATCCATCGCTCTTAAAAAAGCCCAATCTCTAGCAAAAACTCCATCCGTCGCTCTTAAAAAAGCCAGCACTTCAACCGTTACGGCGATCGCAATTAAACATTTCCAGCAAGGTAACTTAGCGGCTGGGGAACAGACTGTCGAAGTACTCCTGGATAGGGGTACATTCAAACAAGCAAAAGCTGCCTTAGCAGCCGTACCAAAGCAGCAAAGGGATAATCCAGGCATTAACTTTCTCTACGGACGTTTGGCTTGGCAATCGGTTCAGGCTGGAGACAAAAGTTACACCGTGGATGATGCGCGACGTTACTGGGAGACTGCTGCGGGATCGTTAAAATCGCCGCTTTACTACAACGCTCTCGGCTTTGCTTACTACGCTAAAGGTAATTTAACTCGCGCTAACCAGGCTTGGTTTGAGGCTCTATATTTAACGCAAGAACAACAAGCTGCCAAAACAGAACTTGCCAGCAGAGAAACGGCTGGAAACTTTACACCAATACCGATCGATTCAGTCGCCAGTCGAGATGCCCTAACAGCATATGCGGGATTGGCATTAGTGTTGAAGCGATCGGCTCTCGATCAACCAGCCGATAAGCGATCGCGTCTGATGAACGCAGCGATCGAGCTACGCCAAAAGGTGATTCGCGATGACGCACCTCATTTTCAGCCCTCAACGCTCAAGGCAAATTGGCTGTGGACAGAACAGGCAATTAAAGACTGGCGATCGCTACTTCAACAAAAGCCGTAATAGGGAATTGTAGATTTTAAATTGCAGAGGGTAAATTTATTCAATTTGCCCTCTAAAATCTCAAATCTGAAATTTAATTACGGTTTTCGCAACAGTGAAGACAGAGGCTGACGTTTTCGCAAATCCATACTTTCTGCCAATTTGGCCTTCTTCCCTCTTTCCCTAGATCTGTCTGACAATGGGGGCTGGCTCTGTCTAACGGCGGCTACACCGCCTTGCGCCGAATCTGCCACAGCCAATCTTGAGGGAGCCGATCGCTGGGGCGTCTTGACAGCAGGAACGGCTCGACGGGGTGAAGAAGCCTTCTTTTGCTGTTGCCGATCCACTGAGCGTTGGGGGGTAGAACGCGGTTTGAGTGGCCTACGAAGCTTGCGACGCCTATGAGAGCCTTTTAGCTGTTTTAAGATTACCCAGGAGCCTGTAGCACAACCTAATGCGATCGCACCAAACAACCACGCGGGAGGATTGTTCTGACTTCGCTCCTCTAGCACTGTTTTCTGAGTAACCACCGAAGCATCAGCTTCCGATCCTTCTCCTTTTTTTACATTCCCAGGGTTAGTCAGACCGAGCATGGCAACGCTACCTGCCAATAGAATTGTTGCCAACAGGGCACTCCATACCAGTAGGGGACGTTTCTGAATCAGTTGCAGCAGTGGATTAACGCGAGTCGGTGGCGTAGTTTTTTTCCCTTGCCGATCGAGATTCCCTGTCCTGGGCTGCGATGATTCCTCTGCCACTCGTGCCGGTTTAGCACCACGCTGCCGAAGCGTTGCGGTTCTTAACGGGGGTGTTTGCTGCTGTGCAAGTTGGTTTTTTGCCATACCCACTTTTTAATACCTACACCTTATCCTCACAACGATTGTATGCGCTCGTGCAAAAGGTAGGCAACCATTTTGGGACGTATAACACCGGGCATAGACCATAGGTTAAATTTCGATCGTTTTTCCCTATATCTTGATTTCACCTAAAATGTCTAAATCCTGCGTTTTTTCAAGACTTATGCCGTTCTAACGCTGCTTGAATTAACTTATCCGTTAATTCGGGGAAAGAAATACCGCTATGCGCCCATAGTTGAGGATACATACTCGTGGACGTGAAACCTGGTAAGGTATTAATTTCGTTAATCAAGACTTCGCCTGTCGCTTCTACGTAGAAGAAATCCACTCGTCCCAATCCGGCAGCATCAACAGCGACAAAAGCTTCGATCGCCATCTCCTGAATCTGAGCAGCGACATTTGGCGGTATGTTTGCGGGAATGAACAAATCTGCTTTGCCTTCAGTGTATTTAGTTTCATAGTCATAAAAATCACTACTATAAGTAATTTCTCCAACTACAGAAGCCTGTGGATTATCGTTACCCAAAACGGCGCATTCCACTTCCCGCGCTTGAACTCCTGCTTCTACAATCAAACGCCGATCGTAACTAGCTGCATTATCTAGCGCTGTTTCCAGTTCACTGCGCGATCGCACCTTGGCAATACCCACCGAAGAACCCAAATTCGCAGGCTTCACAAAACACGGATAACCCAACTTTGCTTCAATTTCATCGCATAGTTTCGGGAAAACACAAGAGTTAGACCAAACCTGAGATCTGTTAATTGCCATATATTTTACCTGCGCCAATCCAGCGGAGGCAAAAGCTGTTTTCATAGCAATCTTATCCATACCCACAGCAGAACCCAATACCCCAGAACCGACAAAGGGAACTTGCATCAAACTCAGCAAACCCTGAATCGTACCATCTTCACCATTTGGCCCGTGTAAAATTGGGAACCAGACCTCTACTTCCGCCGCCTGGGTGGGAAACTCCCAAAGATTTCCGTCGCTGGCAAATTGCTGGGGAACACCTGAATCCAGCACCTGTTGTGCTGTTTCCCCACCTTGCCAAAGTCCATCTTTTTGAATGTAAAAAGGCAGAACTTCGTATTTTTCGGCATTTTGCTCTGATTTAAGCGCTTTTGCGATCGCTCTTGCCGAACTGATGGAAACTTCGTGTTCTCCCGATCGACCCCCAAACAGCAGCCCCACTTGCATCTTATTCACCATTGATACCTCTGACACTCCTCTTCGCAGCTAGCCTATCACACCCGGAAAGTACCTCATACGGAATCTGCAACAATTACCCCCTTATTCTCTCCCTCTTCTTCTTGGCGTTCTATAGCGCTATCAAGGAGTGCCATCAACTTTGCGAATTTGGTCGGCGTGCAAGTTCGTGGCATAAACTAAAGCATCTGCAAATTTTTTAGTCAGAATTGGTATTTTCATCCTCATTAAATTCCTGTAAATACAATTGTGCTTCTGCTGCTACTTCCCGCGCTATTTTATGGCGTAACTCCCAAGGTAAAAGCACTTCACCTTTAGGTCGCCAAGACCGCAAGCGTAATTCCACATTCGTATCGCCATCGCGATAGTATGCCCTGTAATAAGCATCTTCACGACAGCGAGAACCAATCGCTTTTAATAAACTCTGCTGCTGGTTTGGGTTGGGAGTTTGTTGCTGTATTAAGCGGACAGCTTGCTGATAGCTGATGGCTTGAAATGTTTCGTGGCGAAAAGTCTCTCGAATGTAGCGACGATCGAAAGAGCGATCGAATCGCAATAGCATCCACTTAGGTTCGAGGTAAAAATCAAATCCCCAAGCTGCGGCCATTTTCTCTTCAATTTCCTCTGGTTGGGGTAACTGTTTGGGATAGGATTGACGCAAACAGCGAGGCAAATTAAGATTCTCCCACTGCAAAGGCTGCATCCGTTTAATGCGGTCTAAGCGATAGTTGTACCACTCTCCTTTTTGAGTCGGAGTTTCACCGAACGCACAGAGATATACCGCTCGTTGTACATAGTAGATACTAACGGGATAAACAATACATTCAACCCTTTCTCTTACTCTGGCACTTTGATAAGTTAATTTGACTGGCGGAACCGGGTTTTGTTCCCACAGTTCTCTTAATCGATATTGCCAATCATCAACTAAATCGATCGTACTTTTGGGAATCACATAATCTAGGTGTAGGAAAAACCTGTGTACCCCTCTAACTTCTCGCGAGTGATTTTGGGCAATATTTGCCAGTTCTGGATGCAGGAAATTAAAGGAATATTGACTGGTTTTAATGGGTTCTGACTCGCGATCGTTTTCGATCGGATACTGAGGAAACTGAGAGACGCGGTAATAGCGTTGTTCTCGATATTCCAGCCAACCAAGTTCGGCTAAAGTTTCCAAATCACCTTGAAGCGATCGTCTGGTGACGCCAAACAACCGCCGCTTTAACAAGCTGTTTAAACTTTTTTCGCCAATATTGTCGTGACACAAGAGTGCTTGTCGCCACTCTGGTTCGGAAACACCAGTTTGAGTATCAAATAGCCAGTCTGCTACCGTTTTAGCACAACGGCAATTAGGGTCATGCAAATTGGGTATTTCTTCACCTTTAGGATGGCTGGGAGTAAAAAAAGCATCCCGCCAATTGCTGTATGTAAAGGGTTCGCTATCTTGTGCGTCGCCGTAGAGGGTAGAAAGCCATACCCATAGCCGAATGGCACGCAGTAGGTTTTGCTTGAGGGAACCCCGCGCCAGCCATTGCAGTAGGGGGATGTGGGGCCGATCGCGAAACAGGGGAGCAGACATCATCGCAATGGGAAAACTTAATTTGAGTTTAATTTTAGTTGGAAATAGCGGTTTCCAACTGGGTGTATGATGGGTTTATTCGTAAATCAAAAACCCACCATGACTACTTACAAAATCGAGCTAGAAGGCGATGTGCTGAAAATAAACTTTGGCGAACCCGCCCAAAATGACCAAATTGTGCGCGATGCAGCCGCCAGGTTGGATGAAATGACGACAAACGGAGAACTAAAAGGGGGTGCATTGCTGAAAATTAATGGCCCAGCTTCATTACCCGTGGCTTGCGTATTAACGCACAAGGTAGCACATTTGTATGGTGCGATTAGTGTTTTCGATCCAAAGTTAGGCAAATATGTGGTCTGTATTACTCATAATCCAGCTTACAAAGTTGGGGATTTGATTGATTAATTAAGGTGAGAGATTAGTTATGAAAATTGTACTTTGTGGGCCGCCTCATTCTGGGAAATCTTGTTTGAGAGCAGGTTTAAAGGAAGCTATTCGTCGGCTTGATGGTGCGCCTTATCCCTATGTGATTACTGCTTGTCCTGATGGGGAGGGAGCCTGGTTTTCTGAGACTGTAGGACGAAACCCTGATGAGGCCAGACAGTTAAAGACGGCTTACAAATCTCAGTTCACAAATGAGTTTGCTGCGGTGAGAGCGAAATGGGTGAAAGATTGTTTAGAGCCTCTGACATTAGTTGATGTGGGTGGCAAGATTGATCCCAAAAATCGCCTGATTATGCAATACGCGACTCATGCCGTTATTTTAGCGGGGGATATGGCTAAAGTCGCGGAATGGGAAGAGTTTTGTAGGGAGCTAAATTTGAAAATTATTGCGATTATTCACAGTGAGTATGAGGGAAAGTGCGATGTGATTGAATGCGAATCTCCTATACTGAGGGGGAGTATTCATTATCTGGAACGGGGGGAGGATGTTTCAACTCGTCCGATGGTGCAAGTGTTGGCGAGGGTTTTGGTGGGGTTGAGTCAAATTTAATTGGGTGTTTTTGAGAGTAAATACATGAATAATTCTTTTAATGTCATCAAAATTGGTATTGCTTGGTGTCTGGCTTGGGGAGAGGGGCGACAACCTCAGTTTGAGATGAGTATTTTACAGCAAATGCGGCAGGCTTTGCAAGAAGGGAAAGAAGTGCCGGAGGAGGTGCGATCGCTTGTCGAACAAGTTAATCAATTAGATCGCCTGCCTTTTCCCGAAACCTTAGATGAATTAAAACAGTTGACCGAAAAATACCCTACCCTTTGGAATTTCCAAATTGGTTTGGTCTACGGCAGAGCAACCAAGATTAAGCAATATGTTTTTGAAGCAGCAAAACTCCCAGATATTAAAGGTGCGTCAGCTTTGCTAGATAGGATTAATTTGGTTGATTTACCGGCTTTCTTTGGTCAAGGTCAAAAATCTATCACGATTTCTCAATGGTTGGGGGTAAATTTTCCCGATTTACCAACAGCACTAATTCCTGAGCTAATTATATATTCCACGGGTGGGAATATCTTAGCTTTTTGTCCATCTTTTTTTGTTAACGAGTTAGCTAATGCCATTGAAAAAAGGTATAACCATGAAACTTTGACTGCAAACTCTTGTGCGGTCGGAGATAAATTTAAGTTGTTAGAAATTCGCTTTGGATTGCTAGCAGATAATATTCAAGATAATTTCTGGCTAGATCAATACCGTCAGGCAACTGCTGAAATAGATAAAGCTAAGAGAGAATTAGTTAAGGCTTATTTTGGCATTCCTAAAAATGACACTGAAACTGAACTGGTAAAAACATTTCAAAATCGCAAAAGTTTTAATGAGCTAACGACTAAGCTAGCGATTTTATTTAATCAACGTCGCAGTGGTAATGATTTTTCAGATCGTCCGACTCGTCGCTACCCGCCGATGTTTGAAACTCATCCTTATTTGAGGAGAGATGAAAGCGATCGCCGTTCAGCTATTGCTCAGATTAATCTCCCTAGCGAACCCTATTTATCTGAACCGCTAGTTCGTAAACGAATTGTCGGTCAAATTGCCAAACGCGAAGCATTTCAAGAGAATTTACCACCTTGGTTTACCAGTCTCAATTTAGATTGGCAACCAACTGGTATAAAAATTAAAAGCTGGGTTGCAAAATTTGAAGATTACTTAGCCGAAAATCATCACTTAGCAAGTCAGTATTATGCAAATTGTAGTCAACCTGAAGAAGCGCGATCGCTCAGAGAGCTTGGTAATGTTTATCAAGGGTTTGTCGCCTACATCTACGCTGATGGTAACAATATGGGAGGTTATATCCAAACCATCAAAACTCCTGAAAAATACAAGCAATTTAGTGAGGATATTTTCGTAGCTACCGAACAATCTGTTTATCAAGCATTAGCACAGCATCTCCAACCTCACCAACTCCAAAATCTGACAGATCCTGATAATGAAAATCGTAACAATCACTGGATTCATCCTTTTGAGATTCTGGCGATAGGAGGAGATGATGTCATGCTCATTGTCCCAGCTAATAAAGCCCTGCAAATTGCTAAAACAATTGGGGAAGAGTTTGAGTGTAAACTAGCAAAAACAAAACGTTATCCTTTACCAGCAAATTGTCAAAATACATCAGTTCACCGATGTCAGGGAGAAACAATTTCCAGTCAATCTTTATTAAGTATGTCAATAGGCGTTCTAATTACGGCGAAAGATACTCCAGTTTATTACGCACAAAAACTGACGGAACAACTACTCAAGTCTGCTAAAAAAAGAGCTAAAGAGTTGAGAGATGCTGGATATTACGGAGGAACGGTTGATTTTTTAACCCTGAAATCTGTTACTATGATTTCTTCAAATATTGAACAATTTCGTCAAGAAGCATTGACAAAGAAGCGGAAACCAACACTAAAACTATATGCTGCTCCTTATACCTTCCATGAGTTAGGAAGTTTAATCAAAGTAGTTGAAGCATTAAAAGAAGCTGAGTTTCCCAAGTCGCAGCTTTATCAAATCCGCAGCCTTTTAGAGAAAGGGAAACACATTGCTATTCTGAATTATCGTTACTTTCGAGCTAGACTAAAGGAAGGAAAATCGGATTTTTTACAAAAAGAGTTTGAAGAGCCTTGGTGTCAAGCTAAAACTAATGGAGGAAATCTAGCACCTTGGATGTCTAAAAAAATAGGAGAAGTAACATATTTTGAAACAATTTATGAAACCATCTGGCGAGAGGTAGTAGATATTTATGATTTTATCGAAGTATCTAGCGCAGATTCTACTAATCAACAAGAACTTACTACTAAGGAGACTCGCCAATGATTGTACTTGAAGAATTATTAAGCTCGGTTGAAACACACCCAATTACTGCTATTATTAATACAGCTTTGTGTGTAGGTGCAGGTGGGTCTTCCGGTTCGCTGGCGGACAAATCAATTGTCCGCAATGCCGAAGGGAATTTATTGATTCCTGCCTCTCAAGTCAAAGGTCGCTTGCGCCACGAGTGCGAAAAGATTGTTAGAGGACTTCATTGGCCAGTTTGTCAGTCTCCTAAGCCTGAAACTATGTGTCCTCAAAGAGCGGGATTAGAGTATAATTTTGATCGTGAAGAGTATAGAGTTAGTTATGGAGAACAGCCAAGTTATCACTGTTTGATATGTAAAATTTTCGGCAACCCCGTATTACCATCTCGCGGACTTTTTGATGATTTAGTGTGTAGCGAAGACCCAGATAACTTACCGGAAGTTTTACGCCCAGGGGTAACACTTAACCGCCGTCGCCATACCGCAGAAGATAAGAAACTTTACTTTTTAGAAACGTCTCCAGCCAATGCAAAACTCAAATTTGAGGGTAACATTCACATCCTGCCAAGTTGGACACCAAACCATCCTGATTATGCTAAGGCAGTTATCTGGGCAGGTTTGCGAGGCATTCATGCTTTGGGTGGGAGTAAATCGGCGGGTTTGGGATGGTTAGATTGGCAACTTCCTGAAATTTTGGTGGCTGAGGATGTCTGGGAGTTTTTGGCACAAGGGGGGTTACAGTGAAACAAATTGAACTGCAAATTAAAGCACTTTCACCACTGGCAATTAGCCGCCAAAAACCGGGAGGTTCGGTAAGCGAAGCGATGGATTATATTCCAGGTTCTGTAATTCGGGGTGCGATCGCGTCTAAAATTTTACAAGAATCAGGTCATTACTCTAGCGATCTTTCTCAAAATGGAGGGGAGTTTCAAGCTTTATTTTTAGGTGAAGAGTCTGCAATTTTCCGAAATGCTTATCCAGCGAGTATAGAGATTGAGAACGGGAAAACAGATATTCAAAATGACATTAGGCTATTACCTGCAACTGCCCTTAGTTCTAAAAATAAGTCTGGTTTTAAGCCAGAAAAAAATGGTATATTTGATACTTTGATCGACCGATTTTGTGCTGAAAACTACGGCTATCCTTACGATCCTAATTGTCCAACTGATGGCGGTAGAGTAGATCCTTTCAGTGGTTTTTATAGTATCTTCAATGAAGATTACTACATTCATTCTATCAGCAAACGTCTTTTGACACGGGTAGGAATTAACCGCAGACGTGCAACCGCAGAAGACCAAATACTTTACAGCATAGAAGCTCTCAATGAATCAAAAGAAAAAAGGGGAAATCCAATAGTTTATTCTGGCTCAATTTTGGTTCCAGATTCTCAGTTAGCCAGTTCCCTTAAACAATTTATCGAGCAACGCCGTCATAATTTTCGTATAGGTGGCTCAACGTCACGAGGTTTAGGGAAAGTTGAAATTACAGCAAAACAACCCATTGATGTTAAACTAGACATAGAAGCTCGAATCCAAAAGTTTAACCAAAAATTAAGGAAACGTTGGCAAACTTGGAAGATTTTTAATAATGCTAAAGCTGAGTTATCTGATGAACAAACTTATTTTACTGTAGGTTTACAGTCTGACGCTATTTTAACCGAACAATGGCGGCGTACTACCGTTATTTCTCCAGAAATGCTAAAGGAATTTGCAGAATTGGATAACTCAATATGTTTAGATTTTCATACTGCATATAGTAGCTATGATTACCTTTCTGGCTGGAATTCTGCTTGGGGTTTGATGAAGGATGTCGAGTTGATTACGAATAAAGGTGCTGTTTATTTGTTTAGTACCAATCAGCTAGATTCTTGGCTCAAACCTTTGGAAGAATTGGCAATGAGAGGAGTAGGCGATCGCACCTGTGAAGGTTTTGGTCAAATTCGGATTTGTGATGAATTCCATTTAATTCTTCGTGAGGAGGCTGTGTAATCATGGAAATAGTTTCTCAAACATTCCTAAAAGAAAAACTAAGTTTAATAACCGAATTAGAAATCGGAAAACAAATGGATAATATCATTCCTAGAATTAAAGATATAGCCATAAAATTTTCCATCGCTCAAAAAGATAAAAAATCCCCTTTTAGAAATGTTCTAGCTGTGGCAGCTGAATCTAGTTCATCAGTTGAAATTATCAAAAATTATATTCGCTACCAAGTAGGACGAAGTGGTTCTAGTCCGATTTGGAAAACTAGCAAAGATAGCAAACTATTTGCTACAGCAGTGGTTGAGCATATTGATAACTTATCTCACGATGCTCAGACAATTGTAGATATTTTAAGACGCTTTATCCGCGATGGAGAGTTGCATAGCTACTTAGAAACTTCTGAAAATCAAGAGCAATTGAAAAAAAATATTCACCTCAAGTTAACTCAACTTTTTCTCGGCTACTTAGCGAGGGAGCATACAGCCATTGTAGGGGAGGAGAAAGCTAAGGCAGCAAACAATACGCAAACTGAATCTAAACATCAACCGATTCGCAAATAGGAAAGAAAGTTATGCCACGTTTAATTATTTCAACTGTTGGAACAAGTTTGTTAACTAATCAGATTAGCCAAAGACGCGATCCTAAAGATTGGTCTTCTCGTTTACAAGAGATGGCAAATAAGACTCAAGATGAGATTCACAAATATCATCAAGATGTCAAGGATATTATTCAACAGTTAAAGCAAAGAGCAGAAAAAATTTTATATGACGGTACTACGTTAGAGATTCGAGATGCTAGTGCTGAATTAAATGGCATATACGGGATATATGAAGAAGACCTAGAAAAAGGCAAAGAGGATATTCACTGGTTAATTGCTACTGACACAGCACAAGGTCAAACAACGGCAGAAATAGTCAAAAAATTTTTAGTTAGGCGAGGAATTATAAATACTCAGATTTATCCTGAAACTGGTTCAGGGTTTTCCATAGCTACTACTAGCAATTTTTCTGAAGGAATGGCTCAAATGATTCCTTGGATTAAAGACCTTATTAATGGCTATCAAGAGAGTTATCCAAACAATAAACTCAAAGTAGTTTTTAACTTAGTAGGTGGCTTTAAAGCAATCCAAGGTTATATGAATACTATGGGAATGTTTTATGCTGATGAAATCGTTTATATTTTTGAAGGAGGAAATCAACTAATTAAAATACCTAGACTTCCTGTTAACATTAATCTAACGGAAGTTGAGCCTTACAAAGTTCAATTAGCAATAATGAATGTTGGAGAAATATTAACCTCTTGGGAAGAAGCAAAGAAAGTACCAGAAGATTGGCGGATAGTTGTAGAACCTGAAATGACTTTATCTACTTGGGGTCAACTTATCTGGCAACAATGTAAGGATGTTTTTCTTGCTGAAGATAAGCCACTTAAATTTCCCAAAATAGAATACCAATCAACTTTTTTAGATGATTATCGCAGTAAACCAAACCATGAAAAGATTGTTCTTCAAGAAAATTTAGCTAGAGTAGCTTGTCTACTGAACAATCATCAAGATGGAATTAGTGCAGTGAAGCAAGATGGAATTTTCCGATTGCGTAGGTATGCAGGAAAGCATAAAGATATCGATCACTTTGATCTTCCAAAAGATCGGCGTGTAAGTTGTCTGGCTAAAGATGGTCAGCTATACTTACTTCATTATGGAGAGCATAATTATGTTAACGATAAGTATTCATAGAAATTTATCAACAAACTTTGTTTTTCCTAACCTTGCTAAATGGATACTTAGTATGACTTTAATTCAATCACCTCTAAAACTCTCGTTAGCAGATTTCCTAAAACTGCCAGAAACGAAGCCAGCAAGTGAATATATCGATGGTCAAATCTACCAAAAACCTATGCCTAAAGGTAAACACAGCCGACTGCAAATCCGGTTAGCTACCGAAATTAATCGTGTGGGTGAACTCAATCGTTTAGCTTTTGCTTTTCCAGAGTTGCGCTGTACCTTTGGCGGACGTTCAATTGTCCCAGATATAACAGTTTTCTCCTGGGAGAGAATCCCTGTTGATGCGAATGGAGAAATCGAGAATGAATTTGAAATTCACCCAGATTGGACTATAGAAATACTGTCACCAGAACAAAGTTCTACTCGCGTCATCAACAAAATTTTATTCTGTTTGAATCAGGGAACAGAGCTAGGCTGGTTTCTCGACCCAAAAGAGCGCCTAATTATGACTTTTCAACCGGGAAAACAACCTGAAGTTAAGCAAGAGCAAGATGTTTTGCCAGTTTTAAGTTCTCTAACTGATTTACAGTTATCAGCGCAAGAAGTATTTAGTTGGCTAAATCTTTGATTTAAGGGTGGTAAACTCATGTTTGATACTTTCAAAAATCGCCTAGAAATAACAGGAACTCTCATAACCGTAACAGCCTTACGCATTAGTGCTGGACGGTCATCTGAACCCATTGGCTCAGATTTACCTGTGATTAAAGATGCTTTGGGGCAACCTTTGATTCCAGGCTCTAGTTTTAAAGGAGCATTGCGATCGCGCCTTGAAAGCTTTTTACGTGCTATTGATTCCAGCTTTGCTGAAGATCCGGCTAGCTTCACCACTCGTAGCAAAAACAGAGAAATTGAAGACATAAAAAAACTCTATGAAGGTGATGATTTAGGTTTAACCACAGCCCTGATTGGAATTACAGATCTAGTTTCTCATTTATTTGGTTCTCCCTGGCTTGCAAGCAAATTCCAAGTCCGAGACTTAACGGTATTGCCTGATTTTTGGTTTGGACAATATCAAGAGCGAGATGGTGTAGCCATTGATAGAGATACCGAAACAGCCTCCGATGGCAAACTCTATGACTTCCAAGTAGTTCCCTCTGGAACACCCTTTGAGTTTCGTGCAGTAGTAGAAAATGCTGAGGATTGGGAACTGGGTTTATTGATGATTGGATTGCACCAATTTGAGACAGAACAAATTCCACTGGGAGGAGGGCGATCGCGTGGCTTAGGTGTAGTCAAATTAGAAATTGACAAAATGCACTGGATTAATGTCAATAATGACCCAGAAAAGTTAATCTCTTATCTGCAAAAATTGGTTAATAACAATCCTGACATATACGAAGATGGAAAACAGTTAAGAGCGAGTTGGACAAACTCTCTCATCGATCACTTAAGACAAAATCTTCCTCAGCAGTCCACCCTATCAACTTCTTCAGGAGATTAAAATGGCTTTTAGTAGTTATAAAGATATCGGTTCAGTTCTCAAAGAATTTCAGATTACCTACACTGAAGCCAATTTCATGGGTGAAATTGAGTTTAGTATATCTGACTACTTCCGCGAAGACTTACAAACTGTTATGCAAGACGGAGTACCTAATGCTTCAGAATTTTCAATTTGTGAGAATTTAATTTATCCAGTTCTGAAAGAAGTTTGGAAATGCTATCGTAGTAAGTTTGTTTTGTGGGGTCATAAGTCACTTATTTACGATGAGAATCTTTCCGGGTTTCCTGAGTATATTTTGGCTAAACGTTCTCCTTTGGGAAAAGTCGTGTTTGACAAGCCTTATTTCTTGTTAGTTGAAGCAAAGCAAGATAAATTTTCTGAAGGTTGGGCGCAGTGCCTAGCTGAAATGGTCGCAGCGCAAAAATTGAATGATGAACTACAAGTTACTGTTTTTGGTATTGTCTCTAATGGCAAAGACTGGGAATTTGGTAAGTTAGAAAAAATGTCGTTTACTCAAAATAAGAACCGCTACCTCATTCAGGATTTAGATAAGCTTTTTGCTGCGGTAAACTATGTTTTCAAAGAATGTGAATTACAGCTAAATGAGTTAGTGGCCGCTTAATTATCAACGTTTTTCAACAACTTACACTATGCACAAACTATTAGTTAATCATTGCACGCTCGACTTCACCTTAATTCCTGACGGGCCAATTTTAATTAAATCTGGCAGACAAGGAGCCGATCCTACTAAACCGGATATGGAATTTGTCGAAACTTACTACCAGGGTAAACGTTCAATTTACTTGCCTGGAAGTAGCCTGAAAGGAGCTATTCGCGCCCATGCGGAAAGGATTGTGAGAACAGTAGGAAAAGAAAAATTCGATTCCACTAATCCAAATGTTCCTTGGGCTAATAACCCACTAAAAGATGAGCATGATTATCTTTATTTTAAAGATAAAGATAATCATAAAAAACCCTTACCTCCACCTGATATTTATAAAAAATCATGTTTGACTGACCAAATGTTTGGTAACACTTTAATTGCCAGTCGGATTAGAATTGAAGACGCTTATCCTGTTAATGTTCAACAAGTCAAAGTTGAAGAGCGTAATGGAGTCGCTATCGATCGCGTTTTTGGTTCCGTAGCAGTCGGCCCATTTGACTATCAAGTTTGTACTTCTGGAGAATTCCACACCAAGATTCATCTCAAGAATTTTACCCTAGCCCAATTAGGGCTAATTGGTTTAGTTTTACGAGATTTGCATGAGGGTTGGTTCGGTTTAGGTTTTGCCAAATCGCGGGGCTTAGGAACAGTTAGAGTCAAATACAATTCAGCAGTGATTCAATATCCTGGTTGTGAAGTAAGGGACAAACAAATTTACAGTTTTGCCAGTCAACAGCCTTTGTGTTCGTATACAGATATATTGGGTGCAGGAGAATTTTTGACAGACAATGAATATGGTTTCCCAAAACCAGATCGACAAAACGATACCCCCGTTGGTGCTAAACCAATGGAGTTAGGATTTGGAGTACAACAAACTTGGACTAATGAAGAACAAGTTAAAGATTTATTTAGAAGAACAGTACAGTCTTGGAGTCAGCTTTTACGAGGGGGTACAGCAGCATGAGTTTTGTTGGTGTTAAGCAACTTTCCTCAGCAGATGAGTTGAGAGAATTACTAACTCAGAAAGCTGATCGGCATAGTTATTACTTTCTCCGTTGGTTTCATAAAGTTAGTGGCATTCTTAAAGACTTACCGTCAGAGTTTCCAAGTCCAGAAGGGCAAATGTTCAATGTAGACTGTGAATTTCGATGGAAACAAAACAAAACAGGCTATGAAGTTTTGCTTTTAAGTCAAGCTGATTCTGATTTAGGGTTTACTCCTGTAGGAAAAAGTTGGGAAACACAACTAAGGCCAGCACAAATCTACTCCAACTCAGAAACTCGATTTCCCAATCCATTCAAGAATGAATGTCCTAATATAGCTCAACGCTATTTTATTGACCAACAAACTTCTACTGTACACTTTGTGGCTTTAACTGTGGATATTTAGGAAGGGGTAAAAATATGGTTGACTCATCAGACAATCTGGCTTCTCCTAAGCCTTATAAATTGATACCTTTTCCAGCACAATCTCCTAATCTAGATCATCCTGCTGGACATGATAAGTTTCGCAATGACTGTTTACATGGAACTTTATTTCTTAATCTAGTTGTGCAAACAGCACTGCACGTTTCCACAGGTGTTGTTGTGATGGGGGAAGATATTGGTAACAATAGTATTCCTCTAATCAAAACTATGACTCAGGGCATTAAGAATGAACTTATTATGCAAGGTAGTTCTCTGAAAGGTTGCATTAGGTCTGTTTATGAAGCAATTACAAATAGCACTCTAGGAGTCATTAGTAAAGACTACGAGAGACGAATCCCTCAAGAATACTTACCATCTGGTCAGCATGATAGCCTGTGTAGTAAGAATAACTTATGCCCTGCTAGTCGGATATTCGGGGCTTTAAATTGGCAAGGCTTAATTGAATTTAGCGATGCTAGATGCGATCAGATGTATTCAATCGGTTTCATTCCTTCTTTATATTCTCCTCAACCAAAAATAGATAATAGAACTTTTAACCCTGAATATTTTAACGATAAAGGTAAAGTCAAAGGTAGAAAGTTTTACTATCAAACAAATAGGGCTGTTGATACTGGAAAAAGAGGAACTCCTGTGCAGCAAGCTGGAACTGAGTACATTTTTAAAACACGGTTACAGTTTATGAACCTGAAACCTGAAGAATTAGGAACGCTGCTAATTGTTTTAGGACAAGATTCTCAGCATCGAATAGCTTTAAAGGTGGGGGCTGGTAAACCAGTTGGGATGGGAACGATGATAGTAGAGATAACGAAAGTGCAAGTGTTACAAGGTAAAGATGAATTGCGCGATCGCTACTCTAGTTATACAACCTCAGAAACAGGTTGTTTGACTGGCAATAAAGTCCAAGAGTTTATACAGCAAAAAATTCAAGAGGCTCATAATAGCAGCCTAATGGAGAAAACTCAATTGGCAGAAATTGTTAAAGTGCTTGGTTATCCTACAGATCGTCAACCCCCAGAAGGAGTTTACTAATAATGGTTACTGAAACTAATACTGAAGCAATGACTGATGAAGAATGGGCTGTTGCTCATGCGATCGCTCATCCCCTCAGTAAAGATCAAATAAGAATTAATTCAAAATCAGATGGGATTGTTACTGAATTTAAAAAAGTCACTTCGTACCTTCATACTTTAATAAATCGAGATAACTTAGGCAATCACTTGTTAACCTATTTAAATAAATTGGTTGAGAAAAGTGAAATTATCGGACATAGCAACCAAGCTCCTGATTACTATCGTTCTATTGAGAAAGCTTGTCGCAAATATCTGCAAGATGACGAAGCGGATGCTCAAACAATGCTAAAAATTCTGGGATGGTCATCACGCTTAATTCGTTACTATAAAGTTAATCCTGTTGCAGAGGCATTATTTACCTTACCCAAAAAATGTCAGGTTCAGATAGGAGATATTCTGGAAGCAGAAGTCATAAAAAAGAATAATAAGGGAAGCAAAGTTACTTACCAAGTTAAGGGAGAGTTATATAATGAAAAAGAACCTAAAAATTTTGCAATCATTCCAGAACAGGGAATAGTAAAAGTTCAAATTGTATCTTTAAATCCTGATGATGGCAGTATTAATCATGTAAAATTTTTCAAGCAATGACCTCAATTTCCCACCACTTCCACACCCTTAGCGGCTTTCCCCCCCCCGCCAATTCCAACTCCAAACGATCGCACACCTCCTCGATCGCAAAAACATCATCCTCCGGGCCCCCACTTCGGGAAAACCGAAACCGCGATCGCCCCCTTCTAATTCTGCTAAAATAGAGTCAGACTTGATTGGAGAGGTCAATATGTCTTTCAGCAATTACAAAACTATCAGTTCAGTTCTCAAAGAATTTCAGATTACCTACACCGAAGCTGATTTCATTGTCGAAACCGCATTTAATATCTCTCAATACTTCCGCGAAGACTTACAATTAGTGATGCGAGAAGGAGTTGTTAGCAACTCGGAATATGCAATTTGTGAAAACTTGATTTACCCAGTTATTAAAGAAGTTTGGAAGTGCTATTTCCAGACGTTAACTTTGTGGAGTCACCAATCTTTAACTTATGATGAAAACCTTTCAGGGTTTCCTGAATACATTTTAGCTAAACGTTCTCCTTTGGGCAAGGTTGTTTTTGATAAACCTTATTTGCTTTTAGTTGAGGCAAAGCAGGATAAATTTGATGAAGGTTGGGGTCAATGTCTAGCAGAAATGGTGGCTGCACAGCGACTTAATGGAGACGTATCACTCATTGTTTTTGGGATTGTTTCTAATGGAAGAATGTGGCAGTTTGGCAAGCTGGAATCTAATACTTTTATCCAACATACTATTCCTTACGGTATTCATGAGTTAGATAAACTTTTTGCATCTGTTAACTATGTTTTTCAACAATGTACTTTGCAGCTAGATAAGCTGGTAGCTGCTTAATCCTACTAAGTAATGAAGTGCGATCGCCTCTCCATCTCAACTACCAAAACCGAAAGCCCGATCGCCTTCAACCTATGCTAAAATTAGCAAAAATAGATAAATTTATTTAAGAAGTTATTATGCCTTTCAGTCCTTATAAAACCATCAATGCTGTTGTCCAAGAATTTCAAATTACCTACACCCAATCTAACTTTATCCTAGAAACAGAATTCAATATCCCCGACTACTTTCGAGAAGACTTGGAAATAGTGATGCAAGACGGTGCAGCCGACTGTTCTGAATTTGCGATTTGTGAAAATCTGATTTATCCAGTTTTAAAGGAAGTTTGGAAGCACTATCGCCAAAAATTTATCTTGTGGAGTCACAAGTCATTAACATTCGACGAGAAGCTTTCAGGATTTCCTGAGTATGTACTGGCGAAAAAATCCCCATTAGGAAATGTTGTTTTTGATAAACCTTACTTTATCCTCATAGAAGCAAAACAGGATAATTTTGAGGCGGGATGGGCGCAGTGTATGGCGGAGATGCTTGCTGCACAAAAGCTGAACGAAAAACCCGAACAAGAAGTGTTTGGAATTGCTTCTAATGGAGGAGTTTGGCAATTTGGCAAACTTAAAGCCAATGTTTTTACTCGCAATCAAATTTTCTATACAATTCAGGAATTAGACAAACTTTTTGCTGCTGTCAATTATGTGTTTCAGCAGTGCGAATTACTACTGAATGCTGAAGTTGTGTAGTTAGAATTGAGTTTATTCCCATATCGACGCCTGTTTCCACACCTGACTGGATTTCTCCCAAACGCAGCTCTAGGCTAAGCCCAGGCAGTATGATAATGAAGACGATGTAAAGAAATGTAAACAGCTATGCAGGACAAAGTGGTTGTTGTCGTTGGCGCAACTGGTGGTATTGGTTCAGCCTTGACGCGCAAACTGGCACCTAGAGGTACTCGCTTGGTGCTGGCAGCGAGGGATAGCAGCCGATTAGCGACTCTGGTATCCCAGCTTGGGGTAACTGAGGGAGAACAAGTTTTGACCGTGCCGACGGACATTACGAAGCCGCAGCAAGTACAAACCCTAATGGAGAAGACAGTTGCCCAATTCGGCCAAATTGACGCCCTAGTTAATGCCGCTGGCGCCGGTATCCTCAAACAGTACAACAAACTGGAACCAGCAGACTTGGATGCCATGCTCGACCTGAACTTAAAAGGTAGCTTCTATACCTGTCAAGCGGCTGCTGAAGTGATGAAAGAGCGCAAATCAGGTCATATCTGCAATGTGGTGGGAATTTTGGGCAAGCACTCGATGGCGATGGCGGCGGCTTATTCCGCCTCTAAGTTCGGTGTCGTCGGTTTTAGCAAGTGCATGGCGGAGGAACTGAAGCGGTTTGGGGTTAAGTTTACCTTGTTTTACTTTGGCGGTGTCGATTCTCCCTTTTGGGACAATGTGAGCTTGAAGGTTGACAGGTCAAAAATGCTTAGTACTGAAACTGCTGCTGATGCTATTTTGTTTGCTCTTAGATGTGAGCCGCAAGCAGTACCGATGGAAATTAATATTCAGCCAGAAAGTCACTTATTTTTCTAATCGTTCGTTATAACCTCTCTTCAGAGAGATTGAAATCAGGAGAGTATGCTGGCAAATTCCATAAGCGCGATCGCGTTTCCGTAACCTACAGGTGCTAGTCAGCTCCTATCGCGACTGGTTCTAACAGCCGTGAAAATCAGGAAAGCAACGCCTAGACCGATCGCTACTTCCTCATCGCACAATTATATGCAGATTGACCACGTTCACTTCTATGTAGAAAACGCTCAGAAATGGCGTGACTGGTTTGTTCGTCAGCTCGGCTTTCAACGCGCAGGAGGTGATGCCAGCAACCACACTAGCACGGAAGTGGTCAAAAGTGGCCCCGTATACTTTGTTCTCTCCTCACCCCTCACATCTGCCAGTCCTGTTGCCGATTATTTGCGCCGACATCCTCCAGGTGTCGCGGATGTCGCTTTTCTTGTTGAGGACGTGGAAGCAGTTATAGCCAGGGCTATCAGTCAGGGGGTTAAAGTTCTGCAACCCATCCAGCCACAAAAACAGGGTAAGCAATGTCTGAAGCAGGCCAAAATTGCCGCATGGGGCTCTCTAAGTCACACTTTGATAGAGCGAATCGGGCATGACAGAGGGGAAGAGTGGGAGAGTGGGTATTTCAAAACTCATTCCTCAAAACTCTTCGGGTCGGAAGTTCCATTCACTGGTATCGATCATCTGGTGCTGAATGTCAATACGGGTGATATGGAGCGTGCGGCTACCTGGTATGAAAAAATACTGGGATTTCGACGCCAGCAGACATTTGATATCCAAACTGAGCGATCGGGCCTCTACAGTCAAGTGATGGTTCATCCGAGCAGCTCGGTACAATTTCCTATAAATGAGCCTGCATCTGCCAATTCTCAAATTCAGGAGTTTCTGGATATCAATCGAGGGCCGGGAATTCAGCATATCGCCTTGCAAATTCCCAATCTCGTACAAGCGATCGCACAACTCAGAGCCTCTGGTGTACCATTCATCCAGGTTCCTCCTACTTACTACACCCAATTGCAGCAACGACAACTACTGCCTCTATCGCCAGCAGAATTGCAGGAGATTGCCAAACAGGAAATTCTGGTTGATTGGGAAGTATTTTCTGACCAATTGACGGAAGAAGCCCTACCCCTACTGCTTCAGATTTTCACCCAGCCAATTTTTGCCCTGCCCACTTTCTTTTTTGAGCTTATTGAGCGCCGAGTTTGCTATAACAACGGCCAACGACGGCAGGCTCAAGGCTTTGGGGAAGGCAACTTTCGCGCTTTGTTTGAAGCGATCGAACTAGAGCAGATGAAGCGAGGCAGTTTAGAGGCTTAAAAAAGTCAAAAGTCACGCATTCAAAAGTCAAAAAATAATTAATGACCAATGACAACTGACCACTGACCACTGACCACTGACTAATGACAATTCCCCAATATGGGATAATCTTTTGACATCCTCCCGGCGCTAATTCGGAGTACCAAATATAGCGCGGGATTCCAAAGATTGCTCTTTGGGCTTCCTCTTTCCACGAGTCGGCTTACTTAATTGAGTTGACCCAACCAAGCAGAGGTCGTTCTCTCTAGAGGCGTTAATTTCCGTCTGC
>CASBRD010000132.1 GCA_949128025.1 Oscillatoriales cyanobacterium PMM_0008 | reverse complement strand
TTATTTAGTTCTCAATTTCGTGCAATCGGAGATAGAGAAATTGCCCAAGCGCGAGTTCTTGCATAATCAAGTTGAGCATCAGCTTGGGAGATTAATTATCATGTAAATCTTCAAAATTAGGTGGTTCGCGTAAGGGTTCCCTAGCGATAGTCGGGAGTTCAAAATCGCCAAAATCGGCAAAACGTCGCTCGATAGCTAAAGCAAGATTTAAGGGTTTGAGAATGTTTTCTGTCAAGACAGCGCGGAGGATTTCTTTCGCTTCTTCTTCGAGAGAACGTCCATAATATTCGGCTCGCCTTTGCAGACGGTTTTTTAGGTCATAATAAAAGTTTTGAATCGTGATATCGATCATAGAATCAGTGCAACTCTGAATTTAGTAAGATAAACTAATTATAGCAGTCTTGAACTAAACGGCAAATTTATGCTCCAACAACTGCAACCTGAAACTAAAAAGCCTATTGTTTATCCCGATAGTGATGGGCAACCGATGTCTGACAATACCCTGCAATTTCAATGGATAGTTACGATCAAAGAAAACCTGGAATTGTTATTTTCCAACAATCCCAATGTATTTGTTGCAGGGGATTTATTGTGGTATCCCATTGAAGGTAATAATACCATTCGTCGTGCCCCCGATGCAATGGTTGTGTTTGGCAGACCCAAAGGTTATCGGGGTTCTTATAAACAATGGGAAGAAAATAATATTGCGCCACAAGTGGTATTTGAGATTCTTTCCCCTGGAAATACCATCAAAGAAATGGCAAATAAACTCCAATTCTATCAACAATATGGTGTTGAAGAATATTATCTCTACGATCCTTATAAAGTCGATTTAGGAGGATGGCAAAGAATTAATGAACAACTAACTATCATTGAAGAAATTCAAGGTTGGGTGAGTCCAATTTTAGGAATTAGATTTGAAATTGCTGAAGAATTGCAAATTTTTACTCCCACAGGAGAACGGTTTTTAACCTTTGTGGAATTGGGGCAACTTAATCAACAAATGGAACAACAATTGCAACAAGAACGCCAACGGGCTGAACAAGCTGAAGCGCGGTTAAAAGAGTTAGAAGAACGGTTAAAAAGTTTAGGGGTTGATCCCAATCTTTAGGATTTTTATCCGTCTGATAGAATACCATTTGTAGCGAGCAAGAAACCGGGTTTTTTGGAAAACCCCGGTTTCTGTGTGGAAACGCGATCGCTAAATTCCAGCTAAAATAAAAGCACTCTCCTTTTAGGAGAAACTTTTTAGTTGACAATATAGCAAAGGGGGGCGAACGCTCATGCTCCAAGCAAAAAACAAACTCACCCTAGAAGAATTTCTCGCCCTACCAGAAGGCGATGTGACTTACGAATTGGTAGATAGTGAGGCAATACCAAAAATATCACCGAAATTTTTTCACTCCAGACTCACAAAGGCACTACTCAGACTACTAGAAAACTGGGGTCAAGACAAAGGCGAAGTCGGGATAGAATGGGCTGTGGTACTTACGCGACGGGGACAAAGCTGGGTACCGATACCAGAACTTTTATATGTTTCTTATCAGCGGTTAACACCTGATTGGATGGAAAATGAAGCCTGTCCCGTTCCACCTGAATTAGTGATCGAAATTATTTCACCCGGACAAACTTTTGGGCAATTAGCTGCTAAAGCAAGAGATTATTTGGATGCGGGAGTGTTGCGAGTTTGGGTGGTAGATAGTCAAGCAAGAAGTATTACAGTTTTTTATCCAGATGCGCCACCTCAAACTTATATGGGAGACACTCCACTAATTGATTCTCTTTTTGAGGGTTTAGAAATTACGGCTGAACAGGTGTTTCAATTAGCAAGAATACCAGGGTAAGCAATTCAAAATTAAAAATTTAAACAGTTCAGGACTGATTAGATTACTAACTCGAACAATAAAACGTTAAAGCCGTATTACCATAAACTTTTTCACGGCAAATTTCTAGATAAGGAATAGTTTTCACGTTCCATAAATCTGGACTATGTTCTACTGCAATTTGACCGCCTTCATCTAGGAGTTGATATTCTGCGATCGCCTCCAACACCGGATCGTACAAATCGCTTGCATAAGGCGGATCGAAATAAATGCGATCGAACTTATTTCCTTCCAGCATTTTCAATCGCTGCACAACATCTCCTCGCAACACCTCAAAAATCTGTCCGGGTTGGACTACCTGCTGCCAATTTTGTTGTACAATAGCACAGGCGCGACTTGATTTTTCGATTCCCACCACATAACTGGCACCCCGACACAAAGCCTCCGCACCCATAGATCCTGTACCCGCACACAAATCTAGCCACCGACAGTCTTCAATTGTGCCTTGCCAAATGTTAAATACAGCCTCCCGCACTCTTGCTAAAGTAGGTCGGGTAGCTTGACCGGGCAAAGTTTTCAATTGGCGATTACCGTAAATTCTCAGACTCATAACAGAAACGAAAAAATATTAATATTTGCTGCCAACTTCACAAGCTTAAATATCTTATATCATGTCCTTACGCATCGCCCACCTAAAAAACGCTTCTTCTTATTCTTATCTGCGTTCATCTGCGTTCATCTGTCTACCCTACGGGAAGGCTTCGCCTACATCTGCGGTAAAAATTTAACCACCGATGACAACAGAAAATTTGACGATCTCACTCATGTACTAACGATGCAACCGGACACGATATTATTGGTCAGTCCATCAAAAATCGATCGGGAGAAACTTATGACTCAGACATACATTGTCAAAAGAGGAGACACCCTGGCGCAGATAGCCGAGATGTTCTACGGAAGTCGTAATTGGAAACCAATTTACGAGGCGAATCGTAAATTAATTGGGCTTGATACCAATGCAATTGTTCCCGATCAACAACTTGTCATTCCCGACTTATACACTGTTCAAACTGGAGACACTTTGGCGCGGATAGCCAAGATTTACTACGGAAATCCCTATGATTGGCCTCGAATTTACAGAGCAAATCGCGATGTAATTGGCGACAATCCTCGCCAAATTATTCTGGGTCAACTACTTGTAATTCCCTATTAGCAACCATTGGTAGCAGGAGTTGAGAAATTTGCTATTTCTACTCCTGCTATGTCAGCTACACAAGAACAGGACTTTGTACTTGTGCCACGAAATTAGACAGCATTTGCAACCCAGTAGTAGAAGATTTTTCGGGGTGAAATTGGACTGCTATCAAGTTATCACGTGCGATCGCAGCTGTCACCGTCTGATTGCCATGTGTCACAGTAGCGGCGCAAACTTTAGGGTCAACTGGGTCAACATAGTAGGAATGGACAAAATAAACCCAAGGTTGAGAAGATAAACCTTGCCAAAGTGACACATTTGGTTGGGTAAACTCCAGTTGATTCCAACCCATATGAGGAATTGTCAGTCCAGGTTCGGCGCGAAACCGTCGCACAATACCGGGGATAATGCTTAAACCAGGTTCGTTGCCTTCTTCGCTACGATCGAATAAAATTTGCAGACCCAGACAAATGCCTAAGAATGGTTTGCCGGAAGCTAGAGCCTGTTTGATTGGTTCGACTAAACCGCGCGATCGCAATTGTTGCACAGCCGGATCGAAAGATCCGACTCCAGGCAACACCACTGCATCCGCCTGCTCGATATCTCTTGGAGAATCAGTTATCTTAGGGATTGCACCAGCTTTCTCCAACCCTTTGCAGACTGAGTGCAGATTCCCCATGTCATAATCCACAACAGCGATAAGTGACATCGATCCATTCCCCTTATTGAGTCTTGATGACTGTCTCCATTTTAGTTGTATATGACTAAAAAAATCCTGATCACATCATTTACCACCTGGCTACCCCATCAAAAGTCTAATTCATCCGATGATTTATTGATAGAACTTGCCAAAGTTAATTATTTATCCTCATCTTTAACTTTCTTGAGGCAGTTGCCAGTTGATATTCAGCAGGCAAGCAGTCGTGCGATCGCCCAAATAGACTCACTCAACCCCGATATTATCATCTGCTGTGGCATGGCAGAGGGACGCCAACAACTCACCGTGGAATCTAATGCTACCTCAGAAAATAATGTGATTAAAACATCGGTGAATCTTGATAAATTAATTGCCGATTTAAAGGTAACAGCGATTAGCCACAACGCTGGTAAATTCGTCTGTGAAGGACTTTATTATTCAACTTTGAAATACTTGCGCGATCGCCAACTCAACAGCCACTGCATCTTTGTCCACGTCCCGATTATAACTCCACATAATGTAGTTGAGATTAAGACAGATTTTTCACAAATCATCGACAGGTTGGCACTTTTAAACGGAAGTCGCACGCCCCCTTTAAAGTTTCTGAAGTTGATTGAAGTAAACTGATTGGTAAAGCTTTCAAATTTCAGATTTGAAGACTGAAATCGGCAGGCTGCGTGAAAGCCCTACATGGCTCACCATTACAGCCCTTTTCAGGTGAGTGAGGTAAAGAGAAACCCGGTTTCTTTAAGAAACCGGGTTTCTGGGGTGTACTTCATGCAACGTAAACCCGCTGTAACCAAAAATTTCAAATCTTCTCCTTTATCTGAAATTATCAGTAAATTCTATTTTCCAAACCCTTTGACTTCCTTCTTTTGCGCTTTGGGTTTAGACTTAGATTTGTTAACTTCTGCTACAGCTTCTTGAAACAGATTGTGCAAATGTTCGGGAACACTGGCAATTTCTGGTAATTCTGGTTCCAGTGGTTTATTAAATTCCTGAAGCAAACTGTCTAAATTGCTTTCCAAACTAAAATTCGGACGCACTAAAACTCCTGCCAACACCTTTGCCAACTGAATTGGGTACTGTTCCGCTAAGCAATGCCAAATGAAAACATTAATTGTAGGTTCTTCTAGGTAGTGGCGAATTAGTTTTTCAGCATTAGGGATACTTTGCCAATCTTCTGCTTCTAAAATTGCCTTAAACTTAGTATAAGTCGGCAAAAACATCTGTCCCCAGCGGGGATGAGCGAGAACTGTCACTTGTTCGGCTTTTTTCAGGTTGTCAGGCAACTCAACTTTGGGCATCATCATTTTGGTATTTCCCTTGTTGCCAAATAATTGGGAAACAGTTTTTGAATCAGCACCAGCTTCTTCAGCCGCCGCTTTAATTTCCTCTTCTGAAATGCCAGCTTCTTCAGCTATTTCTTCCAGCGATTTAGAATCATCAATACCTGCTGCTGCAAGCCTTCGCTTAGTCATTACTTCTTGAAATTCACTCAGCTTTTTGTTTAGCTGATAACCCGGCATAATAACTTCATCGCTACCGAAAAAGTCAACAAAGTCCTGGTGAAATTGCTCGACAGACTGCCACGCTTGCTCTAGCAATTCTGGAGCATCGCTGTAAAGATCTTTCTTGTGGTTCTGCTTAAAGTTACCAATTGCTACTGCCAATTTAGGTTTGCCTAAATTACCCATTGGCGAACAAGGGCCAGAAAACATCCAGTAGCTATCGCTAACAGGAGAAATGCGGGTGAGTAAAATTTCTCCTAATTTAAACGAAGCCATTTCCTCTAGTGTGCGGGGGTCGTTTGGCTTGACAATATAATTCTTGGCTGTGAGCCAGTTAATTAGCTCAAAGCCATCTGGTAGAATTTGGGTAACAGCAAATAAGCCAAGAAAGCTGCGTCGCCAGTTGTTGAGAAGAGTGCGATCGCTTTCTGATAATTCTGGCTGACTTTCCAAAAACAAATCCAGCGGCGTCTTATCCCCGACTTTACCCTCTGTGATAAAGGTATCAATTAGCAGGTTTTTCTCGTAAGCAGCATCATAGCGATTGTCTTGAGATTTGGCATTGACAGCAAAGTAAGACTCCAGCGCTACCGCCAAGTCTCCTTCAGCCTCAAGGACAAATTCGATTAAATCTTGTTTGAGTTGGCGCGATCGATCCAGAATGGCATCCATAAGCAGACCTCTAGGTAGAAATTATTGTATTTGGAATTGTGACCTCAGAAACCCGGTTTCTTTTCTGGTGCTTATCCGAATTGTATTGATGTAAGCGCGGAATGACAAAAGTTTCATAAGTACAAATATATCAAAAGCTCCCTTCCTTGATTAAGAAAGAGAGCCTTTGATTGAATATTAAACCTGGCACCGAGCTATTTTCCCAGGCAGTGACCCGCCAAGTATCTTCGCCGCAGCAGCGTTTCACAACCGAGTTCGGGATGGGTCGGCGTGGGTCCACCGCGCCAAAAGC
>CASBRD010000131.1 GCA_949128025.1 Oscillatoriales cyanobacterium PMM_0008 | reverse complement strand
CAACAGGGAGGGGAGAAATGCTCCCCCCTCTACGAGGTCGGAGAGGGGGGTTAGGGGGGTGAGGTTTGTCCCGGTAATGGTTGGTAGACCTTTTTTCTTCTTCCACTGACAACTGACAACTGACAACTGACAACTGACAACTGACCACTGACAACTGACAACTGACAACTGACCAATGACCAATGACTATTTCAGAAGCCTTCTAGTTTTTTTGACTTGGTTGCGATCGTTCGATGGAGGTAGCTCGCGGGGAATTTCTACTCGGAAACTAGAACCCTCACCCACCTTACTTTTAACAGAAATTGTTCCCTTCATCATCAGCACCAGCGATCGAATAATAGTCAACCCTAAACCAGTGCCGTAGTGTAACTTTGTAGTGCTTTGATCTACTTGTCGGAATAGTTCAAAGATATATTCTAAGTGTTCCTGAGCGATGCCAATTCCTGTATCCATAACCGTTATAGCCAATCGGTCATCAGACACTTCAGACACCTCCACCTTTACACCACCGGCAATAGTGAACTTGATAGCATTGGAGAGCAGGTTAATCAAAATCTGCCGCAAACGCGCACTGTCGTTGACAATCAACGGGTTATTCAGAAAAGTGCAAACCTGCAAGTCGATGTTCTTCTCTTCCGCTAGAGAACGAATTTCTTCGGTAGTGGTTGTCACTAGAACGGCCAGATTTATTTGTTCGCGTTCCAGATCCATGCGACCCGCCTCAATTTTCGAGAGGTCGAGGATGTCATCGATCAGGGTTAACAGGTGTTTGCCATTGTTGAGGATGCGTTCTACCATGTTTTCCTGTTCGGGAGCGAAGGACTGTCCTAGCTGCGGTTGAGAAACTTCGCCTTCTTGGGCCAAGATGCGGCGCGATCGCATTCCCGGACGCAAAAGCAGTTGGGAAAAACCAATAATGGCATTCAACGGAGTCCGCAGTTCGTGAGACACGGTAGCTAAAAACTGCGATTTGAGTCGGGCGGCTTCCAAAAGTTGCACATTTTGCAGCCCAATCTGCTCCCGCCGGTCTTCCAATTCCCGGTTTTGATTGCTCAAAAGTTGGTTCTGCTGAGCTAAACGTTCCTCTCGCTCCTCTAAAGCCTTGATCAATCGAGCATTATTAATAGCTAGAGCCGCCTGTTCCCCCACCGCCACCAGCAGGTGTCGGTCTTCCGGATCGAAAGCATACAAGTCTTCCCAATTACCTATAGCCAGCACCCCCAACCGCCCAGACTCAGCCGACTCAATCGGAACTGCACAGACCGAGGCGGGGGAAACAATTTCAGATTGACCACTATTTTGAAATCTAAAATCTTCAATCTGAAAATCCTCGCTGACTGATGAAGAAGCAGTCGAGAGGGCTACCGCCAGCCATCCTTCCCTACTATCCAAAGCATCTTCCAGTCGTAATTTTTCCGTGCCTATGCCAGCTGTAACCGTCAATAGGAGCCGATCGCACTGAGCGTTATGTAAAACGATCAAACAAAACTGCGCCCCGCCTCTAGCATCGCAAACCGACTGAACCATCACCTGCAAAAGGTCTGGCAAATTGGCAAGACGTTGGTTGAGCAGATTTGTGAGGCTTTGCAGCGTTCGCAGTTGTTGCTGCTGTTCTCCCAAAATTACGATCGCCTTACGGAGATTCTCGCCCGCCTCTTGGGACTCCCGATAAAGCCTTGCATTATCAACTGCTAGCGCCGCCCGACGCGCCAGATCCTCTACCAACTCTAGGTCAACCTGAGTATATTGACGCCCGCACTCCGATATACCTAAAGTAATGACTCCCAGCGTCCGGGAGCGAGCGACTATAGGCACGCACATAACAGACTTAGGAGCCAACTGGCGCAATATTGCCTGTTGCTGAGCATCTTCAGCTTTGGCTAATACGGTTTCATCTTTAATTTCGGGGTAAAATTCTGACTGCCCAGTCTGCAAAACCTTCCCTACTCCAAATGAGGCATTTGGATTAATTGGGTACAGGCGTTGCATATCCTGCAAAGATGCCTTCTTAACTGGGTCTGCGTGGGAGAAAGCTACACGGCGGAGGGTAGGAGAAACGGGCATAGGCCATATTTCCACATTTTCCACCTCAAGTACATCGATAAAGCACCAGTCGGCAATTTGAGGGACTGCCAGATGAGCCAGATTTGACCATGTGATTTCGTAATCTAGAGAGATAGAGAGAATGGTGCTGGCATCAGCCAAAAAGCGTTGGGAATCTTCAGCTAGCTTGCGAGCGGTAATATCGCGGCTTACTGTAAGAACATATTCGGGCGAACCGTTCTGGGCAAATTCCGGCACCAGACGAGCTTGATAATATCTCGTCTGTCCGTTGGGTGCTAAATAATCGAATTCCATTACCTGTTCTTGCCCCGTTGCGAACACATTTTGCAGGCACTCTTGCCACTGGAGGTTTGTGTTTGGTGGTAACCTTAACGCCGAGAAAGTTTTGCCGATGAGCGTTTGAGGCACCATTCCAGTTGTCCTTTCCAAAGCTGGGCTGACGTAGACTAGGCGCAATTCTCGATCGTAGCGGGCAATTATGTCGGGGGCATTTTCGACCAGGGCTTTGAATTCTTGTTCGCGCCGGTGTAAAGCTTCCTCCGCCCGTTTCCGCTCGACCGCGAAAGCAACGTTACTGGCGATCGTTTGCGCTAATTGAATTTCTTGTTGAGTAAACTGATGCGGCTTGTTGTAGTAAAGCATAAACTTGCCGATCGGCTTTTCTTGTGCCACTAGAGGAATGAACCCCAAAGCACGAATACCCTCCTTAAGAATTTTAGATTTTAGATTTGAGGTTGCAGATTGAACATTCTCTTCCTCAATCTCCAATATTAAATCTGAAATTTGCCATGTTGACGTTTCCACATCAGAAATGCAAATTGGCTCCGGATTATTGGTATCGCAAGACCAAGGCGAATGTCCTTCCACGCTGCGCCGATATTCCTCCGATAGTCCGTACCAAGCCTTGAAGCGCATCACCCCATCGGGATCGAACAGAAGTACGGAAGTGCGATCGGCCTTGAGAGCCCTAGTAAGACCATTTAATGCTACTTCATAAATCTCTGACAAAACAGCCGCTCGACTAACTGCATCAGTTATTTGATAAATAGTTTGTATTTGGTCAAAGCGGCGGCTCAACTCCTTTTGGGCAAGCTTTGCCGAGTTAATATCGCTAATAATACCTGCCATTCGCACTGGTCTGCCTTGGCTATCCCGTTGCGCTTTACCCCGCGTCATGCAGTAGCGATATTCCCCCGATGTATGACGCAGGCGAAATTCTAGGTTAAATTCAACGTTTTGACAAAGATGAGCAACGAGCGCCGAAGTGAATTTCTGCCGCTCTTCTGGATGGATGAGTTGCGAGAGTGCTTCCCAAGTGCGAATAGCACAGGAACCTTCCACCCCAAATCCAGAGGCAGACAAACCGATAATTTCTACTAGACGGTCATTCCAATAAATCTCATTTTTGCTAATATCCCAGTCCCAAATAACATCGTTTGAGCCTTCGAGTACCAGGCGATAACGTTCTTCGCTAATTTTTAGTTCTTGTGTAGCTCTTTGCGCTTCCATTTCCGCTCGGTAAATGCGAATCACATTGCGTAGGCTTCTAGAGAGAGATTCGGTAGAAAGTTTTGCCTTAGAAATATAGTCAGACGCTCCCGCCTTCATCATTTCAACCGCAATTTGCTCATCTCCTTGGCCGGTCAACACCACCACAGGCATTTTAAAACCCACAGAGCGCAATTGCTTTATGAGTGCCAATCCATCCGCATCTGGTAAGCGATAGTCGAGGAAGATACAATCGAAGGTCTTCTGCCTTAAAGCTGCTAGAGCCGTAGCACAACTCTCCGCCTCCGACAGTTCGATCGCTTCACCGGCAGCCTTGAGCGATCGGCGAACGACCATACGATCGACCTCATCGTCATCCACCACCAAGATTTTCAGCGTCTCTTCTATCATGATTCGATACTTTAAAATCTAAAATCTAAAATCTAAAATCTAAAATGTCTCAAGGTATCTCGTTCAGAGTCCAGTACTTGTTAATTGTTGCCATAACCTCCACAAATTTTGTGAACGTTACTGGCTTAACAATGTAGCCTGCTACATTCAGGTTATAGGCTTCTAATTTATCTTTCTGTTCATTGGATGTCGTCAGCACAATGACAGGTATCGTTCGCAGTTCCGGGTCAGTCCGCAATTCTCGCAAAAACTCAATTCCACCCATTTTGGGCATATTGAGATCGAGTAATATCAATCGCCGAGTCGGGGGTATGAGTGGTGGCTTTCCACGGTCACGCAGCATGAATAGAGCTTCCACCCCATTGGCAGCTACGTAGAGTCGATCGGTGATGTTATTTTTCTCGAATGCCCGTTGCACGATCATTACATCAACATCATCATCATCGACAAGTAAAAGGTTTGTCAGTTTGTCATCGGTCATTGGTTATTAGTCAGTTGTCAGTTGTCAGTTGTTAGTGGTCAGTTGTCAGTTGTCAGTTGTTAGTGGTCAGTTGTTAGTGGTCAGTTGTCAGTTGTCAGTTGTTAGTGGTCAGTTGTCAGTTGTTAGTGGTCAGTTGTCAGTTGTTAGTGGTCAGTTGTCAGTTGTCAGTTGTCAGTTGTTAGTGGTCAGTTGTCAGTTGTTAGTGGTCAGTTGTCAGTTGTTAGTTGTAATTAATTATTTTTTGACTTTTGACTTTTGACTTTTGACTTTTGACTTTTGACTTTTGACTTTTGACTTTTGACTTTTCTAGCCCCTAGTTATTATTTTGGCCAAGTAAAGCGAAAGGTGGCTCCCCTATCTTGATGAGATTCTAACCGGACGCTCCCCCCTTTATCTTCCACAATTTTCTTCACCAGAGATAGCCCGATGCCTGTATTCTCAACTCGATCGCGCGGTACGAGGGTTTGGAAGATCACAAATACTTTCTCATGGTACTGAGGATCGATACCTGGCCCATCATCTCCAACGGCAAATTCGTAGAAGTCACCTCGATCTTGTCCGGAAATCTCTATGCGTCCGTCGGTGCGGTGATGGTGTTTGATGGCGTTGCTAATGAGATTGGCGAACACTTGTTCTAGGGGCAACTGCTCCGTAGCGAACACCGGCATTTCCGACTCCACCGTTATAGTAAATGTGGGTGGCGGTGCCAGAGAATCGATGATGTTTTGTAACAAAGTGCCTACATCCACTATTTCCTTAGCAGTTTTTACCCTTCCTACGCGGGAATAGGTGAGGATACCTTCAATTAAAGCTTCCATGCGGTGAACGCGCCCCCGCAACAAGTTCATTTGGTGTCTGGTGTCCCCGGTTAGCAAGTCTTGTAGGTCTTCTTGTATCCACTGGGAGAGGTTAGCGATCGCACGCAGGGGTGCTTTCAAGTCGTGGGAAACAATATAGGCAAACTGGTCGAGTTCCTGATTGCGCTTTTCCAAATCCATATTTGTTTTCGCCAAGACAGAACTCAGACGAGCTAGTTCGTTGGCCCGATCGCGCATAGCTTCAGCCGCTGATTTTCGCTCAGTAATGTCAACACAACAACCGATGTAACCGGCAAAAGTACCATCGGGCATAAATCGTGGCGTTCCCGTATCCACAATCCAGCGATATTCCCCCAGCCTACTTCTGAGGCGGTATTCCATCTCAAACGGCTTGCGGACATTAAAAGCTGTCATATAAATATCCCCGCAGCACCGAACATCCTCTGGATGAACTTCTTCTACCCAGCCGATCCCCAGTTCTTCTTCCATACTTCTGCCAGTAAAATTCAACCAAGCTTGATTGAAAAACGTATATTGCCCATCCGTTCCAGACATCCACAACAGCACCGGCGCACTATTCGCCATCGCCCGAAACCTTTCTTCGCTCTCCCGCAAGGCAACTTCTGCTGACTGGGATTCGCGGTAGAGGCGGGCGTTATCAACGGCTAAGGCAGCACGACAGGCAAGATCCTCTGCCAACGCCAAGTCTGACGCACTGTAGTGACGCCCTGACTCATCTGAGACAAACGTGATTGCGCCCAGTGTTCGATCGCGCGCAATCATGGGTACTACCATAGCCGATGAGAAACCGATTTCTCGCATGATTGCCAAGTGTTCCGCATCGCGGGCAGTGGTAACGAGAAGCGAGTCTGGTATGTCGGGATACAACTCGGATTTACCCGATCGCAATACATTTGGAACACCATGTTGAGCGTTGGGATCGTGGGGGTAACGTTCCTGCAACTCTTGCGCCCACTTAACTTTTGAAGGGTCTACATGAGCTACCGCTAACCGCCGGATTGAAGGTGATTCGGAGCTTATATTGACTCTTTCCCCCCCTCTCCCACTCTCCCACTCCCCCACTCCCTCTCTCTCTCCCTCCTCCCAGACATCCACAGCACACCAGTCCCCCACAGTAGGAACCGCCAGACGTACCACCCGCTCAAGTGTGCTTTGGTAATCCAGCGAACTTGCCAATTCCTTGCTTGCTTGGGACAGAAAACGCTCCACTTCCTGTGACTGTTTCTGAGCCTCAATATATGTAGCTGTACCTACCCAAGAAACAATCTTTCCTTGTCTATCGCGCATTGGCATCGCCCGGCCCAAGTGCCAGCGATATGAGCCGTCCGATCGTCTGAAGCGATACTCAACTTCGCAGCCAGAGCCTGTTTCCAGGGCTATCTTCCAGTCTTCCAGACACTGCACGCGATCGTCTGGATGCACTACTGACTGCCAGCCCCAGCCTTTGCTTTGCTCAATAGTAGTTTCTGTATACTCAAACCATCGCTGATTGAAGTAATCCACAGCACCATCCGGTTGTGCTGTCCAGACTATAAGTGGCATGGCATCCGCCAAGTTGCGGTAGTGTTGTTCGCTTTGACTGAGCGCTTCTTCTACCTGTTTGCTTTTGGTGATATCCAATCCCACACCAATCATCCGCACTGAAGAGCCAGCTTCGTTGCAAAAAACGCGCCCTTGTGTTTGTATCCAATGGATGCTACCGTCAGGCCAAACAATGCGAAATTCGATATTGTAATTTTCTTTATGCTCGACTGCATCAGCTATTGCTTGCCTGACAAATTCGCAGTCCTCAGAATGGACGCATTCGAGAAAAGCTGCAAAGGTGCCTTTAAATGTGCCAGGAGCAAGGCCGTGTAAGGGTTCAAGCGTATCTGACCATTTCACTTCACCTGTGAGGATATTCCAGTCCCAAATACCCATGCGGGTGACATCAAGGGCAAATATCAGTTGGTCTTGGCTCGCTTGTAACGCTGCCTGTTTCTGCTGTAGTTCTATTGCTTTAGCTAATATATTGGCTAGAGCCTTGACAAAATTAACGTCGTCTTCGCTGTATTTCCGTTGCCTGTTTGTGCAGGCACTCACGATGCCAAAAGGTTGCTCTTGACCCTCAATGACTGCGCTGATACCACTCACCACACCATGAGCGTCCAAAAAAGCTAAAAATTCTTCTTCCTCTTCCCCTCTACCCACCTGATTTTGCCCAAGTTCGATCGTTACGGGCGTACCCGAAAGCAGTTTATTGACTGCTTGTTCATTTTCGGCTAAAATTACTTCACTTACAATATCTTTTTGCCAACCCACACCCGCCCTAACAATAAATCCTTCATCTTTCTTTAACAAATCCAAAACCAGAGCGTACTTAACACCAAGAGTCTGCGTAATCAAATTAACCGCGTGGTCTAGTAGACTTTTCATGTTGCTTTCTGCCAGGGCAAGTTGACTGAGTTGCGCCAGGGCTGACTGCTTTAGTAATTGCAATCTAAGTTCTTCTTCCACCTGCTCATTCCTCCATTGCTTGTCGCGAATTATACTAAAAACACCCTGTGTGCCAACAACCCGGCCTGAAAAAGTAAGCTCGACGGGAAAAGTGCGATCGTTTTGGCCCTGACAAATAATTTCCAGGTCAAAAACCGTTCTTAAGGGAAATCAAGCTGCTCTCATAATGCCAGCCTGCTTATAATGCACGCGACGTGCGTTCGTCAAGAGGGTGTTACATAAAACAACACCAAAGCGCAAGATCGGGATAATCGCCTTCAATAATCTCCACCTAAAGTAGCGCGGAAGCTCTTAAGCTTCGCGTATGAGAGACTAAAGGGGAACTGGAACGCGAAAAGGCTGACGCGCCTTCAAATATCCGTACTTTCAGGTAAAATACTTACAAAGTTGAAAAATACCGTCGGGCAGACGGAAATTAACGCCTCTGGAGAGAATGGTCTCTGCTTAGTTGGGCAAACTCAATTAAGTAAGCCGACTCGTAGAAAGAGGAGAGCTACAAAGAGCAATCTTTGGAATCCCCCGCTACTTGTACTGAGCGAAGCCGAAGTATATTCGGTACTCCTTTCTTAGCGGCGGGAGGATGTCAAACCCCTATGTCCAGCTTTGTGTCAGTTTTATGTAGCAGGGAACCCGCTATACTCATACCAGTAACGGTTGAGATAGGTGGTTAACAGGCGATCGGCACAAAGCGAGCGGTTCCTTGAATTCTGGGCATCATCTTGCGATGTCCCTTTTAAATTGTGGCTGGTTGGCAAGGTAATGGATCGCGATCTTAAAATCCAAATACGATCGAAACAACCAAATCAATATCGGCTTGGCAGCAGCAGAGCTATTGTTTCTAGGCAATAGCACAAGGATGGGAATTAAACTATCTTTATAGTGTCAATCTATCGAGATTTTAAAAGTCCCTTCCCCTACCGATAGGCGTAATTTACCTAAACCTCTGGAAAGACTTGTGATTTGTTGGTTTGGCAAAAGTTAAAAAGTTAGAAAATGGGAACGTTGACAATGAAACAAATTCGCGTTGCCCTCATTGAAGATCATGACCTCACCCGTGTGGGGATTAGGACAGCACTACAACAGCGAGAAGAAATTACTGTTGTAGGCGAAGCCGCAAATGGCAATGAGGGATTAAAGCTGCTACAGGCAACAAGACCAGACATTGCGATAGTTGACATTGGTCTGCCAGACATGGATGGGATTGAGTTGACCAGGCAGCTAAAAGCATCTATAGCAGAAGACCAGCAAGGCCCAAAAGTCTTGATTTTGACATTACAAGACAACCAAGAAGCTGTACTGGCGGCTTTTGCAGCAGGGGCAGACTCCTATTGCATGAAGGATATTAGTTTTGATAATTTGCTAGAAGCGCTGCGAGTGACCCAAGAAGGGAACTCGTGGATCGATCCCGCGATCGCAAGGATTGTACTCAAGCAGACTCGTCAAGCGGCCACCCCGGCAACATCGCCGTCAAGCAGTGCCATCGAAGCAGCTAACTCTAAAACTGTTGCGATCGCAGCAACAGAACCAGAGTACAGTCAAATGCTGGAAGCCTACCCCTTGACAGATCGAGAATTAGAAGTCTTACAACTGATTGTGGAAGGCCACAGCAATGCCGCGATCGCTGACAAGCTCTACATTACTGTAGGAACTGTCAAGACCCACGTCCGCAATATTTTAAACAAACTCTGTGCCGATGACCGTACCCAAGCCGCTGTCCGTGCCTTACGCTCCGGGTTAGTGGGATAATTAGCTAGTTTTGTCATTGGACATCTCCTTTCAAAGAATGTAGAGACGTTGCATGCAACGTCTCTACAAGGGTTACAGGTAACGCACCTTTAATTTCTGGAGAAGTCTATTGGTGGATAGTCATTAGTCATTCGTCAGTAGGGGCGAAGCATTTATGGCTAAAAACTTAGGGATTTAGTCAAAGATTATTTACACAAATGCTTCGCCCCTACATTGGTCAAGAGTTATTGATTATTGGGAAAAAGGAGATTGGTTATGGGGGTAATGACTATTGACCAATGGCTAATAACTAATGACTATTGACTAATGACTAACTTGCAAGTGGAGTAGCAAATGAGTCGGGGAGATGGCAGCAAACTCAAACTCATGGTGGTGGATGACGAACCTGATAACCTCGATTTGCTCTACCGGACTTTTCGGCGTGACTTTCAAGTCCACAAAGCCGAAAGTGGGCCAAGTGCCCTAAACGTACTGGAAAAAGAAGGTGAAATGGCCGTGATCATTTCCGACCAAAGAATGCCCCAGATGAATGGGACAGAATTTCTGGGTCGGACAGTAGAGCTATTTCCAGATACGATTCGCATCCTCCTGACCGGCTACACGGATGTTGAAGATTTAGTAGAAGCGATAAATTCAGGTCAGGTTTTCAAGTACATCACCAAGCCGTGGAATCCGGCTGAACTCAAAGGGGTAGTTCAACAAGCCTCGGAAACATATCACGTCCTCAAGCGAAGAACCAACGAACTTCGCCGCGCTTTGCAGCGAGAAACCCTATTTAACGCCGTTACCAGCGCCATCAGGGAATCGATCGACTATGCTAGTATGCTGCAAAGAATTGTAGAAACGATCGGACAAACTTTTGGAGCTAATAGTTGCCTTCTGCGACCAGTAGAGAGCGATCGCTTACTAGAGGACATCTTTCTCTACAAAGCTCCCGACGCAGAAAGCACCAGCATCCCTGACTCGCTGCTGCAATCGGTCGTAGAAAGCCGTCAGACACAAATTGTCCAAAGCGATGACAATGGCAACACCTCCTTACAACTGGTCGTCCCCCTGATCTGCCAGCAAGACCTGCTCGCCATTTTGTACATTTACCAGCAAGGCACCCGCTCACCCTCCTCTCCCGAAGACATTCAGCTCATTGAAAGCGTCGCGGAACAAGCCGCCCTCGCCGTCTCCCAAGCCAGACTGTACCAGCGTACAGTCGAACTAGCCCAGCAGATGCGAGCCGAACTAGAAGTGGCTCGCCAAATCCAAAACAACCTGCTGCGCCAGAGTTGGCCAGAAGTAGAAGGCGTAAAGGTGCAAGCCTGCTGTTTCCCAGCACGAGAAGTGGGGGGCGATTTTTTTGAAGTCTTTGTCCACCCCAAAGGGGACATTTGGCTAGCAGTAGGAGATGTCTCCGGCAAAGGCGTCCCAGCCGCTTTGTTTATGGCTAGTGCCATTTCGGTGATGCGACGAGAACTTTCTCAAGAAAATCCGCCAGAGCCGCACATTGTGATGCAAAATCTCAATAGTGGCCTGTCAGACGATCTTGTTAGCAACAATTGCTTCATCACGATGGTTTTGGCTTGTTACACGCCCTCGACAGGTCAGTTGGTCTACGCCAATGCTGGCCATATCTATCCCTTGGTCTGGTCTTATCAAGACGTGGCTAAAAAAGTAGAGGGAATTGAACCCAATTTCCTCAAAGTTCGGGGCGTTCCACTGGGCATCCTACCCATCTGGAAAGCCGCTTCTGGCAATATCTTATTAAAGTCTGGGGAAGCACTTTTATTGGCGAGCGATGGAATCACCGAGGCAACCGTCACCCCGGAAATAGTAAAGCCTGGAGATGTCGCTAGTAGCGGACACAACCCGGTTATGCTGAAACAAGAAGGTCTCTGGGAGCTGCTTATAGAAGAGTCGGGTCCTTTAGACTTGACCAATTTATTAGCTCGTGTCAGGGGACAAAACCAAGTTCAGGAAGACGACCAAACAATACTCTCTCTGGAGGTTCTGTAGTCAATGAGAACGGAGCTGCATATTCCCAGCGACTTAAAGTTTTTGACGATCGTGGAAAACTGGCTCCTGGGCTGTTTGGAAACTGAGTTAGGCGATTCGTCAGTAGACTGGCCTCGCCTCTCTAATCGCCTGCGTCTGGCCTTGGTGGAAGCTTACTCGAACGTGGTGCGCCACGCTCATAGGGATCAACCGAATTTACCAATCCTGATTCGGTTGGAACTAAAAGAAGGCGATCTTGCCTTGGAAATCTGGGACCACGGCAAAGGATACGACCTATCTACTTATCTGCCACCCAGTCCGGAGGATAAGCAGGAAAGTGGTTATGGCTGGCTAATCATGAATCGGTTGATGGATCGGGTTGAGTACCGCTTACAGGTAAACGGTCGCAATTGTCTTAAGTTGGAAGCAAATTTGCCAATGCTAACTGAGAAGCGATAAAGTCCCTCAACTTTCCTACCGTTATTGCGGCAATTAAGCTCCTGACGATCGAGCTGTTCACTTTAACAATCGGGGTGCATATTGCTAGCCAAAAATATCACAACTTGGTGGAACAGCCACTAAGCAACAATGTGTATTGCAGCTAAAAGCAGTTTGGGTAAGATCGCAACTGTTGACAATACCCATTGTTAATTTTTTCCTGACTCTACTGGTTAACAACAAAGATCCTAGCGACGCAGCTTTAACAACTCCTGGGGTTCATCAACAGTAGTCACTTTCCTAACATTTACTTACAAACACTCACTTTTCCTCACGCCCTTGCCACACTCGCCCAAATCCATAGTAAAATTTGGCTATGCTACTGGGATTATTAACCGAAATCAAAGTCAATTCTTCGCTGCGGCCATCTCTAGCCAAACACGCAGGCGTAGCACGTCACGCTTGGAATCAAGGTTTGGCTTTATGTCTTGCCGTCTTAGAACACAACCGTTCTCATCCAGAATCCAAAATTAAATTTCCCACAGCCATTGACCTGCATAAATGGCTCGTAGCAAGCATTAAATCCCAAAATCCTTGGTATTACGAAGTAAGTAAATGCGCCCCCCAATATGCCTTAAGGCATTTGTCAGAAGCATTTAAACAGTTCTT
>CASBRD010000130.1 GCA_949128025.1 Oscillatoriales cyanobacterium PMM_0008 | reverse complement strand
TATGACCAATTTTGGGGAAACAGTTTTAAATTTTGCTCAAACAACAACTGCCAGACTTAGCACCAAACTGTTGCAAGATTTCGGGCAGTTACAGCCGTCTCTAAAGACTGATGGCAGTTTGATAACGACAGATGATAAGTGGGCGGATGACGAAATTCGCAATGCAATTTATGATACTTTCCCCAGCCACGATGTTTTAAGCGAAGAAGGAGATCACATTTTTGGCGGTGCCGAATGGTGCTGGGTGATTGACCCTATTGACGGTACAACTAACTTTACGCGCGGAATTCCGATTTGGGGAATTTCGATGGGATTGTTATATCAAGGAGAACCTGTATTTGGATACGTACATTTTCCTACGATCGGTCAATCTTTTCACGGTTACTGGTATGGCTCATCTTCAGCCAATGGTGACAATGGGGCTTTTTTGAACAATCGCCCCATCCACACCAGTGCTGATTCTCCTAGCAACAGTCACTTTTTCAACGTTTGTGCTAGGAGTATTGCTGTTTTCCAAAAGCCCCTCCCCTGCAAAGTTCGGATGCTGGGCGTGACTACCTACAATTTCCTGTCTGTTGCTGCTGGTGCTGCTTTGGCGGGTGTCGAGTCTACGCCGAAAGTGTGGGATTTAGCGGCAGTTTGGGCAATTGTTCAGGCAGCTGGCGGTGTTTTGGTTCCTTTGCAAGAAGAGTCGGTGTTTCCTTTAAAAGAAGGGGAGGATTATAGCGATCGATCTTTCCCAACTTTGGTAGTCAGTCGATCTGAATTGCTGACCGTGTTTCAACCGTTAGTGCAATTCCTGGGCGAAAAGCGTTAAAGGGAAGGAGAATTTTAGATTCTAAATTTTAAATTTCAAATGAAATCTTAAATCTTAAATCTGAAATTACCTACTCAAACCTGCTTCTCCAAATGAAGTCTGCGGCTGACCTGTCTGCTTTGTATTGGTCGTTTGGGGAGGGATTTAATAGAACTGTACGCTGAACTAAGTTAGCACTCCCCAGTCGTCGAGCAACCCGCGTCGGAATTCCATGTCCGTAGATAATGTGACCCTGACCAACGATCGCCACTACTTGAAAGTCTGGGTTAGTACGCAAAAACTTAGCAATTACTTCCGCCATCGTTTCATCCCATAACACCTGGGCTTGAAAAAATCTCTCAAAGCTATTACTACCACCAACCCCTTGGTGCATTTGTTGGTAGATATCTAGCATCAACTGGCGATAAGCTGGGTTATCCGTGCGAATTTCTGAGAGTGGTGGGATATATTGTTGCTCTGACTGAGACAAGCTTTCTAAGCCGCTACGGGCAACTTTGCGCGTTATTTCAGTAGGTGTATTCATGGCTAACACTGGCAGTCGATTGGCCTTGGCAAACCGCAAAATGGGGGCATAATATTCCCAAGGATAGCCCCATCGGTCTTTATAGTCAGTTCTATCCTGGAGTTGTCTTTCCGTTAAGTCGTTGGCGATGTAGCGATCGAGTTGGAACTGAAAGGGTCGCTGGAACATTTCCATTGCGATCGCAATATTAGGATTTTGCCGATGAAGTTCTTCAATAATCTGTAGTTGAATCAAATGGTCTTGAGGGTTGTTGTGTGTTTCCCCCAGGTACACAACATTTGCCTGTGTTAGTTGCTGCAACACGGTTTGGGGACTGTAAGTGGGCAGCTGGCGGGGACTGGATACCCTTTGTGCAGATGCCATCTGGGTGCAGAACAGGATGATGCCGAGCGACAAGGCGCATAGGCGGGCAATTTGGCGTTTTCTCATAGCAATATTTTGCCGTGTGTTGGCGTAGTCGATCGGTCATTCGATTTTGGATTTTGGATGAAAGGATTTTGGATTATCCCCACGACTTTCAGTCGGGGGCTAGGCCATCTTGTGATGAGCATCACTCGGATACCTGGATTGGGGCACGTTTTTAGGGCGTGTGTCATCAACCAACCGTACTGGTTTTGTCATCTTTGCCACCAGGGTTCAGTCACTGAGTTAATCGTAAGCAGGGCTCATAGTAATCGAGAACACCCAGTAAAACGAGACCATGTTAACTCAAATGACATCACAAAAAGAACTCCTCGAACTCAAATCCAAATTTTTCGCCACAATTGCTCACGATTTCCGCACTCCATTGGCCGCCATTTTACTATCTACAGAATTACTAGAAAATTACGGCCATATATGCAGTGAGGAGCAAAAACGACAATATCTTCGTTGTATTAGAGAAGCAGCAGAACAAATAAACGACTTATTCAATGAAGCTTTAACGAATCATGATGCAGACGACGACATGGGATGACTTCATATGATGTGCCTTTGCCAGCAGTCTTGACGCTATTTCCGGGCGGTTTTAAATTTCCAGACCCAGCAGCAAAAATCCCAACTTGACTTGTAGTGGCAGCAATTCCTATTTGCTTGTGAAATAGGAATCGCTCAGCACTGATAAAAGATAAAATTAATTCATTTCACTGTACTTGGGAGTTTTACGATGAACCAAAGAACTCATATACGAGTGCCGCGTGGCAGGAGGATTTTTCCCGATCGGCCCCCACTTTCCGAAGTAGATATAGCCAGACGCAAGGCTGAGGATGAAGCATTTGGCAAGCGGTGTCGAGAGATTTTTAACCGAGTTTACCCGGAATTAGTTAAGGGTTGTTACGACTGGTTCATTCTGATTGAGCCAGACAGCGGAGACTATTTTGTTGACCCCAATGAAGAAGTTGCTTCCCAAAAAGGCCATCAGAAGTACCCCACCGCAGTGATGCTGATGATGCGCCTTAATGAGACGGGGACTTGTGGCACAATATGATGCAAGGTTATTTTGGCGACAAGGGGGAGTTATTTTTTGAGATTGATTTAATAGCTGCTGATGGTTCAGCAGTTACAGTCAATGCCCTACTTGACACCGGGTTTACTGGCTGGCTGGCTATGGATATCCAAGATGTGGAGAGTTTGGGATGGTCATTTATCGAGAAACGGGAAATGCGGACAGCACGGGGAGACGCAATATTCGATCTCTACGTGGGAACTATTTTTTTGGACGGTCAAGAGTTGATCGTACCTGTTTTGGCTGGCGAACAAATTCCTGAAATTTTAATCGGTTTACCTTGGCTAGAAACTCGGCGATTAGTGGTAGATCGGAAAGCTGGTTTACTAACTTTAGGGGAAGATTGACAAAAGGCACGCACCACACGGATTTGAACTGAGATCTCATCCCCAACCCCTACAATATTTCTTTAACCTCCCCCCCCAACACCAACTATGAAAGCCCTCTGGTTAGAAAACAACCAACTGCAACTGCGTACCGATGTTCCCATTCCCTCACCGCCACCAGGGGAAGCACTCGTGCGCGTTGTCCGTGCGGGTATCTGCAACACCGACTTGGAACTGCTCAGAGGCTACTATCCCTACACTGGTATCTTAGGCCACGAGTTTGTCGGAATTGTGGAAGAGGGGCCAAGGGAACTGCAAAACAAACGGGTAGTGGGAGAAATTAATGCGGTTTGCGGTGAGTGTCGTTTTTGTCGTAATGGATACCCGACTCATTGCGAAAACCGTACTGTCCTGGGTATCGTTAACCGCAATGGAGCCTTTGCGGAATATCTGACTTTGCCAATAAAAAACCTGCATCCAGTACCGGATAATTTGCCAAGCGATGTAGCCACTTTTACTGAGCCTGTGGCGGCTGCTTTGGAAATTCAGCAACAGGTGAAAATAAGTCAAAATGACCGAGTTCTGGTGGTGGGAGATGGTAAGCTGGGGCAATTGGTGGCGCAGACATTGGCGCTGACTGGATGCGATTTACTGGTGATAGGGCGTCATGGGGATAAGCTCGATCGCTTATCTGAACTTGGGATCGAAACTGGCTTTGCTGATGCTGTAGTCGATCGCACTTTCGACCTGTCTGTCGAATGTACGGGCAATCCAGACGGATTTGCGATCGCTCGTCGCGCCCTCCGTCCACGCGGCACACTCGTACTCAAAAGCACCTACGCCGGTCATCTGACTTTTGATGCCTCATCTCTGGTGGTAGATGAAATTACTCTCATCGGTTCTCGTTGCGGCCCCTTTCCAGAAGCATTGGAATTATTATCACAAAATAAGGTAGATGTCAAGTACTTGATTCAAGACAGCTATGCTTTGGAAAATGCGATCGCAGCTTTCGATCGCGCCCAAGAACGAGGTGTCTTAAAAATATTGCTAGAAATTAGCGCCGACTCCTAGACATTAAACAGCGTAAAGGTTTAAATGAGACAATCTAACAATATACTCATAATTGTATGATAGATAGTTGGCTCATCTATACAGCAATTTCGTGCCTTTTATACGGGTTATGGGGATTCTTCAGCAAGGTAACTACTAATTATATCGAACCAGAAAGTGCGCTGGTCTATCAAGCGATCGGTGCCATGCTAGTCGGGTTATTTGTACTGTGTCGATCGGGCTTTAATTTGCAGGCGAATAACCTGGGAATATTTTACGCAATTCTGGTCGGTTTTGTAGCAACGTTCGCATCATTGTTTTTTTTACTCGCCCTCAGCAAAGGTAAAGTTGCGATGGTGGTCACTCTAACGGGGTTGTATCCCCTAATTAGTATCATCCTAGCCTTTTTCATCCTGAAAGAGCCTATTTCTATTCGACAAGGAGTTAGTATTTTACTAGCGCTAGCAGCCATTGCGCTGTTTTCCTGGAGTGAGTAGCAACGGATAATATAGCCTCTAGCTATAGTTCCATTGGCTACTTGTTCGGAATGGATAATGGGTACGTTGTTGCGCTTTAGCGCTCTTTGAGCGCTAAAGCGCAACAACGTACCTTAATGATATAACTAGCAACTTGCGTTAATAGTAGAAAGAATTAGTTTTCGGGCAATAGTCGGGACAGTCGATCGCATCCTCAGAATTTGCAACACCGGGACGTACCGTACACTTGAGACGATAATCGTTAGTGAAAAACCGACAACCAGGGCAGGGGATTTGGTGCATCCGCTTAGCCTGGGTGACGCCATGAGAAATAGCCGACCAGAGATTCCAAGCTAAAAGAAGCATCAATGCCCAGGCCAAGAAAAAGCAAATCGGCACCAAAAAAGGTTGGACAGAATGAACCAGAGGGGAAAGCAGTTGAAACACGGCAACTCTTTATCCAGTTAAACTCCTGCGTGCCCTAACGCTAAACCTGCTACCAGCATCCCTAAAACCAGAAAAGGCTGGGCACTTGCCTGATACTTTACATCATTTTTCAGAGGATCGCGCAGGAAATACATATCCTGAAAAGTGATTTGCGGGATAACTAGCAGCAGCAGAATTGTAGCGTATAAGTTTTGGTGAATGGCGATCAAGTAAGCTGCGATCGCAGCTTGAAACACATCAATCATCACCACGCAAATCCAAGCCGCTACCGTGACGCCAAACATCACCGGCAGCGACTGCAAACCTAACTGCCTGTCTCCCTCCACACTTTTGAAGTCATTGACGATCGCAATTCCCAATCCTGCCAAACTATATAACAGCGTCAGAACAACGATCGTGGCATTGAGGTCGCCAAACAAAGCATGACCCGCCCACCAAGGCAAAGCAATGTAACTAGCACCCAAAGCATAATTACCCAGCCAGCCATTTTTTTTCAGTTTCAGGGGTGGAGCCGAATAAATGTAGGACAGGAAAGAACCGCCCAAAGCTAGAACAGTAATCGTGGGAAAACTGTGACCCGCCCAGGTGTCCAAAGCGAATGCCACGCCAATCCCAGCGAGTAACAACACCCAAACCTGCGTCACCACTTGGGGAATTGCAATTGCCCCTGAAGGAATTGGACGATAGGGTTCGTTAATCGCGTCGATATCCTTGTCGTAAAAATCATTCATGGTTTGGGTATAACCCGCCAGCAATGGCCCCGACATCAACATACAAGCGGCAGCTATCAGGATATTTTCCAGCGTCCAGGTGTAGTTGCCAGAGGAAGCCGCACCGCAAACGACGCCCCAAATTAGGGGAATCCAGGTAATTGGCTTCATCAGTTGCAGGCGGATTTTCCAAATGTTGGTTTCCCCAGATGCGGCACCTTTCATACCCAGCATCTGCCGCGTTTTGGCACTAGCACTGGCAGTGATAGGAGCCTCAATACTGGGATTCACCTCCAGTGGTGTTGGTTCTGCCAGATCTTGACTAAGGGTTTCGGGGTCTGTGGAAAACTGGGAGGGAGTCGGGTCAGACATATCAATTTTGGATTTTGGATTTTAGATGCAAGGATTTTGGATTGAATTTTCCCGTCGAGCGATGATTAATTTCAGATTTAAAAAGGGAAGATTTTCAATTCAAAATAAATTTGAAATCTGCAATCCTTCAATCTTCCCTTTTCCAATGACCGATTACCCAAGTCTCTTGCTAGAAGGAAATAGTTAAATAACTATTTTGGAATTTGGCTCCCTTGACGGATTGGCCGCTCAGCTGGGGAGGAAGGAAAATATTGCGTCGCTGGTCGCCCGCTTCAATGGTGACTTCTGGGCCGTTCTGGGTGAGTTTAACCTGCTTTTTGTCAAAACCGGGCAAGAATAACCGCACTTGGCGAGCCGGAATGTCAATTTCTATGGGTTTGGGAGCCCGATAGGCTTGACGGAAATCTGGCATAGCGTTGATTAGGGGTTGCCAGTCGCCCCCGGTGCGGGTGGGAATGGCGATCGCAGGCAGAGGGGAAAACTCAGCGGTAACGGTGTCGATAGCAGCCGTTTCGCGATCGAATGTCTCGTAGACTTGCGCTAAGTTTTGGGCAACCTCAGCTGCCACGGTATCTGCCATTGTCGCTTGATTGAGAATCACGCCGCCAACGGTTAAACCGATTTGTTGGGCGCTACCCCAGAGATATTTGGCAGTCGCTACAGCCGTTGGGTCGCCTGTCGTCACCAGATAAGCCGCCATCCGGTTGGGATTGGCAACAGCGTCCTTCCCCTGGTCTAACAAATTGTTGACCTGGTTAGTCGGTTGAGCGAAGTTATCCTCGCCCCAATTCACATTTAAAACAGCGCTGGCGACGGGTTGGATAAACGGCGATACAGTTTTACCCAAGTCGGAATTCAGAAATAAATTCCGAAAGCGGCGGATGTACCAGCTGAGAATCTCCGGCATTCCCAGCATCCGCAGCATCGTTTGGTCGCCCGTTCCGTCATAGACGATCGCATCGTATTTGCCGGAAGCATCGTACTCCCGAAGGGCGTTTAACGCTAGCGCACTATCCATCCCCGGCAGGACGCCCAACTCTTGACCGAATACCTCTTTGACGATCGGCGTGCGGAGGTATTGCGCTTCCAGCTGTTTGATCTCTTCCCAACTGCGTTCCAGCAGTTGGGCTGTCTGGAACTGCATCCCCTGGAGATTAGTCGTTAGTTCCTGGGGGTCGGGGCCAAGGGTGGCACCTAAAATTAAGCTAAGCGCCGGGTCAGAGCCCTGTCCGGCCAGCAGCACGCGCTTTCCTTGACTAGCTAGCTGTTTGGCAGCTGCGATCGCCACTGTAGTGCGACCAGTGCCACCCTTGCCCAAAAATGTCAAAATCAGGGACATTACTCTTCCTTAAGCGTTTACGGGTTCTAGTTCGTCTTCAAAGAACCAGGTAGCAAACTTATCCTCAAACTTTACAACCACTCCCACACCGCTACCATCTACCATTTTGTATCCTTGAATGACGCCAGTCTTACCCAGGCATCCAATCACATTTGCAGGCGCACGATCCCGAAGACGACGCACGCGGACTGTTTTACCGATTTCCATTGCAACTCCAATCTATGAACCATTCCACAGTCTATATGGAGTTAGGGCGTCGGGGCTAGGGGCCCCAAAAGTCAAAAGTCAAAAGTCAAAAGTAAAGAAGGGAGTGGGGGAGTGAGTAACCTTTCTTCTTCCACTGACTACTGACCACTGACCAGAATAAACTTTTTGCCCAACTTGCCAAAAAATGAATAAAATCTTAATCTAAGACCTTGTTTCGTTTTGTGGTGTGTTGGTAGTGAGCGAGGAAGCAAGCATTGAATCGGTCAATGAGAGGAGTTGTTCGTCAAGCTGAGAGGTTTAGCCGCCATCTGCCGCCCAATAACCCGTGGTGGGCTAAGTTGGATCTCCTCAAAGCGTTGGTAGTGCGAGATTTAGAGGCTCGATATAAAGGCGCTGTTTTGGGCAATTTTTGGTCGTTGGTGAACCAATTATCCCAATTACTGATTTATACTTACGTTTTTGCGATCGTTCTCAGAGTCAAACTCAGCCTGCAAGGATTGCCAGAAAATAAGTTAACCTTTGGTCTGTGGATATTTGCGGGATTGCTGCCTTGGACTGCATTCACCAGTGGTTTATTGCCAGCAGCAGTTTCCGTACTCAACCAACCCAATCTGGTAAAAAAGGTGGTGTTTCCCTTGGGCCTATTGCCTTTAGTGCCAGTCTTTTCCGCCTTTGTGGAAAGTACGATCGGGATAATGGGGTTGATTTTGTTAGTTGGGATAACAACCCATACCGTTCACAGTACCCTCTGGTTGCTGCCGCTGGTATGGTTGCCCCAGTTGCTTTTAACGGCAGGTTTAAGTTATTTAGTAGCAGGGCTAACTGTATTTCTGCGGGATGTACCCCAAACGTTGGGGGTAATTACAAATCTGTGGTTTTACCTGACTCCGATCGTCTACCCTGCTTCCCTAATTCCAGAACAATGGCGTATTTGGGTATTTTGGTTGAATCCCATGACTGCGATCGCCGAAACTTATCGCGACCTCATCTTAGAAGGCAATGTGAAGCACTGGCAAGAATGGGGGATAGCTTCTTTGATTTCTTTAGTGGTGTTCTATGGCGGCTTACAACTTTATCGGCGATTGCGTCCGGCATTTGCTGATGTACTGTAAATTTTAACAAAAAAAACTCCACTAAAAACCCCACTTGTCAACTCAATCGTTTGTCCTTTAAGCAGCGCCATGACTGAAATAGCAATTTCTCTCACCAATATCTCCAAGTGCTTTAAATGCTACACTCATCCCGCCGATCGGTTGAAAGATTTATTACTACCAGGAAAAAGCAAAGCCAATGAATTTTGGGCACTGCGAGACGTGAACCTGGAAGTTCCCAAAGGACAAACCTTGGGAATTGTCGGACGTAACGGTTCTGGCAAAAGCACTCTGCTCCAAATTATCGTAGGCACCCTGACACCAACTACAGGTAAAGTGGGGGTAAACGGCAGAATAGCCGCATTACTGGAGCTAGGTAGCGGATTTAACCCAGAATTTACCGGCAGGCAAAATGTGTTTTTTAACGGTCGGTTAATGGGGTTGAACCAAAAGGAAATTGAAGCTAAATTTGATGAAATTGTTGCCTTTGCAGATATTGGCGATTTTCTCGACCACCCAGTCAAAACTTATTCGAGTGGAATGTTCGTAAGATTGGCTTTTGCAGTTTCTACCAGCGTCGATCCGGATATTCTCGTAGTAGATGAAGCTCTCTCCGTTGGAGATGAAGCATTCCAGCGCAAATGCTTCGCTCGCATCCAATCAATCCGAGCTAGAGGTGGAACAATTTTATTTGTTTCTCACTCAGCAACTTCGGTTATAGAAATATGCGATGCCGCCATATTGATGGATAGAGGCGAAAAACTCCTCTTTCACCATCCTAAGTTTGTTGTCGATAAATATCATAAACTGATGTATGCGCCGGAAGATAAAGCGCCGGAGTTGCGCGAAGAAATACGGGATATGCAAAGAAGTGTTAGTTATGATTCATTTAAGCAACATATTTCGGTTGTTGAAAATAAATCAATAGTAACTGTTTCCAAGGAGCCAGCAAACGAGGAACCAGAACCACAAGAAATTCGAGAATTTTACGATCCAGAAATGGTTCCGTCAAACACAATTTCCTATGTACCTCGTGGGGCGAAAATTACTAATCCTCATATAACCATGCCTGATGGCAGAGTTGTGAATAATTTGGTTGGTCGCAAAGAGTACATTTACACTTACTCGGTTTCCTTTCTTAAATATGCCCAACAAGTCCGCTTTGGTATGCTAATTAAAACCGTTAGCGGTTTTGAGTTGGGAGGAGCTTCATTTACGGCTTCATCTCAATCAATTTACGAAATTGAACCAGAGACAATAGTAATAGTAAAGTTCCCCTTCAAATGTGTGCTAAATCCTGGTGTTTATTTCTTAAATGCAGGCGTAACGGGTTTGGTTGACGGACATTTAACCTACCTGGCCAGACATATTGATGTGGCAATGTTTAGAGTTCAACCTGAAACTAACTCTTGTGCTAGTGCTATAGTAGATTTATTGATTGAGCCAAGTTTAACCATCAATGCCGACTTAACAGAAAATCATCAAGAAAGCGTTGAATTGCTTGAAAAGTAGCTAGCCAAATATTGAGAGTGGTAAAATTAGTCAGGAGGAAAGAATGGATTCTGAAAAAATCAAGCAGAAAAAACGGGAAATTATTGGGCAATTCGGGGAATGGACTAATCACAACATTCAGTTGGTTGACGATATTTATACGATTGACAACAGAATCACTGGATGTGAAGTAAAATTAAAGCGTTTTCTGCAAATAGTTGCCGATATCACCGACCGTCCTTTGGAACACCTGCGCGTCTTAGATTTGGCGTGTTTGGAGGGGTTGTATGGATTGGAACTTGCGCTTCACGGTGCTAAAGTAGTCGCCATAGAAGGTCGAGAAGCCAATATTGAGAAAGCGCGATTTGCCAAAGATGTTCTTGGTTTAGACAACCTGGAGCTTGTTCAAGATGACGTCCGAAATCTCAGTCGGGAAAAGTACGGCTGTTTCGATGTAGTATTGTGCATCGGTATATTTTACCACTTGGATGTTCCAGACATTTTTGAGTTCACAGAAAATATAGTTGATGTTTGCCAAAGGATGGCGCTCATAGATACTCATGTAAGTATGGATGCGGAAAGATGTTATTCTTATAAAGAGGAAAACTATTGGGGCAAAAAAGTTGCTGAACATGACCCGGATTCGACAGCCCAGGAAAAGAGTAAATTATTATGGTCATCCTTGGACAATGTGAATAGTTTTTATTTCACCCGTTCTTCTTTTTATAATTTGTTGTCATCGGTAGGTTTTAGCTCGGTATATGAATGTCATAACCCACCATTGCTAAAATATGAAAAGATGAGAGCGAGCAAAAAAGCTGATCGCAATACCTTTGTGGCTATAAAGGGGAAAAAATTAAACATACTTGCATCAACAGTAGCGAATGAAATGGCTCAACCAATTTGGCCGGAAAAGCAAGATTTAGAAACAGAAAATGCGCGGGTAAAAAAAACGCCGCTTGTAATAACGGGAATGCACCGTTCCGGTACTTCTCTAACTGCTTCATTTATCAAAGCGCTCGGAGTAAATGTAGGAAATAATCTTGTTACAGCAGATAATTATAACGTAAAAGGCTATTTTGAGGACGTTGATTTTTTAGAATTTCAGCGTTCAGTTCTGCAAGATTGCTGTCGTCGTGGTGAACCTGGATTTCCTGATTGGGGTTGGACAGAAAGTGAGTGTTTGAATCGACGCCAGTTTGAAAAATATATTAAAGATGCCCAAAAATTAATAGATATTCGCCATCAAAAATCGACTGTCTGGGGTTGGAAAGATCCGCGCACTACCTTAATGCTTGATTTTTGGGATCGGTTACTTCCGGATGCGAAATACTTGTTTGTTTATCGTTTGCCGTGGGAAGTGGCAAATTCTATGCTTCGTCTCAATACTACGGTTTTTGCCGAGCGACCCGATTATCGGCTAAAAATTTGGGCTTATTACAATCGTCACATCCTCAAATTTTATCATAAACATTCGGAACGCTGTATCCTTTTTAATGTAAATTCTTGGATTAAGGAGCCTAATAAGCTGGTAGAATTATTGGAAAATAAATTCGATCTCAAAGTCAGAGATTCCTGGGATGAGGAGAAATTTAAAAACTTGTACGAGCAGACAATATTTAACACTTTAAGTTTTCAGGATCATGCGGTAAAATTTTTGTATTACAGCGAGCCAGATTATTTTTCACTATTAGGAGAATTAGATAGAACTGCCGATATACCTAGTGATCTTTACCAGGCGTCGGTTAACTGGGACTCGGATTCTTCTGGAAAATATATTTTGGGATCTCTATCTTCAAGCTGTTCGGATTCAGAAACAGCGGGCGCTTTTTTTGAGTCAAGTTCAACAGATAAAAGTGAAAGGGCAGCGATCGAAAAATTAACGGAGTTAGAAAATAAAATGTCAAGGAAAAATGAACATAAAAAGGAAATAGCAATATCAATTGTGATTCCTTGTTATAATCAAGGTGAGTATATACTAGAGGCTATTTCTAGCGTAGAGAGTTGTCAAGATGATGTATATGAAATCGTTATTGTTAATGATTGTTCGACGGATAATTTGACTAAAAAAGTTTTAAGTTATTTAAAAGAATACGGTTATTGTGTGATCGATCATCAAGAAAATCAAGGACTGGCTCGTGCTAGAAACACAGGTATTGAAAAAGCCAGGGGTAGATACATTCTGCCTTTAGATTGCGACAATAAAATTAGGGCAAAATATATTACTAAAGGAATTGAAATACTTGATAAATACCCGGAAGTGGGAGTTGTTTACGGAGATGTGCAAGTGTTTGGAGATAAAAGTGATATTTGGCAACTACCGGACTTTGATATAAACAAAATCGCCAGCGAGAACTATATAGATGCTTGTGCTGTTTTGCGGAAAGAAGTATGGTCGGATTGTGGTGGGTATGATGACAAAATACCGGATAAATTAGGATACGAGGACTGGGATTTGTGGCTGGGGGCAGCAGAAAAAGGATGGAAGTTTTATCATATTAATGAAGTATTATTTGATTATCGGTTGAGATCTGGCTCCATGCTAAATATTTGTAGAATACCTGAAAATCATGAGCGCTTAGTTCGGTATATATGTACAAAACATTTAGATATTTACAGGACGAATTTTGCTAACATTTTTGCAGGGAAAGACTCGACTTTGTTAAAAGAAAAGAGCTATCGGGAAGAGATGGAAAGCCAAGTGCAAAAAACTGAAGCAGCATTTGAAGAATCGCAGCAGCAGCTACAACGCATCCAATCTGCTTGGGAAGAAGCACAGTTGGAAGTAGAGCGCATCCGCAGCGCCTGGGATTCTTCCCAAGAGCAACTGCGGTTAACTCACTCCGAGTGGGAGGAAGCGCAGTCGGAAGTAGAGCGGATCAGAATTGCCTGGGAACAGTCCCAGGATCGAATACGGCTAACTAACGACGAGTTGGAACAATCGCAGCAGCAGACGCAATCAGAGCTACAGCGCATCCAAAGTGCCTGGGAGGAAGCACAGGAGCAAGCGCAGCGCATCCAGAGTGCTTGGGAGGAAGCTTCGTCGGAAGCGCAGCAGATTCAAACTGCCTGGGAGGAAGCACAGGAGCAAGTACAGCTAACTCAAGCCGAGTGGGAACGATCGCAGCAGCAAGTGCAGCAGATTCAAACCGCCTGGGAGACTTCGCAGCAGCAAGTACACCTAACTCAAGCCGAGTGGGAACGATCGCAATCGGAAGTGCATCGCATCCAAACCGCCTGGGAGCAAGCAGCGCAGCAACTACAGCTAACTCAAGTCGAGTGGGAACGATCGCAGTCGGAACTACAGCTAACTAACGCCGAATGGCAGAAAGTACAGCAACAAACGCAGCACATCCAAACTGCCTGGCAGCAAACGCAGCAACAAGCGCACCACATCCAAGGTGCCTGGGAGCAAACGCAGTCGGAGGTACAGCACATCCAAGGTGCCTGGGAGACTTCGCAGCAACAAGCGCAGCACATCCAAGGTGCCTGGGAGCAAACGCAGTCGGAGGTACAGCACATCCACAGTGTCTGGGAGCAAACGCAGCAACAAACACAGCACATCCAAGGTGCCTGGGAGCAAGCGCAGCAGCAAGTGCATCTCATCCAAACTGCCTGGGAGACTTCGCAGCAACAAGCGCAGCAGTCCCAAACCCAGTTACACCAGATGCAGGCAGAGTGGGAGCGGACGCAAACCCAGTTACACCAGATGCAGGCAGAGTGGGAGCGGACGCAAACCCAGTTGCACCAGATGCAGGTAGAGTGGGAGCAAACGCAAAATCAACTCCAAATCGCTCAAGCAGAACACCAACAGACGCAAGCCATTATTAACCAAATGGAGAGCAGTAAATTTTGGAAATTGAGAAAAGCATGGGTTCGATTCAAGCAGGCAATTGGTTTTAGCAACAATATTGAGAAACAATGAAAAAAATTGTTAGTCGTGTGACAGGATTTGTTCAGAACGCCAACTTAACCCCACCAAGAGGAACTCAAGCAAATATTCTTCAAGAAAATGACTTATTCCAGGAAGTAGTTCCAACTGGCGACTTACTGGGTTGTCTCGATTGTCCCACTATTAATGAAATTAATATAAACGGTACGCTGATTGTTTTTGGCTGGCTTGGTAGCAGAAATTCGCGCATCGAATCCCTCCTGTTAGTCAGAGACAACTTACCAGAAGAAATCATAACTTACGACCTGCCTCGGCCCGATGTCGCTCAAGTATTTCCCGACCTGCCAAATGCCGCTTTATCTGGCTTTAGATGGAATATCCTTTTAGGCCAGAACTACTCCGGAAATCTCACGATCGCCATTTGGGCAGTCCTTGAAAATGGGGAAAAAACTTGTTGTTTTACTCGCAGAGTCACAGTTCAAACCTCTGCCCCAACCCAAAATAAACGCTTAAACCCCTATACTTTTATTTATGGAGCAGCACTCAAAGCATTAGCCGCATTCCAGCACGGACGCTTGTCATCTTCTCCGGTTGTGTGGGTTCGCAAACTCCGTCGTTACTACCAACAAATACAAGCAGATCCTAATGTCGCTCTAGAAAGTTTCCACGTCAATCATCCCTGGCAGATGCAAGATCCATATCAAAGATGGATTGAGACAAACCGCCTCACACCAAAGCTTTTGACACGCATGGCAGAAGATGCCGAAAATCTTAAAAATAACAAGCCCAAAATCAGCATTATTGTTCCTGTTTACAATACATCAGAGCTATTTCTGAGGGAGATGATCGATTCAGTAACCTCCCAAATTTATCCCAATTGGGAACTTTGTTTAGCTGACGACGCCTCCACCAAACCTCACATCAAAGAAATCCTGCTACTGGCAGAAAAATCTGACTCGCGTATTAAGGTAACTTTTAGGCAGCAAAACGGTCACATCGTAGCAGCAACAAACTCTGCTTTAGAATTAGCTACCGGAGAATACATTAGTTTCTTAGATCACGATGATTTGTTATCCCCAGATGCGCTATTGCACGTCGCTGAATGTATTAATAAAAATCCAGACGTAGATTGGATTTACACCGATGAAGATAAAATAGCTCCCACAGGGCTTCACTACGACCACCAAATGAAGGGTGAGTGGAGTCCGGAAATGATGCTTACCCATAATTTTACTCAACACTTTACGGCGATCCGAAAGACCCTAGTAGATAAAGTTGGGCGGATGCGAAAAGGATATGAGGGGGCGCAGGATCTGGATTTATTTTTACGGGTAAGCGAACATACCACCCCAGATAAAGTTAAGCACATTCCCAAAGTTTGTTACCACTGGCGATGTCATGCTGAAAGTACCGCTTCTCATGGTACTCAAAAGCGCTACATTTTCGATAGCGCCGATCGCGGTATATCAGATGCGATCGCACGTCGCGGCCTCAAAGCCAAGCCATTTTTGCCCGATATCGCAGAAAAGCACGGTTTATGTTTGTACCAGCTTAAGTGGGACGAAAGCTTACTGGCTCAAAATCCTGTCACCATTGCCATCCCCACAAGAGACAAAGTAGAACTCCTAGAAAAATGTGTAGCCAGTTTAGAAAGAACCGTTGATAAGCGTTACGTCAAGTTATTAATAATTGACGATGGCTCTAGGGAAAAGAAAACTCACGAATATCTCAAAAAATTAGCACAAAATCAAGTCCTGCAATGCCGAGTTATCAACTCAGGAAGAACCAACGGCTCATTCAACTATGCTCGGTTGATGAACCTAGCTGCCAACTACGTTGACACACCCTATATGCTTCATCTCAATAATGATATAGAAGCTCTAGCTCCTGGCTGGTTAGAAGACATGGTAGGCTGGATGTCAATAGATGGTGTCGAAATAGTAGGAGCTAGGCTTTTCTATCCCGATCGCACGATTCAGCACGCAGGCGTTGTCATCGGGCCACATAACGGACTAGCCGATCATCTATTTCATCATCTACCAAAAGAAGAAGTAGGTTATATTTGTTTACCCCATGCAGCACGCAATGTGTCAGCAGTCACAGGCGCTTGTCTTTTAACCTCAACCGCTTTATATCGAGAAATAGGCGGGTTTGACGAAGAAAATTTCGCCGTTCAGTACAACGATGTGGATTATTGTCTGCGAGTCATGCAATTAGGGAAACGTATTGTCTACACACCCCAAGCTACCTTAATTCACCTGACGAGCGCATCCAGAGGCAACGATCATAACTATAAAGAACATTTGAACTTTTTAGCTAAATACAAGGACTTTAAAGACCCATTCTTTAATGAAAGCTTAGATATTGATTCGATGTGGATGGCTATAAATCCATATCATTATTGCCACACCGAAAGATCATCTAAATTAAAAGTACTTGTACTTACCCACAACTTAAACCTGGAAGGTGCTACCCTAATTGTTTATAATTATGCCCGCCATTTTGCGACGGTCGGCAACTATCAAATTAACGTGCTATCTCCTGAAGACGGGGTATTACGAGAAGCCTATGAAAATTTGAATATACCTGTGAAAATTGTATCCAAACAAGTCCCGTTCCCAAATGAAACAATAGAGCAGTTTCGTAGCCGGTTAAAAGAATTAGGCGATCGCATAGACTTAGCTTCATTTGACTTGGTGGTATGTAACACCTTGATTAGTTTTTGGGGCGTGGAATTGGCGCGTTTATTTGGATTGCCAACTATATGGCATATCCATGAAAGTGCAACTCTAGATAAAAGTATTAAGAGCTTTTTTGGTGAAGCTTGCGAAGAGTCAATGCCGCGATTGTTGAAAGACTGTTTCTTAAATGCCAATCAAGTTGTATTCCAAGCCAAAGCTACACAGAATGTGTTTCAAGCGTTGAACGTTAAAGATAATTTCCGAACCATCCCCGGCGCAGTTCCTATAGACAAAATCAATCACTTCCGCCAATCCCATACCAAGTCTGAATTGCGTGCTAAATATGGCATCAATGAAAATGACGTAGTTTTAACTGTGGTAGGAACGATTTGCGAAAGAAAAGGACAACATATTTTCATAGAAGCAATTAAAGAGTTAGAGGCTCAATACTCAGAGAGAAATTTCAACCTATCTTGTGTGATAGTTGGCGGCAGAGTGATTAGCTATTATAACTTCTTGCAGCACCAAATCCGAAAATCAAAGTTAGAAAATATGTACATTTACGATCAAACCAAAGATGTTTATGACTTTTTCGCTTTCAGCGATATTTTCGTTTGTTCAAGTTTTGAAGAGTCGTTCCCTAGAGTGATATTAGAAGCAATGGCATTCGAGTTAAAAATTGTTAGTACCAATGTGTTTGGAATTCCCGAAATGATTAGCGATCGCCATGAAGGATACTTAGTTGAACCTGGGAATTCCAAAGCTTTAGCTGACGCAATTCAACAGTGTTTGTCAGACCCAGACGGATCGGCTCGTATGGCTAGCAATGCTTACGCGAAAGTTTGCCGAATGTTTGACGAAGCAGAGTTACTCCGAAAACAGCTTTTGCTGACGAAGGAAGTAGCATTAAAATAGTAGTAATTGTGGTGCAAAGGAAATAAAGATTTGTATGGCAAAAATATATCAAAAAGAACGACAACCAGACTTCCTTATTATTGGGGCCCAAAGGTGTGGAACTACATCCTTGTATAGCTATCTAGTTCGCCATCCCCAGATTGTGCCTGCCGAGAGAAAAGAGGTGCATTTTTTTGACTTAAACTTTCACAAAGGCGTTGATTGGTATCGAGATCAATTTCCCACATTTGCCAAGTATGTCTCCCAGTCAGGTGAGCAATCTATCGCGGATGAGCAAGATAATTTTATTAGGGGGTTTATCACTGGTGAATCAAGTCCTTATTATATCTTCCATCCTTCAGTTCCCCAGCGCCTTTACCAATTGTTCCCCCAAGTGAAACTGATTGTGCTGCTGAGAGATCCAGTCGCTAGGGCGATTTCTCACTACAATCATGAAATCAGGTTAAATGCGGAGTATCTCTCGATCGAGGATGCGATCGCACAAGAAGAATTCCGACTCAAAGGCGAAATCGAAAAAATCCTCGCCTGTGAAACTTACTACAGCTTCAACCATCAGCACTATTCCTACCTATCTAGGGGAACCTACATCGAACAACTCACAACTTGGATGAGTTTTTTCCCCAGAGAACAGTTTTTGATTCTAAAAAGCGAAGATTTTTACGACAACCCAGCAGTCATCTTGAATAAAGCATTTGATTTTTTAAATCTACCCTCTCATAAACTCGATAAGTATGACAAACTCAATGCTGGCGATTACCTGGAAACGGAAATTAGCGAAGCGACGCGGCTTCAACTGAAAGCATATTTCCAACCGTATAACCAAAAATTAGAAGAGTATTTGGGCACAAATTTTGATTGGGTATAAAACTAAGTCCACCCTAAATAGCTTAAACTTCTTAATCATCGCCATCTTAGTGCTAGGCATCTTTTTTCGCTTCGTAAATTTGGACAAAAAAGTTTACTGGGGCGATGAAGTATATACCTCATTGCGTATTGCCGGTTACACCCTCACAGAAGCGACTCAGGAACTCTTTGATGGTAAAGCAAAAAGCATCGCAGAATTGCAGCAATATCAGCAACCCCATCCAGATAGAGGTATAAACGATACTATCCAAAGTTTAGCACTTGAAGACTCTCAGCACCCACCATTATATTACATAATGGCCTATTTTTGGGAAAAGTGGTTGGGTTCTGACCTGACAGTAAAAAGAAGTTTGCCAGCCATAATTAGTTTATTTGTATTTCCTTGCCTTTATTGGTTGTGCTGGGAATTATTTAACTCAACGCCGATCGCTTGGATAGCAGTAGCAATGGTAGCAGTTTCGCCTTTCCATCTGCTTTATGCTCAGGAAGTTCGGGAGTACAGCTTGTGGACTGTGACCATTTTGTTATCCAGTTGGTTGCTGCTGCGAGCCATACGCCTTAACACAAAATTTAGTTGGGTAATTTATGCAGCCACTTTGCCACTTTTATTATATACTTATTTATTTTCTGTGTTAATTGTAATCGGACAGGGAATTTATGTATTTGCTAACGAAGGCTGGCAGTGGACTAAAACGCGAACTGCTTTCCTGCTAGCCTCTGGTTTTGGGTTTCTAACATTTACACCTTGGCTGTTTGTTGTCGCTAATAACTTATCCACTATTCAAAGCACAACTAGCCAATTCCAAGAAAAAGTGTCGCTGCCATCTTTATTTCAAATGTGGGGTTTTAATCTCAGCCGTGCTTTCATCGATCTAGATAGTCAGGGTAGAATTGTAGAATTTGGCAATCCAATAGCAGATATCATCCGGGTTATTTTGGTAGTAACGCTGGCGATTTTGGTAGGATATAGCATTTATTTTATCTGCCGAAAAACTCCAAAAAAAGTTTGGTTATTTATTTTGACTTTGATGGGAGTAACAGGGCTGGCTGTGATCTTGCCCGATTTAATTTGGGGTGGCATCCGTTCAAGTGTAAGTCGTTATCTTGTTCCCTGTTATTTAGGGATTCAAATCGCAGTTGCTTATACTATTTCTAGTTTGATGCGAATAACGAGCGAAAAGCGTCGTCAACTGTGGCGCTTTATCGCGCTTGTGCTGATATCTGGTGGTGTTATATCATGTGCTATTAGCTCGCAAGCAGAATCTTGGTGGAGTAAATATGGAAGCTATTACAATCCTCAAGTAGCGGAGATTATTAACCAGCATCAACGCCCACTTGTCATCAGTAGCGGTTATGTCCCAAGAGTGCTGTCTCTCAGCTATTTGCTAAATCCAAAAGCAAAGATTCAGTTTGTGGCCCAAGAAAATCTCTCCCAAATTCCCGATCGCTTCAGCGATGTGTTTTTATACCGACCTGCGGAAAAATTGAAATCTCGACACTGGAAACAAGGCAACTATAAAATAGAGACGGTTTACCAGTCACCGCCAGTTTTCGAGTACCTGGAGCCAATTTCCCGCTCAAGCGAAATCTGGCTGTGGAAAATCGCGAAACGCTGATGAATAGTAGTATAAGAAAGAAACAAAGTAGGTTGGGTTTTGTTGCCTCAACCCAACCTACTATTCTGCTAGCCCCTCTGCTCCTCTGCCCCTCTCTTCCCCTAGCCCATGCGAATTCTTTTCCTGCATCCTAATTTTCCAGCCCAATTTCGCCATGTGGCGACACTTCTAGCTCAAGACCCCAACAATGAAGTTGTCTTTGGCTGTAAAATCGAAAATCCAGAGTGGCAGATTCCTGGCGTCCGCAAAGTGCTGTTCAAGGTGAGCCGCGAAGCGAGAGCGGAGACGCACCACTATGTCCGTTTCCTAGAAAATGGCGTTTTGCATGGGCAAGCAATGTTTCGGGTAGCGGAACAGCTGAAGGCAGAAGGATTCATTCCAGACATAATCTACGGTCATTCCGGTTGGGGGCCAACGCTGTTTATGAAGGATGCCTTCCCGAACAGCCAGCTGATGTGTTATTTCGAGTGGTTTTACCATGCCGTTGGGTCAGATGCTGACTTTGATCCAGCTGACCCGTTATCGGTGGATGATATGGCGCGAATTCGCACGAAAAATGCGCCTATTTTGATAGATTTGTATAGTTGCGATCGCGGAATATCTCCAACTAACTGGCAAAAGTCCCAATTTCCGCAAGAATTCCAGAGCAAGATTTCCGTGCTGCACGATGGGGTAGATACCGACTACTTTAAACCGAACCCAAACGCCAAACTGATCCTGCCGAATTTAGATTTGTTAGAAGTTGATGAAATTGTCACTTATGTAGGGCGGGGGATGGAGCCTTATCGAGGCTTTCCCGAATTTATTGAAAGCCTTGCCTACGTGCAAGAGAGGCGTCCTAACTGTCATATAGTAGTAGTTGGGTCCGATCGCGTCTGTTATGGCAAAACCTTGCCCAACGGCGTCACCTATAAAGAGCATATGCTCAAGAAAGTACCCCTCGATTTATCCCGCATTCACTTCGTCGGTTCCTTACCTTATGGGTTATACCTAAAAGTGATTCAGGCATCAAAAGCCCACATCTATTTAACTCGGCCCTTTGTATTATCCTGGTCGATGATTGAAGCTATGTCTACCGGATGCGTGGTGATTGGGTCTGACACACCCCCAGTACGGGAAGTAATTCGCGATGGGGAAAATGGTTTGCTCGTCGATTTCTTCTCACCCAAACAGATTGCTGACAAAATCGATGCAGTTTTGGATCATCCCACCCGCATGGCAGAAATCCGCCAAAAGGCTCGGCAAACAGTTTTAGAACAGTATTCCCATGATGTATTGCTACCCCGCCATATCCAGCTGATTCAAGATGTCGCTAATCGTTCCCTCTCACCACAACAGAAGGTCGCGTCCAACCTTGGGCTGCAAACGCAAGATTTTGCTCTGGCGCAGGTAAATTTCACCAAATCTTGACAAAGATTGTAAAGAATCTTCGCTATTATAGGCAAGATTGCAAATAATTTGCTTATGGAGGGAACTATAAAAAAAGTTGAGCAGTCAGGAAGGAAAAAAGCTATTGCCTGGAACCCTATCTAGGTAATTGGAGAAAACTATGATGCAAGCTATACTACTGAAAGCAAGCGAGGTAGAGGCAGCTAGAGAACCTAGCTGTGAAACTCTATCACCGCAAGCTATTGTCGCGAATCCGTCGGATATCTTTCAAAATATCCAATCCACGACTAAGCAATGAGGAGTGAACGATAAATGCCTTTAATTACACTTACTGCTGGAAACGATATCTTTACTGGTGGTGCCCCTGGGGACACCATACTTGGACTGGATGGGAGTGATACCCTCACAGCTATTGCTGGGGGTCTCATACTTGCAGGTAACCAAGGGGACGATTCCCTCCAGTCCTTCGTTGCTGGCAATACCCTTTTCGGGGGTCAAGGTAATGACACCATCAAAAGTGGTTCCAATAGCGTCTTATACGGAGATAAGGGCAAGGACAGCCTGGTAGCTATTTTTGGCGATACTCTGTACGGCGGTGAGAGTGACGACACCTTGGTGGGAGCCGCAGCATCCATCCTGTATGGGGACGATCTCGAAGGCACTCTGACAGGTAATGACAGTATGATCGGTGCGGCGACTGCAACGCTGTACGGCGGTCTGGGTAATGATATCCTCCGAGGTGCAGGCACTGGCTTATTGGACGGCGGTGACGGTAGCGACACGCTCGAAGGTCTAGCTGGAGATACCCTCAAAGGCGGTAATGGCAATGACAGCCTCTTTGCCAAGGGAAGCGCTGTCCTGTTCGGCAATGCTGGCAGCGATATGCTGACGATTGGTAGTGCCGTCTCAGGTGTAACGCTTTTCGGCGGCAAAGATAATGACACTCTTCTGGGTGGTGATACAAACGGCACCGGTGGTGGCGGCAACATCTTGAAGGGTGATAAGGGCAATGACTATTTAGTAGCAGGTCGTACAGGCACTAAAGTCGATACTCTGTACGGCGGTGACGACAGCGACACCCTTGCAGGTACCGATCAGGGGGAATTACTGGTGGGTGGCACTACTACCATAGGAGCTGACACTGCCGATGGCGCTGACTACATCAGTGGCAAAGGTGGTACTGATACCATATATGGTGGAGATGGTGGTGACACCTTAGACGGGGGAAATGGTGCTGACACCATTTCTGGTGGCGCTGGCGATGATAGCCTCTTTGGTGGTGTTGGTGGTGATGACACCATAATTGGTGGAGATGGCAGCGATACCCTGATTGGTTGGACTGGCAGTGACGTCCTGACTGGTGGTGAAGGTGCCGATTACTATGTGTTTGCTGGCGGTACATTCGTAACGAGCGCACTATCACCAGACGCGGGAGTAATCAACAACTTGGGCGAACTGGGGCTGGATAGCATCATAGGCTTCCAGGTAGGAGTAGACAAGATAGTCCTGGATGGTAATGGTACTGCACTTGGTTTTACTGGAGGCTTTACTGGATTTAATAACTTGTTCGTGACCAATGCACCATCACTTTCAGTAGTCACAGGTAGCGACGATAATTTAGCTGGGTTAGCCCAAGGCTTGCTTGTCTATAACAAGGACAATGGGAAACTCTTCTACAATCCAGATGGTCAAACCTCAGGTTTAACTAATGGTGGCCTGTTTGCGACCTTAGATACTGGCTTAAACCTTTCCTCTGGCGACTTCATCATCGTGTAGTGAGTTGTAAAAGTCACTGCAATTGTACATAAAACTTAGTATAAACAGGACTAGATACATTTCTAGTCCTGTTTTGTTTTCTGGGCTCTTTCGTTTTCTGTAAGCTGTCGCGCATCGTGGGTACGTTGTTGCGATGCCGCGCTCTTATAGGTATTGCATAATAGGGGCGGGTTTTGTCACGAGGTTGTCTGTTGTCATCAAGAGTTGCCGTCTAAACCCGCCCCTACATAATCTTGTGGCCCGAACGGAGTAGGAATGGATCGTAGCCTTACTATAATAGGACTGTAGACAGTTAGCAACTAAAAATAATGAAACTGCGACAAAACATAAATGCGTTTATCCGTCCTGGCGAACAGAAAGGTTATGTAGCCGAATGCCTAGAAATCTCTGTGGTGACGCAGGGAGAAACATTAGATGAAGTGGCAAAAAATCTGGTTGAAGCGGTTACTCTCCATTTGGAAGATGAAGACACGGTTGAATTTGGATTAGTTGGCAAACCTACAATTATATTAACTTTTGAATTACAGCCAGAATATGCGTAGACTCAAAAGATTATCGGGTGCGGAAGTGATTGCTATTTTGGCTAATTTTGGCTTTCAGGTACACAGCCAAAAGGGGAGTCACGTCAAACTGCGCCGCCAAGGAATCACCGGAAAAGAAACTCTTACAGTGCCTAATCATGCAGAGTTAGATACGGGAACTTGTCAAGCAATTTTCAGACAGGCAAGCAAATATATTCCTGAGTCAGAACTATACCCGTATTTTTATAGTCCGTGATTTTTGGATATGCTATTATCTAGCATACTAAAGAACAAAACATTAAACAAGCCTTATGGAAGAAATACTTGAACTCAAATATCTGCTGCTAAAAGGCGATATCAAAGGTTCCTTAGCTATTGTTGAAGAACTGGAAGAAATGAGCCAAGATGACAAGATTAGTAACATCGGTAGCTATGGTATTATTCTGCTGCTACATCTGATTAAACAACAGACAGAAAACCGCACAACTCGTTCCTGGGAAGTTTCAATCCGCAATTCTGTTCAGCAAATCCAGAACAAGAATAAGCGACGTAAGGCTGGGGGTTATTACCTGTCACGAGAAGAGTTACGCATCGCCTTAGAAGAAGCCTACCCGCAAGCGATTAACCAAGCTTCTTTGGAGGTAGAAGAAGGAAGTTACGAACCTGAAGAATTAGAGGAGTTGGTTAACAAAGAGGAAATTATCGATCGGGCCTTAGCTTCGATTTTACCATCAGAATGAATCGGCGAGAAGCTTGTAGGAAAAAGCGATCTAGTCTTCAGTCACAAAAACTATTCGCATTTGGAAAAGGCTGCTATGGAAGAAATACTTGAACTGAAACAAATGCTGCTAAAAGGTGACATCAAAGGTTCATTGGCAATTGTTGAAGAACTGGAAGAAATGAGCAAAAAAGATATAATCAAAACGATTCGTAGCTATGCCGTAATTTTGTTACTTCACCTAATCAAACAACAAGCTGAAAATCGCACTACTCGTTCTTGGAATGTCTCAATTCGCAATTCTATTTTAGAAATACAGGACGAAAATAAACGCCTTAAATCGGCAAGTTTTTACTTGTCGCCAGAAGAGTTACACCAAGTTCTAGAAAATGCTTACCGACTAGCGATTAACAAAGCTTCTTTAGAAGTGGAAGAAGGACGCTATGAACCTGAAGAATTAGAACATTTGGTTAATAAAGAGGAAATTCTGAATCGAGGATTAAATCTGATATTACAGCAGGAGTGAACCTCACTCTTTCTCCCCCCCCTCTCCGCAACGGAGAGGGGGGGGAGAAAGAGTGAGGAGAGAAATAGGGGTAATTCTTACTGCCCTTCTTCTCTGTGGGGAAGGGGGTTATAATTTAGAAGGTGCGATCGCTCTTTTCCCTTCAGCTATAATACAAATAGCGCCATCTGGAAAACACCCCTATGGAAGAAATACTTGAACTGAAACAAATGCTGCTAAAAGGTGACATCAAAGGTTCATTGGCAATTGTTGAAGAACTGGAAGAAATGAGTAAAAAAGATATAATCAAAACGATTCGTAGCTATGCCGTAATTTTGTTACTTCACCTAATTAAACAACAAGCTGAAAATCGCACTACTCGTTCTTGGGATGTCTCAATTCGCAATTCAATTCGGGAAATTCAGCGAGAAAATAAGCGCCGGAAAGCCGGAGGTTATTACCTAACTTCAGATGAGTTATTGGAAACGCTACAAGAAGCATATTTGAATGCTATTGACGAGGCTTCTTTAGAAGTTGAAGAAGGACGTTATCAACTAGAAGAATTAGAGCAACTGGTTAACAAAGAAGAAATTGTCGATCGGGCCTTAGCTTCTATCTTACCTTCAGAGTGAATTTTAATTACCTGAGTCAATATTCTTTTCACCCAGGACACTCCATTGGTTAGGTGTTGATAAAACTTGCGGTTGGATCTGTACCAAAATTAAACTAAAGGTAATGGAAATTAACCCGAAAAATAAAGAGCCTGAAATAATTCGCAGTAACTGCATGAGTCGATCGGGCCTTTCGCTCTCCTGTTTGGGTCGTTCTGTGTTGAAAAATAGATTATTCTCTGGTTTGACTTCCAGGGTTACTTCCGTTCTACTAACGCTAATTAGCTGAAGTTCCTTTAACTGTCTGAGTGCTTCGAGGATTTCGCGATCGCTAAATGGTTTCTCCCGATACTCCGCTGTCCACGCCTGAAAATCCAGCAAATCAACTTTCAGCTTCGAGTCGGCTGAAGCTCGCGGTAAAAGCCATTGGTACAGTATATTGGCGCAGGTTGTCAGTTTAGTTTCTAACATAGGTGGCTCTCGAATGCGGAAACTAGGCCGCTGGGTTCTCAGTTATCTAAGATAATTGTTACATACGCGACAGTTTTAGCCAGGTTTGTGTGTATTAACTGCATAAATCTCTACAATTTGATGAATCCATGACAAAACAACGACTGGATACTTTGTTGGTAGAACTCAACTTATGCTCCTCTAGGCAGTTGGCACAGCGGCTGATTTGTGCTGGGGAAGTGCGGGTGAATGAGCAGCTAATCGACAAACCGGGGACCCAAGTTGAGATATCGGCAGAGATTAAAGTAAAAGAGCGATCGCCCTACGTTTCCAGAGGCGGCGAAAAACTAGCCAAAGCACTACAAATATTTACCATTCACGTTCAAGGGCGGATTTGCCTTGATGGAGGCATCTCTACAGGCGGCTTTAGCGACTGTCTGCTGCAATCTGGGGCAAAACTGGTTTACGGCATTGATGTGGGTTACGGACAGGTAGACTGGGGTTTGCGGAACGATCCGCGAGTGATTCTGCGGGAACGGACTAACTTGCGATATCTCACCCCAGATGATTTGTATGGCGATGCGGAACTTCCCGATTTGGGGGTGGTCGATGTTTCGTTCATTTCCTTGACAAAAATCCTGACTGCCTTATGGCAGCTGCTTCAGGCTCCCCGTGAGATAATATTGCTCGTGAAACCGCAGTTTGAGGTGGGCCGATCGCGGGTTGGCAAAAAGGGCGTTGTGCGCGATACTGACGACCAAGCGGGTGCGATCGCGCAAGTATGGACAGCCGCCCAACAAATTGGCTGGCAATATCGCGGCTTAACTTGGTCGCCAATCACCGGCCCTGCTGGTAATATAGAGTATCTTTTGTGGCTAGGCATGGATAGCCCAAACTCGGCTCCCGATTTAGAGACGATTTGTGTTCTAGCCCAAGCTGCAAAAAGAGAACTCAGCAATTCTGCTGTAGCCCGTACCTAACATTTAATGCGATGTTAATTCAATGAAATCCCTCAAGCTACTGGCTCAAACTTTTTTTAATGTCGTTAAGCTACTGGCTCAAATTTTTTTGTATGTCGTTATCGTTCTAAATCTGATTTTTCTAGTCCTCATTACCAAAGTCGCCACAAGTTTTGTTTGCGAAGAACTTATATATAAAATTCTCTTTATTGGCGATTTATTTACAATCTTAGATATTGGTGAATTTGTCAACGTCATTGTCTTTGCTATACTAGGAATGGGTTTTGGCTTAGCAAGTGTTTTGTTGCCGAAGTATGCTCAAATTAAGACTAGCGCTGTCTTACTAATCATATTATTGCCATTACTTTTTAGTACTAGCGCTTTTGTTAAATATACTTTTTGGATAGAAGATTTTGCCCAGCAACAAAATATAACTATTGAGCAAGCCGAGACTATAACTAACTCTTTTTTGAAAGAAAGAGTTAACCTTAAGGGCTTCTTAGGTTTTTATCACTACACCGCTCAGTTTCCCATTCTTCCCACCAAACAAAAGGAAATGATGAAAGCGGAAGAAATGGAGAAAAAAGTCAAGTCAGAATTTCTTGGTTTCACTAAAATAACCAAATTAAAACCAGAGATAATTACCTTATTATTGGCCTGTGGTAGCTGGACAATCCGATTTTTTTACTTCTCGTTATCGGCATTTACAACCGTTTACCATTTCCATTTGGGTCGCCAAGAAATTGCCAAGCGGTTTCAACCTTCCCCTCCCAAGTTTCCTCCAGTCCCGCCTCGGTTTAAACCTCGTTCCAATAAACCCGTAACCCAACTTCCACCCCATCGCGTCCGTAACCATTAATACTTACTCTGTTTGAGAGATTTGCTCAATGAAGCTAATCAAGTTGACATTTGAAAATTTTACTATCCGTATTTTTATTGCCAGTTTAATTTTTATATCTACCATCTGGTTAATTTTAAATCTTTCCGCACCCCAAATTCCTCTTCTTGGTTTTCATAGCATTATTGATATTGAAGAGCCACAGGAGAAAGGTATTCAAGGTAGTCCGTTGCCAGCAATGGATTACACTAAGCAAGATTTGAGAGAATTTTTAGATTATCTAGTTAGCCACAATTTTTGGTTTCTTTCAACTCAAGAACTTTATGACTATTTTCTAACTAAATCTAAGCATATACCCGCAGAACATCTAGGTCAAAGGCCAATCATGATATCTTTTGATGATTCCTATAAAACCTTTTATACAAATTTACTGCCTGTTTTGCAGGATTTAGAAAATGAATATTCTCAAAAAGTTAAAGTTGTTTTATTTATCAATCCGGGTACAATGGCAAAGTCGGAAAGAAAAACTTCTTACAATATAACTTGTCAGAATTTGAGACGAGGGCTGCTCAAAGGTTTTTACGATATTCAATCTCACGGACAAACTCATAAAAAATTAACGGAACTAAATAATAAAGACTTAATTTATGAGATTGCGGAAGCACAAACTAAGCTAAGAGAGTGTACAGAAGACTTAGACCCAGATAAAACAGTCGCTTCCCACATAGCATACCCTTATGGGGCTTTAAACCAACGGGTTGAAGAGTATGTGTCTAAATATTATTTGTCGGGGTATTTGTACAATAGCAGAATTTTTAAATTAGGTTGGTTGAGAAGCAATTATCAGATACCCCGGTTAACCGTGAATCACGCGAAAACGCCCAAAAGGCTGATCCAAATGGCCGAAAGGGCTATGATGATTAAAAATTGAAAATAAAAATTTTCTCTGCTGAGATTGATACTAAAAAGGTAAGTGTAGCTTTTAGAGAGGATCGGATAATGAGTACTGAGGAACAAGCCAGGGAACGGATGGCGCAGCAGCGTCAGCATAGCGAACAGCTTCAAGAATCGATGTTGCGCCGTGTAGAGGCAGAATCAGCTCAGCTGGGGGATCTCAGCACTGAAGAACAGGCGCGGCAAGAAATGGTACAGCAGCGTCATCAAAGTCAACACCTTCAGGAGTCAATGTTAAGTCGCAGCGAAACTGAGGTCGGTATGCCCAACGATACTGGTGAGTCCCCCCAAGGACAACAATCTTAACTAGCTGAAGTAGCTTTATTGCCGTAATTCCTGCCGGAGGCGATAGAGAATGGTACTGGGTTCCACGCGATCGAGAATTTCTCGAATCACCGTGTTTGGCCCCAGTTGCCCCCAAGTGCAACCTTGTTCTAAATATACTTGTGCAGCACGACCTACGGCGTAGGCTCCATATCCCGCTATACCGGCTTGGGCTATAGCCACCCCTCCATAAGCAGTCAGGCTAGTAGGGTTTTCACCAGAAGCAACAGCAGCAGCACTTTTCCCCAACCCCAAGAGCAAACTGCTGCCCATTTCGCCCAGCAGTAAACCACCAGAACTCAATAGAATAGTCTTCCAGAGTTTCCCAGCTTCGTAGCTTGTCATGGGCAAATTATACAGTCGCGCCAACTCGCGGATTAGTGCCAAATCCGCTATAGTTCCGCCCAGGATATCCAAAAGCGCGATCGGATTGAGGGCGACGGCGAGAGCTTTATACTTGGTAAATTGCCAAATCAGGTCTTCGGCTTCAGTGTTGCGTAATACCAAGATTTTACTGGCAATGGTTGCTTCGGCTTCCCTTGCTTGAACCAAGGCGTTGAGGGCGAGAAGCGATCGGCCTTCTCTATTTAGAATACTGAGAATTTTCTCCTTCAGCTCCTCTATATCAGACGATGGCGACTCCCATTCGTAAGTAACTTTACCATCCGGCCACTCGACACGCACCTGAATTGGTGCTGGTTCCGCCGCCACCATCACTATCTCATCTGGAGATAATAACTGTTCCAGACGCCTGCCACCACTGCTACCAGCACCCAGTTGTTGCAGATTTTCATAAATTGCTTGCCTATCTTGTTCTGGATATAAGTCGATTTTGTTAAATACCAAAACGATCGGCTTTTGGGCTTGTCGCAGTTCGCACAGCGCTTGATACTCAGTGCGCGTGATATCGCCAGAAACGATAAACAAAATCAAATCTGCTTGACGCGCCACCTCCTGCGCGATCGTTGCCCTTGCTTGTCCCTCAATTTCATCCAATCCCGGCGTATCGATTAATTCCACCTGTACCTTGCCGCTATTGTCAGGCATCCAGCGAACAGAGCGGGGCCACTGGGTGACGCCGTGGAGTGGCCCAGTTTGGAGGATTTTCTGTCCCAGCAAAGCGTTCAAAACCGCTGATTTGCCACGACTGACTAAACCAAAGGCAGCGATGCGAATCACGCCTTGGTCTAGTTTTTGTAAGCTGTTGGTCAAAGCTTCTATTTCGGGGCGCAGGGATGCCCGAATTTTGGGAGTATATCCGGAGAGGGCGTGTCGGATACTAGAACGGGCGCGGTTAAAGTAAGTTTCTTGCCGGTTGCTGTGACGCCCAGCTTGCGGATTCGGTTGGGTGGATTGAGGATTGCTCAAGGTTGGATAAGGAAGGATAGGCTACAGATCTATTTTCCTCATTTTTCCTATTCCTAACTTTTCTTATAATAAAAAAAATATCTATAAAAGACAAGCCATTGTCAACCGAGAACTCTCAAGAGCCGAATCTTTCCGAAACCTCCCATCCTGTAGAGTCAACACAACCACTTGGGACAAGCCAGACCCAACCAGATGTTGAATTGGTTAATCCTAATATTTTAATATCAAGACAAACACCAAGCGAGATGTCAGGTAGTAAGGTTAAGAGGCTTAGGAAGAAGATACACGAGAAAGGATTTGACCCCGAACAACCCATTGAGGTTGCTGATGTTGATGGCAAATTGATTATTTTGGACGGTCATCATCGAGTTGCTGCTGCTAGACAGCTACGCTTAAAAAGTGTACCGATTAGGCGGATGAAAGTTTCTCCAGCGCAAGAAGATCAGCTTTTGTTGTCAGCCGCAGAGGCAGAGAAATATCGCCAGTATTAATTACAGGAAGTGAAGATTAAATGAATTATCCTACTAAAACCGCAGACATAGTGGCTATTATTCTAGAGTTTGTAGAACTGCAAAACAATCTAATTTCAGCATTTCGAGAGACCTTTCCTCAGATAACTGACTGGGAATATTTGCTTGATTCTCCGAGGGCTGGATGCTTCGGGTCACTGGGAGAAGAATGGAAGTTTCAGCGTCATGGAGTAGGTATTTGCTTTACAGGGCAGAAATCCGGCAAGGTAGTTGATGCTCATTTAGGAATGTCGGAATATCCGAGAGCTTTTGATTCATGGCGACTTGCTCAATACTTTGATTCAATTGATATGCAAAAAATTGATTATTTTTCAGATATTTTTGAGGTTGGTGATGAAGATGGCATGGAGAAGTTACTTAATTATCTGCTTAAAGATGGTTCGATCGCGATCGCGTTAGGCCAGCGAAAATTATATAAACTACAAGATTGAAGGTAATTCGCTATCTAGAACTGGGGACAGGCAATCCAGTTGCGATCGCAGTAATTCTCACCTCATCTTGTAGGCGATCGTCAATTCCTGCCCCAAAAGTAATATTTGTGTTGGCATCAACAGCTTGATTAATTGTTTCCGCAGCAGCATTAATTTCCTGCACGCTGATATCGCTACTCCCAGTTATATAAAATATAATGCTTTTTGCTCCTTTAATAGGCACTTCCATCAACGGTGACGAAATCGCTGCCATCGCTGCTGATTTTGCCCTGGATTTACCAGTACCTACACCAGTTCCTACTACTCCTAACCCTGCCGATGTTATGACTTTTTTTAAGTCAGCTAAATCTACATTAACCAATCCCGGATTGTTGATAATATTAGATATTCCTTGAACTCCTTGACAAATCAAATCATCGATAACTCGAAAAGCTTCTTGAATCGGCGTCCATTCTGAAATCATAGAGAAAACATTATCTATAGGTATAACTATTAACATATCCACTTTTGTTTGTAAATCGGCAATGCCGACCTCCGCAAATTTCGCCCGATTTCGCCCTTCATGAATGAAAGGACGGGTGACAATTCCGATTGTTAACGCTCCCATTTCTTTAGCAATTTCTGCTACAATTGGTGCAGCGCCAGTACCCGTACCGCCTCCCATTCCGGCAAGAATAAATACCAAGTCGGTTTGTTCTACTGCCGCTTCAATTTCCTGACGGGATTCTTCAGCTGCTTTCTGACCGATAGCTGGATCGCCACCCGCACTCAGTCCTTGCGTCAAACTTTGTCCTATTTGCAAACGATTGGGAGCATAGGATTGAGTTAATTCCTGACAATCGGTGTTTATAGACCAAAATTCAACATTACTTATACGACTCGCAAGCGCCCGGTTAACGGCTTTTTCTGCGCCTCCACCAACACTAATAACTTTAACTTTGATGCGAGGCCAATTTTCCAGTTTGGGTGGCTGTAGTACAGTGAGTGCTTCTGACAAAGTGGCGATCGCAGCTACTTCTGGTCTTGAGCTAAATTCTCGATCTAGGTCGGATAATTGAGAGCGCAGAGAAATTACTTCTCCTTGTAATTGTGCGTGTAATTGCCCGATCGCGGTTTTGCTTTCCTGCTGTATTTCTGCTAGTGCTGCTCCCTCTAGTTTACCGTTCAACTGTTCGGCTATGTCATTTAGCTGAGAGCGCAGAGAAGTTACTTCCCCTTGTAATTGTGCGTGCAATTGCGCGATCGCACTATTTGTGTCCAGTTGTATTTCTGCTGACGTCCCTACCTCTGTTTTGGCTCTTAACAGTTCCGCTAGGTCATCTAGTTGAGAGCGGAGATAAGTAACTTCCCCTTGTAATTGGAAGTTTAAAAGCGCGATCGCACTTTTGCTCTCTTGTTGTATTTGTGTTATTTCCGATCCTTCGGCTTTACTGCTTAACTGTTCGGCTAGGTCGTTTATCTGAGAACGAAAGTTGCTAATTTCTGCTTGTAATTCTTGATGCAACTGGGCACTGGCGCTGCTACTTTCTTGTTGTATTTCTGCTAGTGTCCCTATCTTAGGTTTTGCACTCAAATGTTCGGTTAAATCGTTTAGTTGAATACGCAGATTATTAATTTCACTCTCTAATTGTTGATGCAATTGAGCGATCGCGCTGCTACTTTCCTGCTGTACCTGTGGCAGTGCAGTGGCTTCCGATCTTGAGCTAAACTGTCCAGATAGGTTATCCAGTTCCTCGCGTAGATTGGTGACTTCTGCTTCTAGTGCAGGAAGATTATTCAGATCTAACGCCAAAGCGCTCAATTGATCGGTTAGCTGTGCTATAGCTTCTGTATCCGGTCGCGCTTGGAACTCTTGCGCTAACTCCTCTTGTCGATCGGCTAGGGCTTGAGTTAAGTTTTCTACTCTAGAGATAGATTGATTAATGGTACTGAGAGTTTGTTCTGGTAGCGCTTCGACTTGCTGATGCAGAGATTCAAAGATGTGATGTAACTGAGTAATCGCACTATTTGTGTCCTGTTGCATCTTTGCTAGCCCAGCTACCTCTGGTCTTGAGCTAAACTCTTCAACTAGAGCATCCAGTCGATCGTGCAAATTGGCGATTTCCCCTTCTACCCCACTCAGGTTAACTGGTTCTGGAATGGGCAAATTGTCGATCCGCATTCCCAAACCAATCAGTTGTTCTCTTAAAAATGCCAGCGCTGTTTGCAACTGTTCGATCGCTTGTGTTTGCGATCCTACTTGCAACTGTTGGGCCAATTCCTCTTGCCGATTAGCTAGCGTCTGAGTTATATTCTCCAAACCAGATAGAGAATCAGCGATCGGACTCAGGGTTTGGTCTGGTAGCGCTTGCACTTGCTGTTGCAGGGATTGAACGATTCGATCTAATTGAGCGATCGCACTGCTGGTATCCTGCTGCGTCTGTTGCTGCAATCGCTGTCGATTCACCAAATTTAATGATAAAGCCACTGTCAAAGGCGCTGCTGCCATAGCCACCTGCCCAGAAACAGCAGCGGCGACGGTTCCTACAGCTGAGGCGGCAAGGGAGACATATTCAGTAATTTGTAGCCAATTACGCTGCGTAGACATTATTTATCAAAACGTGGCGAAACGCACCCTATACTACTTCAAGTTGCTAGTTACTTGCATTCTGGGTATGTTGTTGCGATGCCGCGTTCTTATCCAAATTTGGATAAGAGCGCGGCATCGCAACAACGTACCTAATACCAGCCTCGATTATATAACTAGCAACTTGCGTTACTACTTGTCAGAAGTCTATCGCTAACTGCTCATAGCTGTCTCGGAACTGGTAAGTTGAGACTCTTGCGCTTCTGGCACCAGACGCCCCACAACTTGCTTAACAAAAGACTGCAAGAAAGCAACCCTTTGATTTTGCTGAAAAACTTTTTGCAGTGTCTCGCGCAAGCGATCGAGTTTCAAACCGTTCTCGCCTTCAGCCGTAACGGCATCTAGTTCTTGGAAATACTCAATTAAGCTTAAACCTGCCAACCGAGTCAAATAGGCAGCGCTGACTCCCTGCACTAACCCTCCAGCTACAAAAGTGATCGCGTTGGTTTTGAGGACAGCAGTTATTGCTTGGGTTGAAAGCTCCACCAAACCCAGTTTAAGCATCAAACCACCCATTGTCCCTGCCACATCTTGAGCTTGTTCGAGGGAGAATTTTTGGTGATAAATTTTACCCAGATCCAAAACTAGCTGGACGTTGATCGCGCCAGTTGCCACTAGGTCGAGTGCCGGTATAGGATTGGCAAAAGCTGTCGCTGCGGCTATCCATTGATATTGCTCGATCGCAGGTAAAGCGCGATCGCGTCTCACCCCATTCAGCACTGTTTTCGCCTCTGCTTTCAAAGCAATGGCTGCACGCCAGGTGGTTGCCCATACCAACTGTTGACTTTGCTGGGCTATAATTTGGCCTAAGCGTTCTGTCAGCGCAGTTATTTCTGGAACTGACTCTTCCAACCATTCCTGCACTGTGCCATCTGTTTGGTGCTGGCGTACTTTTATCGCTTTGGGAGAGACTGCGATCGCTACTGTATCATCTGCCTCCAGCATTAAGAGCATCCGCTGTTGTAGCTGATGCAATATTACCGCTCGTTCTTCAGGTAAATACTGGTCTTCTTTATTAAAAACCAGCACAATTCGCTGATTAGCTGCCTTTAGCTGCTGCAAAGTTTGAAATTCTGGCTCTGTCAAATCGCCAGTCGTGACGAATAATACCAAGTCAGAAGCTCTAGCAACTGCCAAAGCGTCTTTCTCTGCTGCCAAGCCAGTTTGTGTCCCCGCAAATAAAGGCGGTGTCTCCCTCAAATGAATAGTTTGTTTAATTTGGGGAACCCAACTGGACTGTAAAGCTTGAATCAAAGTTGTTTTGCCAGCTGCTTTCCCGCCAATAACCGCCAAGTTTATCTCTTGTCGGTCTAATTGAGCCGTCACTTGGGCGACTTTCTGACGTAGTTGCGCGTCTTCTTCGGCATCTGCTGCTTCTGTCTCTACTTGGGCGATAAGTAATTCTGAAGCAGCGATCGCTTTTTCGGCAGTCGATCGGTCTATAAGCGATATATCTAGCTGTATGGGGGTAGCTTTGGCTCTTTTTTTCCGAAATAACCAAAAACCGCCAAGTGCTAGAGCGCCTAACATACCCACTTCATCCATCTGCCCAGCCATGTCGTCAAAACTCTGCCACAGCCAGAGCAAAAATGAGAGTCCCACTCCCCCAACCAAAATCGGACGACGCAAAAGACCAGTCATAATTTTTTTTATACCTAATAATTACCAGCTTAAAACAAAACTCTGCAACCATTTATGTTTGCAAAGCTTATGACGCTTTGGATTCTGTCTGCTGAGTAATATCATATTCGGTTACATCGGCATTGTCTGTGGGAATCATGGGTTAAAATTTTACCGCAGATGAAAGCAGATAAACGCAGATAAACGCAGATAAGAAAAGATATTTTTAGCCCTCCTCATCACCATAAAAAGAAGCCCTGCAACTATTTTATATTGCAGAGCTTCTTTTTATTTTGTATTTGGTGGCGGGAAGTGGATTTGAACCACTGACCTTCGGGTTATGAGCCCGACGAGCTACCAGGCTGCTCTATCCCGCGTCGCTCTCTCTAGTATAAACACAAGTTTAGAAAACTTGCAACTAAATTAGCGATAATTCTCCAACAACTTCTAAACGCTTGTATTTTCCCAAGGCCATAAAGGTTTCAGAGAGAGATTCTGCAACGGTTGGAGTAATCCAGCCCATTTGCCTGAGCAGGTGAATAGCCACCGCGTATTTGGCCCGCTTAGCGCCATCGATCGCCTTAATTGCCAGACCCATGCCTTCGCCCACTCTGCCAATGCACTCAATCCCTTCGGCTCCACCCTTACTTACGAGTTCCCCTTGAGTCTGTCGCATCAGTTCCGTATCAAATTCCCCAATACCTGCCACCAAATTTGGGTGATGAGTCATAGCGCGGACAATCCGCTCCATATCCAAATTTGTACCGGAGGACAGCTGGGCGTACAACGAAGCCATTTGCCCCAGCTGCATGAAATAGGTCGGAGCCCCGCAATCATCGTGGGCGTTAATAAACTCTTCCCCTGGCATCCGCAGCAATTCGGCCACTTTGCTCAAAATTAGCTGTTGAACCGGGTGGTTGCGCTGCAAATAAGTATTGAGAGGCCAATTTCGTTGCTGGCAGATAGCTAGCATCCCCGCGTGTTTGCCGGAGCAATTATATTGCAGGGGACTTTCTTTACCAGCCGGGATCGGACACTGGAGTGCCGACGGGTCGATATCGCAGCGCCAAAGGACGTTAAAAACCTGGCGTACCTGCTCAATTTTGCCCAGGTGGGAACTACAGATAATTGCTAAATCTCTATCTGTCAGACCGTACCGTTCTAGCGTGCCGATCGCGGTAACAGCCAGTGCTTGGAAAGGCTTGAGAGCCGATCGGGCAAAAGTCGCCGTTTCGGCGTTGCCTGCCACTGATAGTATGCGTCCGCGATCGTCACAAACAACGGCCTGGACGCGATGTGTTGATTCAACAATGCCTTCCCGAAGCAGCGTCACTTCTAGTTCGGCTGATTGAGTTCTTTTTCCCCTTGTCATCTGTCTTTCCCCTTTGGAACCACCACTATATTCCTCTTAGGAATTAGCGGGGGAGGACAAGGGGGGCCAGGTTGACGCCGCATACGAATAATTCCTTGAGCTTGTTTAAAAAACTTTGAGTTTTGAATAAAGACTTCCGACTCAGGATTCGGCACCCAATTCCCCTGATGGCTGACAGATCTAAAGAAGAATCCAAATGAAGCCGCCGATGCAGAGAAATAGCACTAGCAGTCCAAAGGTTAGCTTCAGCCGCCCAAGAATAGGTTGAATCTCATAAGTCGCAATCAGCCGATCGCGAGTGAGAATTTCTGGAGGTTTAGTCCAGCATTGCCCATCGTACCAGCCTGACTCTTCATATACTACTGTGGTATCGGCCAAGCGATCGCGCACATAAGTCCAGCCTAAGTATAGCCGCAGCATCGCTAACCCCATCAACAAAGTAGATAGACCCGCGCCACACAAGATAAACTGGCCTAAAGCCTTCTGAGGGGCAAAACTTGCCGATGCCACAGGGCCTGCGAGCAACCAACTCCAACCCCATACCCAAACCATCTTCTTGATATAAGTGGCCCAATCAAGAGTGCCCCAACTAAAGTACCAAGAATCCTTCAATTCTTGGTACTCGTTGATGGGTAGCTGTTCAGATGGAACTGGGCATACAGAAACAGAAGACTCCATCATTTTGCTAATCCACTCTTGCATTACTTCGGCTACTTCCTAAGTTTGAATTTGGATATCGATCCGTTCTGCGTGGCCCCAGAACGCATCCAGATTATAGAACTCTCGCTGGCTGGGTATCAAGATGTGCGCGATCGCATCGCCGTAGTCTAGGAGTACCCAACTTCCCTCCGCTTGTCCCTCAATTCGGAGGGGAAGACGTTGCAACTCTCGTTCTACCTTCTCTTGAATCCCTTGGGAAAGAGCCCGTACCTGCACTCTTGAAAAGCCGGTGACGATCGTAAAATAATCTGCCAGATACGAAACTTCTGACACTCGGAGTAAGACAATATCACCTCCTTTGCGATCGCTGGCGGCTTCAACCATCTTCAAAGCCAGTTCCCGGCTGGCATCTTGCCTCGATCCGGCTGGGTTAGCAGCACTAGGATTTGTCAATACTGTTGGGTAAGCGGAATCTACGGTTTTGATGTGATCAGGCATTAAATGGCTCGATCCTTATCGAGTTCTAAAGGTAAAGAATTTCTCTGGCTTTTACCAATTCTTGAATCCAACACTCTCTTTATTCTAAATAAATTTGCTAAATTTTAACCGCTATGCTATACCACTAAGCACTTTTTTGCTGGCTATTTGCATAGCCCAATTCCTAGTCAGTATCGTTCTAGGGTGAATTAAACGATGGGTTTCTATCAAATATTTCAGTGAATAATCGCAAGTTCCCCATACAGCTTGGTAGAGATTTTGCCGACTTTCTTGTCGCAAAGCCTCCAACTCCCCAGAGTTGCCACGTCCAGGCTCCAGACTATCAGCTAGAAACACGGTACAACTCAGCAAGCTCATACCGAATCTGCCCAAGGTATGATTCCGGATCGCCTGCAATATTTCTTCATCTTGAACCCCAAACCGATCTCTGGCAACGATCGCACTTACTTCTGCGTGCAGTAGATGCGGATTTGCCTCATCTACCGGATCGAGTTCTAAACCTTCAGACTGTGCCATTTGCAACAGAACTTGGGGTTTGAAATATTTGGCCAAATCGTGCATCAACCCAGCTTGAGCGGCTTTGGCCACATCCAGATTGTGATAGCCAGCCAATTCGACCGACATCTGCTCAACTCTGAGAATATGCTGGAGCCGGGAATCGGGAACGTGATCTGCTAACCAGGATATTACCCGATCGCGCATTAGTTTAGCTAACTCCTTAGCACAAATAGCACATCATCAAAGGCAGTCCTATGATTGATTTATTTGTTTATCTTATCGTTTCTGAGTCATAGAAGGTGACGCACCCTGGAACATAAAGATTAAGCATCTGCTCCTACCTTGGCAACAGATTCCGCTTTTACCCTGGATGAGTGCTTTAAAGATGCAAACAGTGCCTCATAACGATTCAAGGCTTGTTCAAACGAGTAATATTCAACAGCATACTGTCTGCCTTGACGACCCAGCATTTCAGCTTTGTCAGGATTGTTGTACAGTCCTTCAATAGCAGATGCTAAGGCTTTGGGGTCTTCAGGGGTAACCACCAAACCGCCGCCGCTTTGTTGCACTGCTTTAGCTGCCGTACCCGTGTCAGGTACGGCAGCGATAATCGGGCGACCGGAAGCAAGCAGCACAGGAATTTTTGACGGCAGGTTGAAGGCAATTACATTAGACTTTTGGGTCACTAACCCCACATCAGCCGCAGCAAGCATTTCTGGCAATTGTTCGCGGGGTTGAAATGGTAGGAGTTTGACGTTATCAGCTCCGTCTAGTTGGCAATAGTACTCAACTCGCTCCAGGGCTTGCTTTTCACCCACGATCGCAAACACAATTTTAGGGATATGACGCAGCAAGGCTGCTGCTTTAATAACATTTCGTAAGTCTTGGGTGAGCGCAATATTACCGGAGTAGAGTACGACAAATTTACCATTAAGTTGATGAGCTGCCCGGAAGGGATTGTTTTCTTTTGGTAAGGGACGGATGAAATTGACATCGACCCAGTTGGGAATCAGCTCTATTTTTTCAGGTGGAACGCCTTTTCCAAGTAAGTTTTCGACAAACCCATCAGCAATGACGCTGATTTTGGCTGCTGTCCGGTTGGCAAATTTTTCCAGCGCTTCAAAGGCGCGAATTACTGTTTTGTTTTTGAGCAAACCGACATGGACTGCGGCTTCGTGTTGAATATCCTGAACGTTCAAAACTACCGGACAACCGCGAAGCCACCCCACAAGGGCAGCTGGCAGGCAGACTGGCAGGGGCGGAACAGTTGCCAAAATGACATCCGGTCGCTGACCTTTGAGCGCGTGTAGGAAGCTGGTAACTACAAAGCTACCATCCAGCAGCACTCGATCGAGCAGACTCGGCTTGGGGCGAATCAAGACAAAATTGCGCTGAATGGTGACGCCGTTTATTACTTCGGTCATGTAGAATTTACCCCGGTATCCAGGGTAAATGCGGCGTTCTGGATAGTTGGGCATGGCGGTGACCACGCGGACTTTGTGACCGCGCTTGACCAGACCTTCTGCCAGTTCGGTCATCAGAGGTGCGATGCCGATCGGCTCTGGGTGATAGTTGTATGAGTAAATTAAGATGTGCATAACCCAAGTTTATTCAATTTGTCAGATGACGGGGAAGAAATTTTACTTCTTAGGGTAGTTGTATTTACGGTAGCCTGCTGTATCTATTGAGTACTACGCCCCGTGCTGGCTGGCCACAGTCTTCTGCCTACGAATAAAGCTTACACACTCAAAGCGGCGATTATGCTAAGCCAGAGATGCTTCTATAGCAGCTAAGACAAGGTTTTTACGCTAAATTGGCCCGATCGACTAAGGATTCCTTAACTCGATCTGCGCTTTGTCAAAGAACGATTGGTAAATTTAACCCATGTTGCTACGGCAAAAGATTTCCTTTTACTTTGAAGACATTCAAACGCTAACCGGCAGAATCGTTAATTTAATTATTACAGGTTTGGTGCTATTATCGTCAGCGATATTTGTGATCGAGACCTATAAAATCCCCGAAAATCTACGGGATGAGTTGAACTTAATAGATTCTGTAATATTACTGATATTTGCATTAGAGTATTTATTGCGTTTTTGGTGTGCTGAGAATAAGCTAAAATATTTGTTTAGTTTTTACTCGGCGATTGATTTAATAGCTATCCTATCTTTCTTCACTGGATGGTTTTACATCAGCTTTATCCGGATCTTTCGCTTGGTTAGAATTTTGCGGATGTTCAGATTTATAGAAATTCAAAATTCACCCGGTAATTTGAGGAGTAAAGATAGCGTAATCTTAACGGAAATAATATTTACTATATTTGCGATTATCTTTGTTTATTCAGGATTAATATATAAATTTGAACACCCTGTCAATACTGAAAGGTTCAGTACTTTTTTGGATGCGTTTTATTTTTCCGTTGTCACAATGACAACTGTTGGGTTTGGGGATGTTACTCCAACTTCAGAAGCGGGTCGCCTCTTCACAGTGATGATGATTTTTACGGGGATTGCACTGATTCCCAAGCAAGTGGGGGATTTAATCAAGCAACTTGTTAAAGATACTAATCAAATTGAGACTATTTGTCCTACTTGCACTTTGTCTGTTCACGATGCTGACGCTAAATTTTGCAAAAATTGCGGTACAAAGTTGGGGAAAGATTAAGCGTTTTATGGCTAATGATGATTTTGCAGTTGGAATTAGGATGGCGATCGCATCAGATACCCACCATCGATTGAATTTCTACTTGTTGCTCAACCTCTATTGGCACTTGAGCTTCGGCCACGGGAGCATAAATCTCGATATCAGCTTGTATTGCTTCAAAACTAACAACTAGAGAGTAGGGAACACTAGCTTCTGGATCGTTATTCCAACCTTCGTGTCCAACTACTGCAATAGAAAATGCTTCTGTGAGTTCAAAGGAATTGACAATAGTCCAATCTTTCTGAATGGTTCCTGCACTTCTAGAGACATCTTTAATTATTCCGTGATTATTTTGTTTACCCAGCATCCATTTAAAAAGTCCCTCTCCTTTTTCAGAATCTTCTGAAGCCTCACTTTCTTTTAAAACTCTAGCTAGAAAACGTTTTGGCTCTTCTCCTTTCTTACTACATTCCCAATCAAGCCAAGTAGAAAGATATTTTCGGCGATTCCTGCGAGTTCGGCGTGGTTGTGCTTTGTACGATAAAGTAACTTCTACAAGAATCTTAAAATTCTCTCCTGGAGAACGTAATTTTTCTGGCAGTTTTACTTGGTAAACATGAGCTTGTTTAGCAACAATCCGGCGTTCTCCAGTTGTCATCAAAGTGATTCGATTGGGCGCATTACCCAAAGCGCGATCGACATTAGGAAGTCCATAACCAATTTGACGAAGAACGTGCAATTTATTAACGTCTTCTGTCATTGTCCATTCTGGCCATCTTGCGGATTGTACTATTAATGCACGGTAAAGAAGGCAACTTTCATTAGGTAACTCAGCAGCTAGACGCGCCGCAATATGAGTAACTTTTGGTGCAGCAAAAGAAGTACCAACTTTATCAGACACAATGGCTGGGCCACCATTCAAAGTTGACCGTACTAATTCGGGAGATACATCTTTATGGAAAATAATATTAGGTGGTGTACCTTCATCTTTTACTAAATCACCACCATATTCAACTACTTCTGGTTTAATAGTATTCCAAATTCCTAATCCAGAGCATGAAAAGGCTGAAGTTTTATCCTTCTGTGAAATGGAAGAATATGGTGGCGCATGATAAGAATTTAAGGCAATAGAGCCAACTGTTAAGGCTTGAAAACTTTGTGCAGGGTTAGCTATTCTACATGAATCTTCTAACAAATAATCTGGGCAGGGACGATTTGCAGCAAGATGTTCTCTAATAGATAACCTTGTAAAGCCAATTTTAGTATCTAGAGGTAAATTTCCCGCTGACACAATAAAAAGGATGTCATTTTCACAGGTCAAATTATCAATAGCAGCTGCCCAAGCACTCATATATTGCGTTCGGCAAGGAACAGAACCAGTAATAGAATGATTAAAAATTCTTGTTTTTATTAACCTATTTGTTCCTATTGAATTGTGGTAAAATTCCACTATATCCCCCAATATATAAGGTGGAAATAGTTGCTCATGTAGTTTACAATTAACATCAAGAACTCTTGCGTTTTGAATCCAGCAAACAGCTTTTTCATTACCACTATGAGGTATAGTCCTTGGATAAAGCACTGCACCCGCTACTCTAGTTCCATGTCCACCGTTGCTAACGTAGTCAGCAGTTTTATTCGTTTCACTAGGAACCCAAGACCTTGAATTGTGGGAATCAATAGCTGACTTTAAAAGAAAATGACTTTCTTGAATACCACTATCTATAACACATACCTTGGGAGCATTTGATTCTGGTGGCTCTAGTTGAAAATCGGAATTATCAACATTAGCTCCAGTTTCTATTTCATTAAATTCGGCAATATCATCAGGTAAGCTAACATCAAAAATATAGGGGAAGTTGAAAACTAAATCTTTTAATGCCTTACCTGAAATTTGAACTCGACAGGAAAAACTATCTGGAAGTTCAGCAGATTTAGGAATATGTCCATCAACAATATTTAGAATTTGTCCCTTGCTTTCTTGAATGAAATTTATAAATTCATCTTCTCTTTTGGACTTTATATCATCCCATTGCTGGTATGTTAAGTCACGTTTGTTTATCCAGTTATTGACTCGCTGGGTAAATTTTTCAGTACTTTGAGCGGGATTTTTTTCGGGACAATCAGGTAATTGAGACTTAATGCCTACACAGGCAACTCCTACATCTAAAATATATGTGTTTTCATCTCTAATCTGATTCCATTTATTCAGTAATTCTGATGATAGGATGTATTCTGGTCGCCTAGTTCCATCTAAAATTTCCCATATCTCTGCAACTTTATTGCCACCACGTTGTTCCTTGATGAATTTTTCTATCTTTTTTTGTAGATCACTAAATTCTGGATCGTTGGTAGAAGCACCTATGATGTAACCATCTTCTAATTCAGCGATAACCTCAATGCCATACTTTCTTAAATCCTCTGCATCAAAAGAAATAGGATCGATCTGTAAAATGATCGGTTTAGCGTTTTCAGGTAGTAGCGGCTTCCCTTCTCGCTCTCGTTCTTTTTGAGTTTCTTGCCAAGAAAATATTAAAGATTCTACTGAAGTCTGAAGTTTACTTCCGTGTCCCTGACGATTACCAAGATTAACAACTGTTATGGGATTCTTTTTTCCAGCACCTCCTGTTGTTACAGCACGTCCCTCTGTTGTCAATCTAAGATTGATATGTGGAAAACCCTGAGAACCTTCAACCATTTTTTTCTCCAAACACCAAAACGTAATTCTAGGAAACTTTGATTTCAGCAATAGCCTCTTCTAAATGCTCTTGAATCACTAATCCCTCTCGATCGAGGATTGCTCGTTTAGCCGCGTCTTGTGCTACCCTTACAGCTTGAGCAGCAGAAAATCCTTTCATTTGCTCAATGATGGCAGACCAGTTAATAGACCCTACTTCAATTGCAGATAGTGTTTGCTTTAGTATAAATTCTAGCTCGTTTTCTCCAGGCTTGGGTACTTCTATCAAGTCGTCAAATCTTCTCCAAAGGGCAGTGTCAAGAGATTTGTTGAGGTTCGTAGCGGCTACCAACAAACCAGAAGACGGTTCATATTCATCCAAAATCTGAAGGAATGTATTTACTACTCGCTTGACTTCTCCTACTTCCTGAGTATCCTCGCGAGATTTAGCAATTGAGTCACATTCATCAAGAAATAACAAACATGGATTTTTTGAGACATCCTCAAATACAAGTCGCAAATTGCTGGCAGTTTCGCCTAAAAAAGACGACACCATTGCATCAAATCGCACTTTCAGGAGTGGTAAACCCGTATTCCAAGCTAAACGCTCTGCTCCTAGCGTCTTTCCACAGCCAGGAGGGCCATACAGCAGTATTTTTTGCCTGTAACGCAGTCCATGATGAGCCAACCTATCTCTTGCTGCATATTCACGCTCAATTCGGCAGAAACGTTTCTCAATATTTTCCGGCAATACCATGTGATGCCGCAATTTCTCCCTTGGTATAATTGTCACCAGGGGAAGATTAAATCGCTTACTGGTTGGTAATTCAGTTAATGCCTGTAAGTTTTCTGGTACTGAAGAAGCGGGTTTGCTGGGCTTGGTAGACTTCTCTTTCTGGCTCTTTTTGGTAATATTCTCTAATTGGTCAGCTAAGAGAGTGTGTCCCCTACTGCGTTCTTCCTCTATAACTACGTATGTGAGTTTGTCAATCGCCGCTTGGTCTGAACTTGCGATCGCTCTAAATAATCTCTTGAGAAGCTCCGCTTTCATACTGCCTCTCAGTAAAAATAGTCATTTGGTATCGGATTAGTACAATTGTACTATATTAATATAGTGCATTGCAAATTATAACGCGATCGCCATGTCCCTAATCATTATATTAAGTTATGTAAACTAATAATCAGTCTTTTGCTCAGGAATTAAACATATCTAACCATACGGTGTTGCTTTTAGGTCTATATCATCTTCCCCTTCAATCAATAGCAGAGTCATCATATCTCCCTCAATAAAACCTGTTAATTTAAAATCAGACATAGCTTTCAGTTCCTCCAGAGAAACTTTCTCGTAATAGTATTTAAATATCATTTGAATTGCCTTATCTTTATCTAGGTAATACTGATAAGTAGTATCCTTTTGCATCAAATATTCTACGATTTTTGTGATCCGATCTAAAAGTTGCTCTCTCTCCCCCCAAACTTCCTGCATAACTTCCCCCTCATTCATCAACTATAGCAACTGCCAAGGCGACTCTTGACAGTAGGGGCGAAGCATTCGGGTAGTAAATCTTCGGTTTTAACCAATAAATTATATGCCCGAATGCTTCGCCCCTACTGTCAAGAGTCGCCTTGGCAGTTGCTATAGTTGATGAATGAGG
>CASBRD010000129.1 GCA_949128025.1 Oscillatoriales cyanobacterium PMM_0008 | reverse complement strand
TTCTTGCTCCCCCTCCCCGTGGACGGGGAGGGGGTTGGGGGGTGGGGTTCCTAAGCCTCCTTCAATCGTCGATAGCGTTTTCGTTTATCCTTAGACAAGGGCGCAGCCATCACCAAAACCCTCTCGATTAGCCAAGGTGCAATGCGCTGACCCCACACGGCTAAATGACTTTGCCATCCGACTAAAATTTCCTGCGATTCGTTTTGCAACCCGTCGATAAGTGCCTTAGCAACTTTCTGGGGAGTCACAGGCACCACCCACTTAAACCACTGCAATTCTCGCACCATGTCAGTATCCGTTAAAGATGGCAGCAAAGCTATCACCCGGATATTGTATGGAGATAATTCGCCGCGCAAAGCTTGGGTGAATCCCACTATCGCAAACTTGGTAGCTGAATAAGTCGCCATTGTCGGTGCGGCAATCTTACCCATCAAGCTTGAAACATTAACAATTGTGCCTTCTCTTTGTGCTGCCATGCGTCGCGCCACTAGACGAGTCATGGTGTACATTCCCATTAAATTAATGGTGATTTCTTGTTGCACATTTGGCAATGGCGACTTCAAGAAAGGCGATTGATGTGCAACTCCTGCACAATTAACAAGTAGATCGATTGGGCCGTAATCGCGCCAAGCTTGGGCGATCGCAATATTCACCTCTACCATTTGAGATAAATCCAACGCCAAAATCACGGTTTCTGTGCCATAAGCTTCGATTTCGGCGGCAACTTCAGCTAATCGCTGCCGATCGCGTGCTACCAATAACAAGCGTTTCGCTCCTTGTTGCGCCAATTCCACTGCGATCGCTCGTCCAATTCCACGCGAGGCTCCAGTAATTAGAGCCGTTTTTCCTTCAACGTTCATAAAAAACCTCCAAATTTGAGGTGTCACAACACTTTCAACCACCGAGTTTAAAAATTTTGCAGCAATATACTCGGCAGATAATCAGACGGACTGTGACTCCTAATAGTTGCTTGAAACTCAAGACATTTCTCAGAAATATTGCAGGGAAACAACACTTTGGTAGACACATCTAAGAAATGTTTGGCCGTGAGAATTTGGTAAAAAATTGATGGCACGGAGCCAACACAAGGTAACGAAATCAAGTAGTCCTCAGCGCAGTATAAACCAGCAGCAAAGATATTTCTCAGTCGTCTTCCAGTCAGGTGAATGTAGAGCCGTCAGAGAAATATCTTTCTGGCAATTCTGGAATCAGAAAATCTGCGAAGAGCCAAGATTGATGCAGAGCATTGAGCGCACGTCTCCTAGATACGAGCGTTTACCAGAAGCATAGCTATATGCACACCTTAACAACTAAATCAACGACCTGCAACATTTTTTAATAAAATTTGTGTAACATTTATTTACAAATATGAAAGCGGCTCTTCTTGACCCACAGCTATACGCACTTAGGATCTGGGGATAAGGCGGATAGCCTAACTTCTTTCACCCGCTACCTTTGAGCGATCGCAATTTTCCTAACTCGCTTAAAATAGTCTGGAAATTCGTTGATATTTTTAGGAACGCTACAAAGCTCATATACTCATAATCAGGTTAAATAAAAACATTCAAACGAAGGAAAAACAATGCAGGAAGATAAACGTCAGGCTTACTGGCGTGCGAACACAGCTTTAATCCGAAATCTCCTGATTGTCTGGGCGCTAGTTTCGATCGTCTTCAGCATCCTGCTAGTTGAACCATTAAACGCGATTCGTCTGGGTAGCGTTCCCCTGGGCTTTTGGATGGCCCAACAGGGTTCCATCTTCGTCTCCATGACTTACGTCGCCGGACAGATGCGCGGTGTGGGAATTGTCTCCAGTCGCTTCCTATAAGTAGATGTCAGCACTGGCGTAATTATCGGTATGGCGATCGTCGCCTTTTTCGCAGTCCTGGGAGGAATGAAAGGCATCACTTGGACGCAGGTAGCACAGTACGGTGTATTGATTGTTGCTTACTTAATTCCCGCGATCGCTATTTCAATACTGCTCACCGGCAAGGCAACAAGTTGCTAGTTAGAAAACTTTGAGAGCTAAAAACCAGGTTTCTTGTATTTGCAAGTCGCAGTTAATGATAAAATCACCCACAGAAACCGGGTTTTTACAATAACTAGCAACTTGCGTTATTATCAGGTAAAAGTTATAGGTTCGCTCCAACACTGAGAGGTAACATGATTACGGAAAGACAACCTTGGTTTAAAGCTGTTTTCCAGTTGCAAGGTTCAGTAGTTCCAGCAGTTTTACCCCGCGTAATTGTGTGTGGAGTTTTTGGTTTTGTCATATCGATACTTCACTTGTTTGCATTTCATCTATATATGCCGACATTGGCTAGTGTCATTCCCAGTATCGTCTTAGGTTTATTATTGGTTTTTCGGACAAATACAGCTTACGAACGATTTTGGGAAGGGCGCAAATTTTGGGGAAATATAGTCAATGCAGTGCGTAACTTGGCTCGTCAAATTTGGGTATCGGTAGAAGAACGAGAACCAAAAGATAAAAATGCCAAAATTTCAGCCCTGCGGTTATTGGTTGCTTTTGCAGTTGCTACCAAGTTGCATTTAAGGTCAGAGCCGATCGACAGCGATTTAGAAGGATTAATATCCCAGTCACGTTATCAAAAGCTCAAGACTATGAACAATCCTCCTCTGGAAATTGCTTTCTGGATTGAAGATTACTTACAGGAGCAGTACGAACGGAACTGCGTTGATAGTTATCAACTGAATTCTCTGAAAGAGTTGCTAAATATTTTAGTAGATTGTTTAGGTGGCTGCGAACGGATTATCAAAACTCCAATTCCTCTAGCTTATGCCATTCACCTCAAACAGCTATTATTACTTTATTGCTTTTCATTGCCATTTCAACTGGTAGATGATTTCGGTCTTTTTACTGGATTAATAGTATCTTTGGTAAGTTTCACTTTTTTAGGCGTTGAAGAAATTGCCCTGGAAATTGAAAATCCCTTTGGACACGATCCCAACGACCTCCCCTTAGATGAAATTTGTGCTAAGATGCAGCGCAATATTGAAGATTTAATCACCCTGGCTCCCAGTGTCAGAGATTGGAAGACGACAAAAATTGAGGATCTATCTGTGAAACCGGGAACATCAGAATTCTGAACTATAAATAGCTATGGAATCTGGAGACGGGGGAAATGATTCGCGCACTCAAAGGACATACTGGCGCTGTGTTTTCCGTCGCTATCAGTTCAAATGGTCAAACTCTAGCCAGCGCCAGTGAAGACAAAACTGTGAGACTCTGGCATTTGGAGACGGGAGAACTCCTCAGCACTTTTACTGGTCACGCCGAGCAAGTTAATGCCGTTGTTTTCAGCCCAGATGGACAGATTCTGGTAAGCGCGAGTCACGACAAAACTATCAAAATTTGGCAGCGCGGTTGAACTTGGTAAAAATTTTTCCACTTGATAAAATGGAATTTGGGAATACAAAGGAGAAAACAACTCCACGAGGAACAAATGGGAAATAAAGCCGAAAAAGATATTCGAGCCGCTGCTACTTCAAGAATCTGGGGCATGGCTACAGGAATGCTAGCGATTTGTATTCCTCTGTCAGCTATTACTAGAAGCGGTGCTATTTTGCCTTTAGCTGTAATCTCAGGAGCCACGATTGGCACTGTTGTTATTTGGCGAGATTCCGAGCGGGGTTATAAAAGGAATCCAGAGTTAATAAATAACGTCAAAAAACTAGAGGAAAGAGTTGCTAATTTGGAGATAATTTGTAGTAACGAAGAATTAGATTTACGGAAGCGGCTTAAACAGCTTGAGTCAGAAAAGTAATTTAAAACAGGTTTGCCAATACGTAGGTCGGCGCAAAGTGCTTCGGCTTTAGTGCTGAGTAGTCAAGAAGCACTCAGCACTTTGCTATACCTGTCATAATGCCTATTGTCGTCGATCTTTATATATGCAATGGCAAGTCAGGCCCGATTCATTTTGAAAGTGCTGATCTTCTCAGCTGCACTGTCAGTTTTAATCAAATCCGGTGGCCCGATACTCAATATTACCCCAACCCCTAGCCTTGTGGTGGCGATCGTCTGTCTGCCGAGTGCGATCGTAGCTTTGGCACTTTGGGGAAGATCGTGGCAGCAGAAACAACAAAATTAAACCTTTAGATATTGTGGGAACAGTGTCCCTAATGTATGCTTGGGAAACCGAAATCAGCTAATCTAGCTGCATATAATTTTAATTTTACCGAACGATCGGCATTTCCTCTCTAGGGAGTCAGCACTGTGAATTTGGGTCAAACGCTCGGCCTATTAGTCTTAGCCATCTGTTTATATATTCTGTGGCAAATTCGCCAAGTCATCTTACTGGTGTTTGCCGCTGTTGTGTTAGCGACTGCCTTAAATCGGCTGGCGCGGCGGCTACAACAGTCGGGATTGAAGCGATTGTGGGCCGTACTGCTGTCGATCGCCATCCTGCTAGCGGTTCTGTTTGGCTTTTTCTTGCTGATTGTGCCGCCCTTCGTCAATGAAGTTCAACAATTGATAGATTTGTTGCCTAAAGGGGTAATTCGCATAAATCAGTTGCTGAATCTCTTGAAAACTAACATTCCCAGCCAATTCAATCAGTATTTGCCAGATATTAACAACCTGATCCAACAGCTGCAACCCGTAGTCAATCAGCTTTTGGGCGGCTCAGTCGCCTTTTTCTCGAATACTCTGGGAGCTATCCTTAGCTTTTTGCTGGTGCTGGTTTTGACACTGATGATGTTAGCCCAGCCCCAATCTTACCGCAAGACGTTTGTGCGGTTGTTTCCCTCCTTTTATCGGCGGCGGGTAGACGGAATTTTGGATCGATGCGAAGTAGCGCTAGGTAGATGGATTATTGGCGCACTCATTAGCATGAGTGTAGTTGCCTTGTTAAGCATAATCGGCTTATCGGCTTTGGGGGTAAGGCTGGCTCTGGCCCAAGGGGTTTTGGCAGGATTGCTAAACTTTATTCCCAATATTGGCCCAACGTTGAGTGTGGTGTTACCGATGACGATCGCACTCTTGGATGCTCCCTGGAAATCTGTTGCCGTATTGATTCTTTACTTCATCATCCAGCAGTTTGAGAGTAGCCTCCTCACTCCCTACGTAATGGCTCAACAGGTGGCGCTACTACCAGCGATCACGTTAATGTCCCAAGTATTCTTCGCTACCTTCTTTGGCTTTTTGGGACTGATTTTGGCTCTCCCTCTAACTGTAGTGGGCCAAGTGTGGGTAACAGAAGTGCTGATCGTAGATATCTTAGATCCGTGGCACAGCCGACGCGAAGCAGCCTTTGATATAGCTGGCATTGATGAATCCCAAGCAGAAGCCGAAGCCGATAGAAAGGCTCCTATCTTGCCCCAAGACGCTCCAAAAACTCAAGTACAATCCAGCGTTGAAGATGAAGATACCAATTAGATTGGAATCCCTCTTTTTTTGGACGATTCACAATGCTCTCCAAGATTTTTAATTTTAAATTCCTATGCGGACAATTGCCGAAATAAACGACAAAATCAGCCGTGAATCAGCGGTAGTTTGTACTGTCGAAGAATTAAAAGCACGAGTGGCACAAGTTGGCATCAGCCAAACCGCTAAAGAAGTGGATGTCATCACCACCGGCAGTTTTGAGCCGATGGAATCTTCGGGAGCAATAATCAACTTAGGACAAACCGATCCGCCGATTAAAATTCGCTCCTGCTGGTTAGATGGAGTCTTAGCTTATTCTGGATTTGGGGCAGTAGATTTGTATCTGGGAGCGACTCAAAGCGTCGATTACCCCAGCACCGTAGAAGCAGGCGATGATTCAGAATCCAAAGAACGGGGAGGAGGTCATGTAATTGAAGACTTAATTGCCGGAAAACCAGTGCAATTGCGAGCGACCGGACAGGCAACAGATTGCTATCCTCGTGCATCCTTTGAGACAACCATAACCCGCGATACAATCAATCAATTTTATCTCTACAATCCCCGAAATTTATATCAGAATTTTATCGTGGGAGTGAATGGAGGCGATCGGCCCTTATATACCCACCTCGGCCCTTTGCAACCGCAACTTGCCAACGCCGTTTACTCCAACCCCGGTGCAATTTCTCCCCTCTTCAACGACCCTAACCTGGAACTAATCGGCATTGGCACCCGCATTTTCTTGGGCGGTGGCATCGGTTACGTAGCTTGGGAAGGCACCCAGCACTTTCCATTACAAAAACGCCTGCCGAATCAGACACCAATAGGCCCCGCTGCCACCCTCGCCTTAATTGGAGATGCCAAACAGATGAACCGTCGTTGGGTACGCGGTTGTTACTTCAAAAATTACGGCCCTTCCTTAATGCTTGGTGTCGGTGTGCCGCTGCCTGTTTTGTATGAGGAAGTAGTCGAAAAATGCGCTGTAGGAGACAAAGATTTAGTAGCGCCAGTGGTGGATTTTTCCATTCCCCGCCGCGTGCGTCCCACCTTTGGTTTGGTAAGCTACGCTCAGCTGAAATCTGGTCGCATTACTATTGAGGGAAAACAAGTCAGAGTTGCCCCTCTTGCCAGTATATATCTGTCACGGCAAGTAGCCTTAGAGTTGAAACAGTGGATTGAAGAAGGGAAATTTACCCTTACCGAAAGAGTTGCCCCCATTCCTATGGATCGGTCTTTTTTACCACAAGACCGATGGGGCGCAACTATTGCTTTAGAGTGAAAAAGGCTAGAAAAGTCACTCATTCAAAAGTCATATCATGTCTTAGGTATGTTGTTGCGCTTCAGCGCAACAACATACCTAAGATTTAACTATGACTAATCGACCGGACACGATATCAAAAGTCAAAAGAAAAAAGAAAAAAGAAAAAAAGAGGCTTGGGGCAGAGGGCCGATCGCACGTTTATGATAAGATCGGAATAATGATGGCGTAAAAATCATGGTTAATACTTCTTCACAACACCGATTACTAACCGCCGAAGAACTCCCCCACTCTGACGATACTCCTGTGGATAACGAGCTCCAAAACTTTATTCCCAATCTACTTTTAAACATCCTACTTGATATCTGGAGCGCTCGCCCTGATTGGTTCTTTGGTGTAGATATGGCGGTTTACCACGACCAGGAAAAGCCAGCTATTGTCCCCGATGGATTCCTAGCAGTAGGAGTCCCAAGATACACAGGTGATGGTGGTCGCCTCAGTTATTTGATCTGGCAAGAAAACAATGTTGTACCTATCCTAGTACTAGAAGTAGTTTCTCATAAGTACAACGGTGAGTATGAGGATAAGTTAGAAAGCTATCAACAGTTAGGTGTTCTCTACTATGTAGTTTACAATTTTTTTGCTGGTCGAAGAGGAAGGCATAAAAAGAGGCAGCCGATCCAAGTCTATAAGTTAGTGAATAATAAATACGAGTTACTGACAGGAAATCCGGTATGGATGCCGGAAATTGAATTAGGAATTGGGTGTGAATCCCACAACTATGCTGACTGGGAGAGAGAATGGGTATTCTGGTATGACGAGAATGGGAAAAGGTTCTTGACTGAAAGGGAGAAAATTGCCGTCGCAGAAGCCGCAATGTTGCAAATGTCGCAGGAAAAGGAACAGGAACGTCAAGCTAAAGAGCAGGAACGTCAAGCTAAAGAAAAACTGGCTGCATACCTGAGATCGATCGGTATTAATCCTGAAGATATCACTTAAACCTCAAAAATTAGGGAAGGTTTTTCTAGAAGCGATCGCATCTTCAATCCCAAAGTGAAAAGTGAAAAGTGAAAAGTCAAAAGGCAAAAGAAAGAAAATTATTTTTCCTTTTGCCTTTTGATTTTTGTCTTTATTCCCCATTACTCGGTTGCGGGCGCTTAGTGGGTCGGGGGATTGGCTTCTCAGGCGGTTTACCCCCCGTAACTGCTGGACGGTTACCAGTTTGGGGGGGTTGCCACGGCTTTTTACCACCCGGTCGTCCGCCTCCTTTAAACGGCTTTCTCGGCTTTTTCGGGCTCAAGACTGCGATCTCTTTTGCCTCCTTAATCAGCAGATTGTTAGCCTGTCGCTGGATATGAAATTCCCAGAAGTAGCCCACAGCTTTTCTTTCTAAAACACCGTTAAGTGTCAGCTTGAAAAATCTAGGCTTTTCCTCGCCCTTGCGTGCTGCTTGCCTAATCTTGACGACGATCTTTTCCTCGTCTAGAGATTGATAAACCACTTCGCCGCGAATGGAAAAATAACCATCTTCAACGGTTAGACTTTCAGGTTCTAGATCCTTGGGACTCGATGCCTCAGTTGGTTCAGTTTCCTCTTCATCGGTGGAAGACAAAGTTTTGTCAAGTTTTTCGGGCTCCCAAACGCCAACAATTTGCATATGTAAGGCATCGTCGTTTAGTCGCGTCCGTGGATAGACTACCCACAGGTGTTCGGTTTCTAAATCAAGGTGATTTTTGACCAGACTCATAATGCGACCTAATAGCACGGCATCGATCGCACAATCGTCGCTAGCTACCAGCGCACCCCGCGTGAATTGCTCTGCACTGGGGAGGTATTTCCCCCGCACCAAGCCAATGGCCCGGTACTGCATCGGTTCGCTTGGTGGCGGAATGGGTTCTTGCCGTCGATCGCTATCCCTTGCGGACGACCCTGCCTCACCAGAAGTGTTGGCATCGCTATCCCCTGGGGTGGGGG
>CASBRD010000128.1 GCA_949128025.1 Oscillatoriales cyanobacterium PMM_0008 | reverse complement strand
GGCATAAATGGGCGAAGCATTCCGTGAATAATTTGTTGGTTGAAACCAAAGATCTTGGACGGAATGCTTCGCCCCTACAGGGATAAAAAAAGCTCGGTCTGTGACCGTGCTGAGTATAACAACTGACAACTGACAACTAACAACTAACAACTGACAACTGACAACTGACAACTGACCACTGACAACTGACTAATTTTGACTTATGAATTTTGTCTCAATCTTTTATGGAATATTCTTGTTGTGCATCCTGGGAATATACTGGACTGTGCAACACCAGACATTGCGATTGTGGATACTTCTAATTGCCAGTCTAGTCTTCTATGCCACATTGCAAATCCAGTATATTCCCCTGCTTTTTGTCGTTATCCTAATTAACTTTCGGCTGGGACTTGCGCTGGGACAACGTACCGTACCGAAGTTGCTTCCTTCAAACTGGCAGTTGACCAACGAAGATTGGCAATCTCTACAAATCGACTGGGATAAACGACGCCAAAAAATATTATGGCTGGGTATCGCCATAAATGTTTTGTTATTGTTGGGCTTTAAATATGTACCCTTTTTCTTAAATTCGATCGGGGCATTACTGCACCTGCCACAAGCACAAACACAAGCTAGCTGGGTCAGCCTTCATCTGATTGCGCCTTTGGGAATCTCGTTTTTCTGTTTTGAGTGCATCGCCTACTTAATTGATGTATATCGCGGTGCTACTGCAACTGGGGAGTTTCTCAAATTTGCGACTTACAAATTTTTCTTTCCCAAACTGATTTCAGGGCCGATCGCTCGCTATCATCACCTGTCAGCCCAGTTTAATACGCTGCGGTTTCCCAGTAGCGATCGCGTAGTAGAAGGATTGTGGTTGATTGCCTGCGGAGCCTTTAAAAAAGCCCTCATCGCCGATAATTTGGGAATTTTCGTCAAACTCTGCTTTGACAACTTACAGCGCACCGGCAGCGGTGACTTGTGGCTGGCTATCCTCGCCTACGGACTTCAGCTATATCTGGATTTCAGCGGTTATGTCGATATTGCTATTGGTAGCGCCATCCTATTGGGATTGAATCTACCCCAAAACTTTGATTTCCCTTACTTCACTACCAGCATTGGCGACTTCTGGCGGCGCTGGCATATAACTTTGGGAGATTGGCTGCGTAATTATTTATACTTTCCCTTGGGTGGATCGCGGCAAGGTCTGGCACGCACCTGTCTCAACTTGTCGATCGTCATGCTAATCGCCGGGATTTGGCACGGCGCAGCTTGGGGATTTATCGTCTGGGGGGGATTGCACGGTTTGGCATTGGTCGCTCACCGACTCACAGAAGCTTTATCCCATCGTTTTTCTGGGTTGAAAAACTGGTGGCAAAGTATACCAGGTACACTCGTGGCATGGCTGCTCACGCAATCGATGGTCTTCACATCCTGGATCTTTTTCCGTTTACCTAATCTGCAAGATGCTGGCTGGGTAATTCAGCACCTGTGGGGACATAAAGGTGATGTTCAATTTGCACAGAAGGTTTACGTGGAAGCACTGGGACTGGAGCGTTTCCAACTAGCTTTGTTAGTTTGGGCAATAGTTGCAGTGATGGCGATCGTATTTGCCTTTCATCGAGGTCTGAAGTTACAGTTAAATTGGCCGATCAAAATACTATTAGTGCCGGTAAGTCTGTACGCAGTTTGGCTGTTGGCTCCCAAAGAAGGTTTACCTTATATCTACTTCGATTTCTAGAACACCTGCACAGAGGGGACAGAGTGCGATCGCATTCCCGAAAAAATCGGCAAAAATAGAAGCATCGCTCTATGGTGAACTCGATTATGGGTAGAGAAGAACTGTTACTTGAACGCTGGCGAGAACTCACACCCGATCTTCAACAAAAAGTTTTCGAGTTTGTTGAAGCGCTTAAATCTGAATCAGACGCAACAGCATCAGAATCCGACTACATTCCACAAACGCCCTTAGCTAAGAAGCTGTGGGAAATTCGTCAAAGAGCGATCGCCTCTGGAATGCAATTACTCAACGAAGCAGAAATTGAACAAGAGCTTGCTGAACGTCGGGGTGGACACCGTGAGTTCTAAGAAAACATACATCGACTCTGGTGTTTTGATCGCTGCTTTTCAGGGTGTTCACTCAACCAGCATTCGAGCAAACCGCATCCTCAATGACGGAAATCGAGAATTTGTGTCCAGCCAATTTGTCAAGTTAGAAGTACTACCAAAAGCAATTTATCACCAACAAAAAGACGAAATAGACTTCTACGAAACCTTCTTCAGCGCTGTTAGCCAGTGGACAACAGACTCGGAGCAAATTACACAAGATGCTTATCAACTTGCCGGTATATACGGTTTAGCCGCGATGGATGCACTTCATGTTGCTGCCGCCCTGTGGCTCAAAGCCGATGAACTGATTACCACTGAAAAGTCAACTAAACCAATGCACCGAGTTACGGCAATCCAGATTATCTCAATCTAGTTTTAGCTGATAGCGTCTCTAGACTTATTCCAACGCGATCGACAAAAAAATCCAAAAGGAATTATTGCTATAGATTTAGTGAGGTTTTCTCCATGATTAAAAATGAAAAAGAATATCAATATTCCCAAGAGTGCGTCAGGGGATTTCAACAATCTATCGCCGCTTGGGAAGCAGCAGAAACTGAGAAAAAAAATGACCCGGTAGGCTGGCAACTTCAGCGTGCTACTTTACAAAGACATTTGGATGCTTTGAACGCAGAAATTGCCGAATATGAAACTCTTACCAATCACGATTCTCACACGCCGATCGTACTGAAACTAGACGATATCGACTACCTACCCCAAATTATAATTAAAGCTAGAATGGCAGCCAAACTCAGCCAACAAGAATTGGCAAATTTAGCTGGATTGACGCTCGCACAAATTCAGCTATATGAAAACAGAGACTATGAAAATGCCAGTTTTCTTGATGTGACAGCAGTGATTGATGCGCTGGATATAAAAATTCGATTGGCTGAGTTTTTAGTTCCTTTATACACTCTTAGAAGAACACCGATTACTAAGGAAGAATTGCTATCGAAATCATACCAAAAAATAAGTTAGGAGTAACTTTATCTACTGCTCATTGGGACACACATCATCTAGCCCTCTTAAAATCCCACAATTTACACCCTCATTAGGCACTCTTTCATCATTTCTAGGAGAAGGTGTTGGTGTCACCCAATTTCCGCCAATTACCGGATCGGTATCGATTTTTAAAATTGCTTGTAACCCAACAGGCAAATCTGATTTAAAATTTGCCAATAGCCTGCTCGAAACCCCCAAATTATTACCGTAATCTGGCGTAGGATTTGCCGGTAGAGGCTGACAAGCTTTCGGGTTATACTGTTCCTTTGAATTTTCTGTTTTCGCATGAATTGCCACCACGCGACCACCTGCATCAAACAAAGGACTACCACTCATTCCCTTAATAGTATTATTATTATAGTACACATCATATCCAACCAGATTATTGTCACTAGCTGATGCCGTACTTAATTCAATTTGTTGAGTAATATTTCCCAAGCTAAACTGAGAGCGAACCACTTTCACTCCATTGGCAAAAGTCGCGCAAGGAAGATATCCAAAAATATAAACAGGCATTCCCGATTGTAAGGGCGAAATTGCTAATTTAGCCACTGCTTTCGCCTTAGCAGGTTGGCGGCCAGACTTTAGCTCTAATACTGCCAAGTCGATATTATTAGGCAGTTTTTTGACAATTCGCTGATAATTTAAATTAGTAACTAGAAACCTTTCCCCATCATAAGTAATAACTTCATAAGGATCTTCAACTTGTAATCTACCCTGACCGTTATTCACCACTCCGGGAGGTCTACCAATAACGTGGATAGCTGTCAGAACGTAGATAGTATTACCCCTCTGACCGATAATTACTCCAGACCCCAAACCTTGACCACCACGGCTAATCGAGACGGTACTTTTTTCTGCGATTTCCTTAATTCTATCTTGTGGTAGTGCTTGGCGTACTTGTGCTTGCGAAATAGTCCGATCCACCAGTGATATCGTTTCCGGTTGTGTCTGAATCATTATGGCCGCAGAGGGGCAACCCCACCCCCAACCCCTCCCCGTCCCACGGGGAGGGGAGAAGGAGAGAGGGGCAGAGGCGAAAAACGAACAATTCCGACGCAGACGGATTTGATATGAGGCATTTGTACCAATTGCTAGATTTATAATTATGTCAGCAGCAATTAGGAATAAAAGTATTAACTTTGGCAATTTTAATTTCCTAAGTGTTTACTAATCTCGACATTTCTCATTTTTACCAGTCAAACTAACCAAAGACTATCCTCCTTTTTTTTGTGTAAATATACCGAAAAGCTCAAGTTTGTTTGCAGCATTCAACAATACCTAATGTAGCACTAGCAATACCCACTATTCCCAGTAAATATAGGAGAGGTAATGATGTGAACTTTTTACCTAATTGTGCAGCATTACTGGTTTTTTGAGATGATATTTTGATCTGCTCAAATGGTTTAATAGGAGCCAGCTTTAAGTAAGTTTCAATCGGAATACCCCAGGCAAAATGTTTCATAAAACCTTGAGTTTCTGGTGGAGGTTGCGTTCCATCCATGTAGGCATAGGGATTATCATGTACAGTTGGTTCGCCAGAAAATAAGACCCGTTCTTGATTCTTCCCCCTACCATTAATGCCTACTAATCTACCGCTTTCATCCAAAATAGGGCCACCACTCATTCCTTCCCTGGTGTCATTACTAAATCCTAGTTGATAGCCAGCATCTAAAGGTTTGCCAGATACAATGAATGAAGTAGCTGCACGACCGGATGTAAAGGTAAATCCTTCTTTACAGGAGTCAGTTCCACAGGGAAAACCAGCAACATATACCTTATCTATATACTCTTTTAAGCTGTTTGCCTGACCCCATGCGGCTTTTTCATAGTTGCGATCGCTATAAAACCATAACAGTCCCAGATCGTTACCCCGAAAGTTAGCCTCGTATAGAAATAAGTCGTAAATTTTATTATCATAGGTTTGCACTTTATATCCACCACCCAAAGCTTTAGCTCTTTCCTTCAATATCTCTAATACATGATCGTTAGTCAGCACTAAGTATAAGTAAACCGACTGCTGACCCTGTTTTTGTTCTTGTTTGTCAATTAAAATTCCTGATGCTCTGTCCTCCAAAAACTTTTCTGGGAAGACTCTAACCGTAATCTTTTCGGCTAGACTCCGTAGCTTTGAATCTGATATTTTAACAGGTTCGTGTGGCAGATCGTTTATTTGGGCTACACTAGATAAATCAATAGCCTGGATGGATAATTGGATCGCAATAATACACAAACAGGCTATTGCAAAAAGTATGGATCTTCGGCGGTTCATTCGCTCAAATTATTCTGGGGAGTGCAAGCTACATTTGCTGTCTGACTTTCACCTGCCAGCCAAGCATTGATATCAAAATAAACAGGACAACTTGACGATTCAATCCTGGGATCATTTTTAAAGTTTTCGCGGTTCAATCGCAGCAAATCCCGCAGAACCTCTCGTCCATCGTCACCCGGCTTTAGGGTGTAGAGTAGATCGGTGCAACCTGCACCACTCTTGTTGGTCATGCAGATTACAGACCGATTGCTCATTGTGCCATAAGTGATATAGCGCGAACCGGAGGCGATGTACCGATTCAGTCTATTTGTTACTTCCGTGCAGCGACGTGACGGAGTATAGCCTCTGAAACCATCATAAGTCCAACGAATAAACTCTCGCGGTCCATTTGAGGTTTTGGCAAATGTGGTTGGCGTACCGTTTCGGTTTGATTGACAAACAAAAGTATCTGATGTAGCTTTGGCAAAGTCGTTGGCTACAACAACAGAGCTAACTGCTAGGGCAGATGCGATAAATACAGATATGCTACCGTGAAATTTCATTCGTCTGACTACCTCTTTACTGTCGGTGACTGGGCTTTCGGAATTATTATGCTAATGTTCACTATGGAACATTTTGGTAGGGACACGGCATCATAAATATGTCGGTCATACCAAAATTTTAATTCTGCCGTGTCCCTACAACAGCATATTTGACCCGAAAGAACCCAGTGACTTTAGTGTTAATCCCGTGGATTATATCATATTTTGGAAAAAATAACAAGATGATAGTAGGTTCTAAATCCATTGCAGGGGCGATCGCATTTAGCCTCATAAACTTGAATTTAGCGGCTGACTTTGTGATTCCCAAGGGCACCACTCCTCTAAGGCTCTCAAAGGGCCACAATTTATTTTTAATGAGCTTTTGACGATCGGAAGAACTAGAAAAATAACTATTCCGACAACTACGATAAATGCGAATATTCTAAGGGTATGACTAGGCGGATTAGCTCTGAACCATTCAGTTAGATTAAATCTAATTGCAGATTTTCTTGCTCTACCTGTTCCTTGCCCATTTTTTTTCGGCTTTTGTAGCTTATTTATGACATCCTGCGCTGATTCATAGCGTTGCCAAGAGTCATCGCGCACCATAAGGGACAAGATTTGTGCGAGTCCATTGCTAACCTGCGCTTTCTCCCGCCAGATGACTTCACCTAAGTGACTATCTTTTGGTAAATCTTTTGGATCTAATCCTGTTAGTGCTTGGATAGCTGTCATTCCCAGTGCATATATATCGCTGTTAGGTTTTGGTTCCCCTTGAATTTGCTCTTTAGGAGTGTAGCCTTTTATATAAATTACAGTTGGTCTTGTTTGCGGTCTGCTAGTTGCTGATTGCGCCAGTACTTCTTTAACAGCACCAAAATCAATCAGGACTAACTTGCCGTCCCGGTGTCGTCGCATCAAATTTTCTGGCTTAATATCGCGGTGGATGATACCTTTAGAGTGGATAAATTCTAAAATTGGCAGCACATCTGACAAGATCTCGACAACTCGCGCTTCCCTCAGCTTTTTTCCTTTCTGTAGTTCATCGCTCAGGGGGTGTCCCTCAATAAATTCCTGGACTAAGTAAAACTGTCTATTTTCTTCAAAATAAGCATAAAAAAGTGGAATCTGGTCATTTCTTGGGGGTTGGCTTAACTGTAGTAGGACTGATGCTTCCCGTTCAAACAAGTCTTTAGCTCTGTCAAAAGTTTGCGAATCCTTATTGACAAAGTTGAAGCGTTTAACGGCACACTTTCTTTCCATTGCATACAAATCTTCGGCTAGGTAGGTATCGCCAAAGTTACCAGCGCCTAGCAGTTGAATAATTCGGTAATGTCCCCCTACAACTTGTCTGGGTTTTAGAGGTTGCCCCGGTACTACAGTCATGTCACACAATTGGTCAGAGCGATCGCGTACTTTTTTCTCATTCTAAAGTAAGATTATCCAAGTAGTCTTATAAATATTTCCCCCCGACCTCTAAGAGGTCGGGGATTCTCAGATCGCTCTAATCATTTAGCGGTTATATCGATCGTTGCGGTTATATCGATCGTTGCGGTTGTATCGATCGTTCCTGCGACTCCCAACCGAGAACTCGGCTCGGCAACCATTCCTCACCCAAATACGATTCCTGTCATAGCCCCAATTCCCATTACATCTGCTTTTAGAGAGCTTTCTGACGAGTCTTACACCGCCACTTGTATTCACCCGACAAAAATTCCGCTGGCGATTATTACTTTGACAAGTTACAATTCGCTGCGCCTCGGCTGGGATGCCAGCAGCGAAAACCGTGCCAATACTAATCGCAAAAGCGGTAGCAATGACTGAAAAACGGTTAACCATATTAAATTCCTCCATTTTTGGATTGGTGTTCGATGCAGAGCCAAGGAAATAAAATTGGCCTCAAAGCTTTGCAATAGACTGAATTTAGCGTTTAAGTACTAAGCTGTTGCGCTTACAAGTTGCATATGGTCGCGACAAGGTAAAGGTTAAAGGCCAAAGGTGGAAGGAGTGACATCTCCTACACCAACTTGGGTACAAGTGTGGTGTAGGCTTCGCAACCAATCCGGCTATCGCGTAGGAGGCGTTGCGCTTTAAGAACGGAATGCCCTACCGCTCTATTTTTGATGTTGATAGCTGCATTGTGGTCGCGGTCTAGACTGCACCCACACTTAGGGCAGTCGTGCCAACGAATATGCAGCTTTTTAGTTACTTTCTCGCCGCAATTGGAACAATCTTGAGAGGTGTTATGGGCGCTGACTGGAATTACCAACTTTCCCAGCATTTTCGGCTTTGTTTGCAAGTATTGACAGAAAGCTTGACCACCCAGCATCCAACACAGACTTAGCCAATCTGGTACGAGCTAGATCGACGAGTATATCGAACCAAAGTTTCCATAGCACGTAGTTTCTTTTACGTCAATTGGAGTGTTACTAATCCTTATATCATTCTTCGGGATCGGAATTACACTCCTAAAGGTTGATTTTGAATAACCACAAACGTTCTCCAGATGGCGATCGCTTTCTTTATGATTGAAAAGGACGAATTCGGAGGCAGTACCACGGTTTACACACGCCCTTTAGCTCGTTTGATCGAGCAATTACAACGCCTGCCCGGTGTTGGCCCTAAAACGGCTCAGCGCTTGGCTCTACATATCCTCAAGCGATCGGAAGATGAAGTCCAGGCACTTGCCCAAGCTTTGATTGAGGCTAAACAACAAGTTGGTTTGTGTCAAGAGTGTTTTCACCTATCTGCTGAGCCTGTTTGCGAGATTTGCCGCAACCCAAATCGCGATAATACCACTCTTTGTGTGGTAGCGGATTCGCGGGATCTGATCGCTTTGGAAAAAACGCGAGAATATAGCGGTAAGTATCACATCCTGGGCGGTGTAATTTCTCCGATGGATGGTATTGGCCCAGAACAGTTGAATGTTTCGCCCTTAGTGCGGCGGGTGAGTCAGCAGAAAACTAAAGAAGTTATTTTGGCAATTACTCCCAGTGTGGAAGGCGAGACGACGACGCTTTATGTGGGTCAATTATTGAAGCCTTTTACAAAGGTGACGCGCATTGCGTTTGGTTTACCTGTGGGTGGCGAGTTGGAGTACGCGGATGAGGTGACTTTGGCGCGTGCTTTGGAGGGAAGAAGAGAGTTGTGATCGATTCAGAACCTATCCGAAAAGTCAGTTTTGGAGATTTTTTACCGCAGATAAACGCAGATAAACGCAGATAAACGCAGATGAAGGACAGCGGCTAAATGATTTTTCGGATCGGCTCTAAAAATGGAGAATTTGGAGGTAAGCTATGACTCTTAAAGAGTTGGAAACACAACTCGTTTCTTTAACTCCTGATGAAAAAGTTCAGGCAATACAAATATTAACTTCAAGTTTAGCCAACAACTGGCCTGAAATTAATAAGACTCCCGGCGTAATGGGTGGTGACGCCTGTATCAGACTGACTCGGATTCCTGTTTGGTTGCTAGTCAGTTATCGTCGCGATGGTGCGAATGATGCAAAAATCCTTGAGGGTCATCCCGATCTTAGTGCCGCCGACTTGGTGAATGCTTTCGCTTATGCTGATGCACACCCTGATGAAATTGAAAGAGCAATCCGAGAGCAGGAGGAAGCCTAAACCTTGGCGCGTTTCTATACAGATGAACAATTCCCTTTCCCAGTTGTGGAATTCTTACGCTCTTTAGGTCATGATGTCTTGACGGTACAGTCAGCGGGAAATGCTAATCAAGGTATTCCCGATGAAGATGTACTGGCTTTTGCTATCAGCAACAATCGAGCAGTTTTGACGCTCAATAGAGATGATTTTATCCGGCTGCATCGGTTACAACCAATGCACGCTGGTATCATTGTCTGTACAAAAGACGATAATTGGGAGAGGTTGGCTAGACGGATTGATGAGGCTATTTCTACGGTAGAAACATTAAGTGGTCAGCTAATTCGAGTTACCCGTCCTTCATCATAAAATTGATTATCTAGGGTGCGATCGTCTATGGTAGCGAAAAACGTTTGTCTTAATTAAGGAAATTTTTATGTCGAAACCCCAACAAGCAAGTGGCTGCCAGAAGATGCTGCGGCGGACTTTTTTATTCCTGTTCGGCATGGCAGCAACTCAAGTTTTAGCTGAATACTTTTCAGTTCCACAACATCGGGACAAAACTGTCAAACTTTTGAGTCAAATCTGGCAAAAAGTTCTAGCTTTCAGGTCAACAAACGATCCAGATGTAATTCCGCCACCAGTTAATAAGGGTCCGATCGCACAAATTAGTCCTACTCCTCAACCGCTGATTATAAATGAAAAAGATAGCCCTAATATTGAGCCTTTCGGACATCAAGGCAAATCCCAATTAACGAAAATACCACCCAAAAAAGCACGACCTTTAGAATTTAGCCGCAGAACTGTAGGTGGTGTCAGTTTTTATCAAACTACAATTGACCTGACTGATCCGGAAACTTTTATTACTACCGGATTAGCAAATAACGCAAGTTTTGCCAATAACGCGACTTTGACCAACGGCGATGAAGCTTTTGAGAAGCTAGTCGATCGCTATAAAGCAGCTGTAATTGTCAGCGGCACTTTTTTCGGTAAAGATACTCAAAAAGCTGTTTTGGGTAACATGGTAGCGGGAGGAAAATTTCTCAAATATAGCCGCTGGGAAAATTACGGTACTACTTTGGGAATAAAAGCTGGCAATCAATTGGAGATGGTTACAGCACGCACAGAAGGTCAACCGCAGTGGAACGAACATTGGTTTTCTCTTACTTGCGGGCCAAGATTGGTCAAACAGGGAAAAGTTTGGCTTTCTCCTTTATCAGAAGGATTCAAAGATTCCCATGTGTTAGGTGTTGGTGCGCGTAGTGCGATCGGATTTCCGGCATCTAAACAACAACTATTTTTGGTGACTTTTTTGCAAAGCTTATCTTTGCAACAAGAAGCTGAGATTATGAAGGCTATTGGTTGTATGGAAGCGATGAATTTAGATGGGGGTGCTTCTGTTGCTTTAGCTCGGAAAGGAAGAATTTTGTTGGCACCGGGACGGAACTTGACGAATGTAATAGTGGTTTACGATACTGAATATCGAGCGCCACAAGATCTGAAAATGTCTTGGCAGCGGTTTCAAAATGGCGATCGGCCCTTATATCCCTAAGTTGTAAGGACACAGGAGGCAGAGGGAGAAAAAAACGCTCTGACTCGCCTATCCAGCATTGCCCCATGCCCCATGCCCCAATAAAACTTGCCTTTCTTCCGAATGGCTAGGTCATACCAAATCCGGGTTAACTACCCCCTTTTTCTTGAAGCCCGCGCAGGCGGGCTTTGTACGCGCAAGCCGCGACTTTAGTCGTCGGGTCAAAAAGGGGTTATGCAAGCGGATTCCGTATCACTTGCTGCCCATAAAATATTATCTTTTGTAAAGGTGAAGATTAATATAGGTGAGGACAAAGGATGTACATCGTACAAATTGCCTCTGAATGCGCTCCTGTCATCAAAGCCGGAGGCTTGGGCGATGTTGTTTACGGGCTGAGTAGAGAGTTAGGAATTCGGGGTCATGGGGTAGAAATTATTCTGCCAAAGTACGATTGTATGCGCTATGACCATATTTGGGGGCTTCATAACGCCTATCGCGACTTGGAGGTTCCGTGGGATGGCGGCGCGATTACCTGTTCTGTGGATTGTGGCTGGGTACACGGACAGCTATGTTTCTTTATCGAACCCCAATCGGGCGATAACTTTTTTAACCGGGGTTGTTACTACGGTTGCCTAGACGACCATTTGCGCTTTGCATTCTTCAGCAAAGCGGCTTTAGAGTTTCTGCACAGAACTAACAAGCGTCCTGATATTATCCATTGCCATGATTGGCAAACAGGCTTAATTCCGGTCATGCTTTACGAGATTTATAAATATCACGGGATGGAGAATCAGCGGGTATGCTATACGATTCACAACTTTAAACATCAAGGGATAGCGGGTGCGAATGTGCTTACGGCGACAGGTTTGTATCGGCAGGAATACTACTATGATGTCGATCGCCTGCGCGATGATGGCAACGAAACGGCGTTGAACTTCATGAAAGCAGGCATTGTCTACTCGAATTTTGTCAACACGGTTTCGCCGCATCATGCTTGGGAAGCGCGTTTCACAGACGTTGGTTGTGGTTTGGGTTACACCCTGCACAAACAGCAGCACAAATTTGGCGGGATTCTCAACGGCATTGATTATCAGGTCTGGAATCCAGAAGTCGATCGCTACATTCCCTATCACTACAGCAAAGATGATTTAGAAGAAAAAGCCAAGAACAAAAAAGCCCTGCGGGAACGCCTCTGGCTGAATCATGTCAATAAACCGATTATTTGCTTCATCGGTCGGTTAGACGATCAAAAAGGCGTTCATCTCGTTCATCACGCCATTTATTACACGCTAAGTCAAGGAGCGCAATTTGTGCTGTTGGGTTCGGCGACAGAACCGGGGATTAACGACCATTTCTCGCACGAAAAACAGCATCTGAACGATAATGCCGATTGTCACATGGAAATTGGCTTTAACGAAGAATTAGCTCACTTAATCTATGCAGGTGCCGACATGATTATCGTCCCCAGCAACTACGAACCTTGTGGGCTAACCCAGATGATTGGATTGAAATATGGAACTGTGCCGATCGTGCGGGGTGTTGGCGGCCTTGTCAATACTGTATTCGATCGCGACTACGACCAAAATAAACCGCCAGAGGAACGCAACGGCTATGTGTTCTACCAGACAGATTATCAAGCTATGGAATCTGCGATCGATCGGGCCATTGGTTTGTGGTACAAAAAACCCAAAGAGTTTCGCAAACTCGTACTTCAGGGCATGGAGTACGACTACTCCTGGAACCATCCCGGCGCTCAGTATGTAGGGATTTACGACCACATTCGGCATAAGTGAGGGGCGAAAGTCAAAAGCAGTAGGGTGCGTTAGCGATCGCGTAACGCACCGTCTCCAGAGAATTCTACAGCCTAGAGCTTGATTAAATTGCCGAATTCTTGCTCATTCTTGCCTATAAATTCATTGTTTTCATTAATTAGGTCTTCTTGAGAATAGCAGACCTATCTTTTTTCGACAACAATGGGTCAACCCCGCACGCAGTAAGGGGTTGACCCATTGTTGTCACCCCGTCAGCAAATTGTAAGGAGAATCATCCTGATAATGATAACTGATGAAGTATTAAATAATTAACCCAAAAGGCTTAGTTGCCCTATCTCCTGCTATTCTCTAGCCTTGTCGAAATTACGTAAAAATTAAAGAGTTAAAACCAAGTTATGCCACGCCCCATTGTTCTCATACACGGTTACTCAGCTAATTCAACGGCTTTTAGTGAATGGGAAAAAAAACTTGAAAGTCACTACAAAAACACAGATGTTATAGTCATCCATACAGCTAGCTATAAATCTCTTACTAATGAGATAACCATCAAAGATATTGCTGAAGCATTTGACCGAGTGCTTCGCTCCTATATTGAAGATGAAGAATTTGATGCCATTGTTCATTCAACTGGAATGCTGGTTATTCGCGCTTGGTTAACTACTTACGCCTATGCTGCTGATGTCAGTCGTCGTAGTCGCCTTAAACACTTGATTGGATTAGCACCAGCAACTTTTGGCTCTCCTTTAGCCCATAAAGGAAGAAGTTGGCTTGGTTCGGTTATGAAGGGAAATCAAATACTTGGGCCTGATTTTATGGAAGCTGGCAATCTGATTTTGGATAATCTTGAATTAGGTAGTCGTTTCACTTGGGATCTTGCTCATCTTGACTTAATTGGCTCTGCCCAAGATAAACCCGAACATAAACCCTACTATGGCGAAGATGACAAGACCCCTTATGTGTTTATTTTCTGTGGTAATAAGGGATATGACGGATTGAGCGGATTAGCTAATACTCCTGGGTCTGATGGTACTGTCAGATGGGCAGGTTGCGCTCTTAACACCCGCAAATTTATTGTAGATTTGACGCAAGATCCATCTCAAAACAAAGACAAGGCTTTAAAAGAACGAAGCAAACCAGACGAACATCCCCAACACCAGATTGATATTCCACTGGTGCTAGTTGATGGCCATAATCACGAGACAATTCTGAACAGCCCTAGCAAAGATTTGGTTGATTTGGTGGTACAAGCTTTAGATGTTTCTGATCGAGACAGTTTTGGCAGATGGACAGCTAAGGCTAAAGCTCATATGGATATCCTGAAAAATGAAAAAGGAGATAAATGGGAAGAATGGCAACAGTTTATTATTCGTGTTGTAGATGAGCGTCTCGATCCAGTCACAGAATGGAATGTTCAGTTTTTTATGAAGGATAAAGATGGAAAAGAATTTTGGTTGGATGAAAAGTCAGATTTACACGTTCATACCTATGCTCGGGACAAAAGTCTGCGATGCTTTCATGTCAATCTAAGTAAACAGAAGCTAGAAAGCCTTTCTGAATTATGTATGAAGTTGATTGTTTCATCTGGAACTAGCCTTGTTGCGTATTACGGTTATGGCAGTGGAAAAATTACAGTAGATGGCGAGCTACAAGAGTCAGATGGAAGATGGGATGCACAATTGAAATTAGATCATCTTCTTAAGGCAGAAGTGAAATTTTTCTGCCCTTTTACAACTACTCTTATTGAGATTCGTCTGAATCGTGAACCAATGCCAATAAACAGAGCCAAAGAAAATAATATTTTAACCTTTGCGTAGAAGCCAAAGGAAGCTCTGTAGAGCAAGAAAGCGTGGCTGTCCCGTTAATCTGCTTCTTACCCCAAATATAGCGGGACTGCTATCAGCCGCAAAACGATAGCCTTATTAGGATTGCTACAGGTGCGTTACACTGCGTTAACGCACCCTACGAAAGTGGTTCTTTCGGGTCAAATATGCGGTCGTAGTAGCACAGCTAATTAAAATCTTGGTATGACCGACATACTGATGATGCCGTGCTACTACAAAATGTTCGTTTTGAACATTAGCATAATAATTCCGAAAGACCCATTAGAAATGAACAATCAACAATGAGCAACAAAATCTCACTACTTGGGTAAAACTTGGCGTAATGCTTCTAAGAGGCGATCGACATTTTCTTTCCGACTGTTGAAACCCATTAAACCAACACGCCAGACTTTACCCGCCAATTCCCCAAGTCCGCCGCCAATCTCAATGTTATATTCGTTGAGTAACTGGCGCGATACTGCCTTCCCATCTACACCCTCTGGAATGCAGACAGTAGTTAAAGTTGGCAGACGGAACTCTCGCTGGACGTGGAGGGAGAGTCCCAAGTCTTCTAATTCCTGCCAAAGATACTCCACATTCTTTTGATGACGCTGCCAAGAGTTTTCCACACCTTCTTCGGCAACTAAACGCAGGGCTTCCCGCAGAGCATAGTACAAGTTAATGGGGGCTGTGTGGTGATAGGTGCGTTCCTTACCCCAGTACTTAGACAATAACGTCATATCCAGATACCAGTTGGCGACTTTATTTCGACGTTGCTGCAATTTCTCTACAGCACGGGGACTCATCGTAAATGGCGAAGCACCGGGAGGACAACCCAACCCTTTCTGACTACAGCTATAAGCTAAATCGACTCCCCACTCATCTAGAAATATGGGAACGCCGCCCAGACTGGTTACCGTATCCAGCAACAAGAGACAGTCAAATTCGCGACATAGGTCACCCACTCCTGACAAAGGTTGACGCGCCCCTGTGGATGTTTCGGCATGGACTAAAGCCAGGATAGCCGGACGGTGAGTTTCTAGCGCTGTCCGCACTTCGGTTAGGGAAAAGACTTGTCCCCAAGGTTTGGTAATGGTTCGCACGTCCGCGCCGTATCGTCCCGCCATATCGACGAGGCGATTGCCGAAGTATCCGCTGACACCAACCAGAACGACATCGCCCGGTTCGGTGACGTTGGCGATCGTTCCTTCCATTGCGGCGCTTCCCGTACCGCTAACTGCGATCGTTAGCGGGTTTTCCGTCTGCCAAACGTAGCGCAGCAAGCTCTGGATCTCATCCATCAGCGCCAGAAATGCCGGGTCGAGGTGTCCTACAGGCGGAGTATTCATCGCTTGGAGGACGGCTGGATGGGCATTCGACGGGCCTGGGCCAAGCAGCAGACGAGTCGGGATTTTCAAGGGAGCGAGTTGAAGTCGCTGACTGTTGTTAATTGAGGATGTTAGAGTCATTATTTGTTACATTTTGAAATATTTTGAGAGGAAAACTAATAGCGCTCAGCATCTAGATTACGTCAATATCCTGCAATAACTGCCCCTAATAACTGGAATCTAGACTAACCGCGCTTTTCAGGTGCGTAGGTACGCGAAACCCGGTTTCTTCAACAATACCTTCGCCATTTTTTTCAAACGCCCCACCCTTCAGGGTGAGGTATTTTGGCTCAGCCAGTCCCGAAACTTAGGATGATAAAAACTATAACAATTTTCTCCTCTTATTATTTCCTGATGTAAGAATTCCCGCCAATTTTCCAACACTTCCTCTACATCATATTCATCTTCATCTATCATTTCAGCAATTAATTCTGCTGAAATCAGGTGCTTTTGCTGCGATAAAACTTTCATTACTGCTAATTCAATCGAATCCAAACTATTACCTATCATTTGTTGCCAATGATTTTGGTAATATGCTGCTAAACCTGGGGTAAGAAACCCAGGTTCTCCTAAATAAACCGGGTTTCTGAGTTCCTCACCCAAAGACCCTGCAACCAATTTCTCAGCAATAACAGGTAAGATTTGACTCAGATACATAAAATTATTATCGGTTTCGGCGATAAGCTGTTCAATGAATTCTTGTTGATTGATATTGAGATCCCCCCCAACCCCCCTTAAGAAGGGGGGAGTTGGAGTTGTAGAAAGGTATTTATTGATATAATTTCGCACATCTTGCCGATTTTCCTCTGGGTATGCTGACAAATCCAAAATTTGAAAAGGCGCTTCAATTAATAAACCCGATTTCTCACGCAAAAACGGGCGACGAGTCAGAATAAAATAAACTTTATCGGGTAGATATCTGGGCAGATAAAATAAATTTGTGCCTGGGGGTTGGTGGTTAGCATCAATCCTATCTAAAGCATCAATGGCAATTATCAACCGTTCATCGGGTGATAGTAAATCGCTGATTTTCTGAAGTAACAGAGAAAGAAACCAACTCCCCTCTGATGCGTTCCCATTCCCGATTCGCCGCAGCAATTCACTACAAACAATGGCGAGAAATTCTTCAGCGCGATTTTTCCCCGCAACTTCGGCATTATAATAGATAACTTGGGGATTTTCGCTGACATATTTGGCGAGAATGGCACTTTTGCCGCTACCGGGTGCGCCGACAATGGTGAAATAACCTCGGTTTTGGCGGGAAAAAAAGTTGTTAATCGCAGCAAAGACGAATTCGCGACCGACAAAATTAGCGCTTTTTTCTCTTATTAATTGCCGAAATTCGGTTGGGTAGATAGTTGGGAATAGAGGTGTGGTGTTCATGGTTATTTTTCCATCCCTTCCAGTCGCAAAAAATGCACCCGTCCCGAATCATCACCCGCGACAATTGTCACTCCATCTGGTGCAATCGCGCAGCACCATATCGGATAATCAGCAGTGAAACTGGCAATTTCCTCCCCAGTTTCCAAATTCCACAGTTTGAGAGTATTGTCACCTGAACCAGAAATCGCTTTTTTCCCATCCGGTGTGATGGCGACTGCTGTTACCCAATTGCGATGACCATTAAAAGTTTTCAGTTCCGACCCAGTTTCCAAATTCCACAGTTTGAGAGTTT
>CASBRD010000127.1 GCA_949128025.1 Oscillatoriales cyanobacterium PMM_0008 | reverse complement strand
AGTGGGAGAGGGGGTGTGTAGGGGCGTTCGCGTAAGCGTGTAGGGGCGAAGCATTCGGGCAGAAAATCTAGGGAGAGAGCGATAAGTTATAGCCCGAATGCTTCGCCCCTACTAGGGGAAGAAGGGGCGCGGGAGGTCAATCCAAAATCCAAAATCTAAAATCTAAAATCTAAAATTCCAAAGTGGGATTTTAGTACTACAATGCAGCAAAAGTTGAACCGTTTTGTTTTAAACCAAAAGCGTAAAAAGGTCAAGCATCATGGGTGATATGGGGCGCGTGCCCGTTGGGATTGTAGGCGCGTCAGGTTACGGCGGCGTCCAACTGGTGAGACTGCTGATGGAACATCCAGGAGTCGAACTGGTTTACTTAGGCGGTGAGAGCAGTGCTGGGAAGCCTTTTTCCGACCTGTACCCGCACCTGGGTCATGTTGTTGACCTGATGATCGAACCGATCGATTTAGAAAAAATAGCTTCTAGATGTCGAGTTGTTTTTCTTTCTCTCCCCAATGGTTTAGCCTATAAAATGGCACCAACTCTGTTGGAGAAGGGATGCAAAGTTTTGGATCTCTCAGCCGACTATCGCTTTGCCGATCTAGATACTTATACATCATGGTACGGCGGCGATCGGACCGATAAAGAACTATCAGCTACCGCTGTCTACGGCTTACCAGAACTATATCGCGATCGCATTGCCCAAGCCCAGTTAGTGGGATGTCCCGGTTGCTATCCCACAGCCAGTTTGCTAGCACTTTCACCTCTGCTCAAACAGGGTCTAATCTTGCCAGAAACCGCCATTATTGATGCCAAATCCGGCGCTTCTGGCGGTGGGCGTCAAGCCAAAACCAATCTGTTACTAGCAGAAGCAGACAACTCTTTGGGAGCTTATGGCGTAGCCCGCCACAGGCATACGCCGGAAATCGAACAAATCTGTAGCGATTTAGCCGGACACGAAGTTACAGTGCAATTCACTCCCCATTTAATTCCGATGGTGCGGGGAATTTTGGCGACCGTTTATGCCACTTTAAGAGATCCGGGGCTAGTGCGAGAAGACTTAATTACTATTTACAACGCCTTCTATCGCAACGCTCCGTGGGTGAAAGTATTATCAGGTGGTATCTATCCCCAAACCAAATGGGCTTGTGGGACAAATCTCTGTTATATCGGCGTTGAAGTTGACCCCAGGACCGATCGGGTAATCGTGATGTCGGCAATTGACAACTTAATGAAAGGTCAAGCTGGTCAAGCCTTACAGTGCTTAAACTTGATGATGGGTTGGGACGAAACCTTGGGATTACCCAATATGTGTTTCTATCCATAATTGTCATTAGGAAATTTCAGATTTTAGATTTCAGATTTTATTACAAGAAAGAAATCTGAAATCTAAAATCTTCTCCCTCTTCCCTAGCCCCTAGCCCCTAGTCCCTAGTCCCTAAAAGGGAAGTCGGAACCAACGATTTAAGGCATTATAAAAGCGATCGCGCCAGGTTGCCCTTGGCAAAACGTTACCTTGATTCTGCCATTGCTCGATAATATAATGTCCCAGGGGTGTGAGGCGAAAACTATTCGTAATCCCTTGACCGTCTACCTCCCGCCGCAGTACACCCACTTGGATCAGCCAGTTCAGGGCATTTTCAGCGGCCAGATCGGACAGGGGATGTTGCGTGTATTGCTGCTTTTGAGCTACAATACCAGCGATTTCTTGAATATCTATACTTCTAGAGCGCATTGCGACAAACAATGGCATCTGGAAGGGTGATACTCGTAGCGATCGCTCTGCCCGTTCTACGGTTCTTCTTGGATAAGAAAGCGATCGAGCGCCTAAATGATTAGCAGAAGTCATCGATTATCTTCAGAAATGATACCAGACAACAATATGGAAAAAATTAGCGTTCTAATTCGTTTCTATCTTAGTGGAGCAAGAGGACTCCCGTTACAACGAAGTTTAACGGGAGATGAATTGCGACCTACTAATAAATTGAGCGTAGCGAATCCGATGAGTGATTGACCTTGATTTTTCACATACAGTAAGCATATAATAGCATTGATTGAGCCTTGATTGACTGATGTTCAACGTTTTAAAGGTAAGACTTTATCCTAACAAAGAACAGCAAGTAGCCTTAGCTAAAAACTTTGGTTGCTGCCGCTTTGTTTGGAATTACTACCTAAATAAAACTAACCAATCAAACCGACAAGAAAATATGCCAAACGGTTAAGACGAAGGCAACAATCTTTGTCTAGAAAAAATCTGGGCTCTAACAACCGTAAGAAACAAGTTAAGAGGGTGGCTAGAGTCCATGAAAAAATCACTAATACTAGACTTGACTTCCTGCACAAACTCTCACGAAAGTTCGTTGACGAAAACCAAGTCATTGTGGCTGAAAACCTTTGTATAAAAGGTTTAGCACGTACCAAATTAGCTAAGTCAATATTGGACGCTGGTTTCGGGATGTTGCTAAATTTATTGAGCTACAAACTGGAAAGAGAGGGAGGGAAGTTAGTTGAGGTTGACAGAACGGTGGCAAGCGCTAACTGTAAAATCGGGTACAATCCAAAAGAGTAGACAATCTAAAATTAAAAGGAAACTGCATTTATGGCTTTATCGGTTGGAACAGATGCCCCAGCATTTACTGCGAAAGACACCAACGGTAATACCGTTTCCCTGTCTAACTTTGCTGGTAAAACCGTTGTTTTGTACTTTTACCCGAAAGACGACACTCCCGGCTGCACCAAACAAGCTTGTAGCTTTCGGGATGCCTATGCAGACTATCAAGGCAAAGATGTCATAGTTTTAGGCGTCAGCAAAGACGATGAAAATTCTCACCAACAGTTCACCCAGAAGTACAATTTGCCTTTTCCGCTTTTAGCTGACACCGATGGTGCCATCATTAAAGCTTACGATGTTGATGGCGGCGGCTATGCTAAGCGCGTCACCTATGTGATTGATGGCACGGGCAAAATTGTTCACGTTGACAGCAGCGTGAACACTCCTACCCACGCCAGTGATATTATGGCAGTAATTGGAGCCTAATCTTTTCGTTTAAGTAGGGTGGCCAATGCCTACCCTACGATCGATTTAGTTGCCTTGTGCAGGTGGGTTAACACTACTGGCGGGATTACCAGGATCGGCTTGATTTTGTTGAATCTGAAGGCGTTCTCGCTGTTTAGCCCGGAACTCAGCAGCGGCAGAGTCGAGGTTTTCTCGCTGTTCGACTGAAAAATCTTCTATACTGCGGTTATTACCCAAGTTAGCTCGATGGATCATGTCAAACACGCTGAAATTTTGACCTGTGCCTGAGCCATACACGGCGTCGTTATTATCTTGTCTCTGAAAATCTTGGGAAGGATCTCGGTCGAGGGATTGTGCCAAGATTATTTGAGGAAGCACAAAAGGAACTAAGGCTGTTCCGGCTAATAAGCCTAGAACCATTTGAGTAAGTCGTTTACCTAAGATATGGTGCATTTTTATTTTCCTCTGCAAGAATAAAATAATGTTTCTTTCCCTTGGGTGCAGTCATTTACTTATGGTTATCCAAAACTTTGACATTTTGAACTTAAATAGGAACGGAGACCATAAACTTGACTGCACCTCGTTCCTCTGCTACTCAGCCTTTGTTAATGCGAGGAAAGCTTGGCAGATCGATCGCTGCTAATGATTTAATTTTCTTGGGGGTACGCTGTGGATAAACTACAGGTGATGGCCAGTTGGGAGGTTGGCTAGAGGAACCCGACTCGTCAGTTGCCAGGGCGGGGACAATACCCGACTCACAGAAGCCTTTTGGCTCAAGCAATTCGCTTTCTTCTGCCGGATAATCTTCACTCTTGTATGCTGCCACATCAATTGCATCTTGCCACTGTGCTGCCGAGTTACTAGCTAACTCCGGTACGGGATTTTCTGGTGTAGTAGCTTTCTCCGACAACACCGTGTCTTGAGTCAACCTTTCCAACTCTTGCCAGAGGTCTTCTTCAACTAAACTGATGTTTGGAGTTGAGTCAGTTGTAGGCGCTGCGGACAAATCCGACTCTAGCTCCAGGTTAGACTCTGCTGCACTTAAAAATGGATTGACAAAAACGTCGATATCTGCATCTATTTTAGATTGGCTAAGTGATTGAGATCCATAGCTCAACAGGGGGGTGGCGTCAGGCAGATCGCGATCGTATGAGGATTTTGGATTTGTTCCATAGTTGAAACTAGGCGCTTGTACCGAATATTCCTCTTCTTCCAAAATCGGCAATCCAGCATCTATATCTTGCTCTGGCGATTCCGATGCTGCTGACCACGGTTGAATGGGTTGGGGTTTAAACAGAGTTCTCGGCAATTCTAAGATATTTTGGGGATGGCTTTCCGATCGGGCCTCTTCAGCAGTGTTGCCGATCGCAGTAGATTCTTTGATGGTAGGCATATCCAGACACTTGTCTAATGCCGCTTTGAATTGCAGGGTGTAACGTTGCTGGCGCTGGAGACGATCTTGCAATTCCCCACAAGCAGTTTCCCTTTGCAAGAGCAACTGAGTTTGTTCGTTGTGGCGTTGTTGAGTAAGGGCACATTGACGTTCCAATTGTGCTACTCGCTCTTGGCTGCTTTGCAACTGCTCGTTTAAAGTTTCTATTAAAATTTGCTGGCGCTGCGCGACTTGATGGGAAGTTTCCATCTCCCGGAACAGGCGTGTCAATTGACCTTGGGTTGTTTGCAGCTCGATCGTCTGTTGGGCGAGTCTGGTTTCTGCGGTTTGCGATCGCTCGATCTGCAATTGCAAGGCAGTGTGGCATTCATCGAGCAGTTTCTCCATCTGCTCTGTATGCTCGATTAGATCGGTATTTTGCTGGCGCAGTGCTTCGCTTAGGGTGACCAGTTCCACTACGTCGGCGTCGGATTGCCAAGCAAGCGCCTCTGCTATCTGGCTGCTTGTAATGGGTTCGTCTATTGGCTCGTGTGACGAAGAAGAAACTAGCAGTGGATCTCCTTCTGGAGATTCTGCTGGCTGGTTAACTGATGTTGCTCTAGCATCACTCACATCAGCTTCAGGCTCAACTAAAGCTGATTCGGCGCTGTCAAGCGGATCGGTTGGATCTCTTAGGGCTCTGCCGTTAGGGTTTTGGGCTTCACTCATCGCTCTTGCTTCTGAGAGTTGGGAATGCTGGTTCGCGTACTGGTCGCCTGCTTGTCAATAGCCTACCTCATATCCGCCGTTTTTGTTTTTGTCTCGATCGTTCTTCACGGCAACCAATCCTCTATATCATGCTTTTAGTCTTTTGTAAATATTCCTGACTGGGCGGCTTATCTGACGGCCAAAAAACTCGTGATTCCATCTCGTCTTAATATCTACTCTTTTGCTGCCCGTTCTGCTCTACTCCCTCAACTCTATTTACCCCACTTAGCCCAGTATCATAGGCTTTTCGAGCTATAACCTTTGGGCCGATCGCTTGGCTTTTCTACTTATATAGTTATAAGAAAGGCAACCATATCATTGTTTCTAAATTTAGCAAAATCTACAAAATCTGTCAAATGGCGAAATTTGGTCAAGTAAATGAAAATACTTATCAATTATTTTTGACTTTTTTGTGGCGATCGAGCGTCTTTGATTAAAATAATAAAACTATTCCTGTAGAGTATTAATTTTATTTATCATATCCAAAAGACACGGCGCAAGAAAATGAACAGGCGAAGAGTCTATCCCAAAAGTAGATTAAAAATATTTTTAACCCCAGATGAAGATAGATTAACGCAGATGGATAGAGAATGATGATAATGCTTCTGTTGATGAGAAGATGAAATACTAGAAAATATTTTTTTCATGAACTTTCTTACAAGTTGGCAAGAGAAAATCAAGTCATCGCGGTATCAAGTCTCAACAGAAGAGAGGAAGTGAAATAGTAAGTAGGTCGGCGCAAATAAATTCTTATTGGTAAGTTGTTGCGCTAAAGCGCTAAAGCGCAACAACTTACCCATTACCCACAAGCCTGATAAGCTGCTATGCACCTAAATTTTACAGTCAATTTAATGAAATTCTTGTGGGATGGGCATCTTGCCCGTCCCTAACTACAATTTAGATGCGAGATAGCTGATAAGCGAGGCGGAGCCTCTAAAACCTCGCGACCAGGTTGAACCTGGTCGCCAGAAACCTGAGAGCGAGAAAAATACCCAGCTTTATCTACAAAGCAGAAAAGCGGGGTAAAAACCCCGCTTTCCTTTTATGCCGATACTTATAAGTTGCCTATTGTAGGTTTGGCAGTTTCCAATTAAGTGGTTTGGCTATCCCCTGTTAGGGATTTCTATTCCATATTAACGCAAGTAGAAGTAGTAATTGTAAAATTTTCGTTAAATTATGTCAAGGTCAATCCCGCACGCAGTAAGGGGTTGACCAATTGTTGTCACACCGTCAGCTAAATTTAGATTTTAACTATTTTAACACTTTTTTAGGAATTGGCGTTGGATGAGCGCATTTCTGTATATCTTCCTAATTATATCCTTTGGCAGATGAGCGTTTAGGTAATTATTACTATACTATTTCGTAGCCAACGACATTTAACCCATCGAAGCCATGAATATTATGGTTTCGATAGCTCTATGCTGGTGGATAGCTAAAGCCATCGATCCCGATTAGAGAGGTAGATGTATTTGGCCCGATCGCAGATTCCGACAATCAATATTATTTGTGTTTTTTGACCTGGAGTCAAACGCAGTTAGTTGCACAAATCTTTTAGCATGAGTTAAATTTTTTCAATCATAAAGGAGATTAAAATGCGGATTGCTCAGGTTGCGCCATTATGGGAAAGAGTACCCCCTCTAGCTTATGGAGGTATTGAACTGGTTGTCGGCTTGCTTTGCGATGAATTAGTCCGATGCGGACATGAAGTTACTTTATTTGCTTCAGGTGATTCTCTCACTCTTGCCAACTTAGAATCGGTTCACCCACGAGCTTTGCGTTTAGATCCTACAGTGAAAGAACCGGGCATTTACGAAATGCTGCATCTAAGTCAGGTGTACGAAAGGGCGCAGGAATTTGACATTATTCATTCCCATATGGGTTGCGCTGCATTGCCTTACGCAAATCTAGTAAAAACGCCGACAATCCACACTTTGCACGGTATTTTCACCACCGATAACGAGAAGCTTTTTGTCCATTCTCGCCGCCAGAATTATGTTAGTATCTCCAATTCTCAGCGGGAACCAAGGCTAAATTTAAACTATGTCGGTACGGTTTACAACGGCATTAACACTGGCATATATGAGTTTCGCGATCGGGCCGAAGATCCGCCTTACCTGGCATTTCTGGGTCGAATTTCGCCAGAAAAAGGAACGCATTTGGCAATAGAAATTGCTAAGCGATCGGGCCAGCATTTGAAGATAGCTGGAAAAGTAGATCCGGTTGATGTCGAATATTACGATCGCGAAATCAAGCCACACATTGATGGTAAACAAATTGAATATTTGGGTGAAGCGAATCACCAGCAAAAGTGTGCGTTGATGGGCGGTGCAGTGGCAACATTATTCCCCATTACCTGGCGCGAACCGTTTGGGTTAGTCATGATAGAATCTATGGCAGTTGGTACACCAGTGATTGCGATGCCCCTGGGTTCGGTGCCAGAAGTGATTGCTGACGGAAAGACTGGTTTCTTGTGTAACAGCGTTGCAGAAGCTGTCGCTGCTATTAATAAAGTAGCAACGATCGATCGCCATGCTTGTCGAGATCACGTACTGAAAAACTTCAGTATGGAACGGATGACGGAAGGTTATCTAGAGGTCTATCAAAAAATTATCGATCGGCGCTTTGCTCAAAACGGTCATGTCCACAGTCAGTCTAGTTTTGTAGCACTATCCTGAGCGACAATAGTGAAGTTCGACGATGATGCGCCCAGATGAGTGAGTCCGTAGATACCCGACAATATGCTCCAGCAACACAACGCAATCGAGAGCCTATTTTGGAGGTACTTTTACAAGTACTGCCGCCAACAGGCACCGTGTTAGAAGTCTCTAGCGGCACAGGAGAACACGCGGTCTTTTTCGCTCCCCGACTCCATCCCCGCAAATGGATTCCTTCTGACCCCAATCCGCTGGCGCTGCTTAGCATTGCAGCATGGCGATCGAATTTTCCGGCGGATAACTTGTATCCTCCAATTGCGCTTGATGTCTGCGATCGCGTCTGGGCCCTCGAACGGGATGAAGTACCAAAACCATTGTCAAATCTGGACTTCAAGCTTGACGGAATTGTAGCGATCGTCAACATTAATATGATTCACATTGCCCCTTGGTCAGCCTGTTTAGGATTGATGGCAGGCGCAAGGCGGATTCTTCCCCCAGGTGGCATTCTGTATCTCTACGGGCCTTTTAAACAGAGTGGCGTGCATACGGCAGCCAGCAATGCAGCTTTTGATGAGAGTCTGCGGATGCAAAATCCTGAGTGGGGAGTGCGGGATCTCGATGAGGTAGTAGCAGTTGCCCAATCTCAAAATCTCTCCCTACTCAAAACCTATACCATGCCAGCGAATAATCTTTCGATCGTTTTTCAAATGCGATCGACAATGTAACTGGTTTGGAATCGATCATGGGTACGTACCTGCTGCAAAAGCCTTACCTTAGTAGGACACTCAGCACTTTGCTATACTTTGTCTGCCATGCGGAAGAAAGGACTTGAACCTTCACTCCTTTCGGAACCAGAACCTAAATCTGGCGCGTCTACCAATTCCGCCACATCCGCTCGGATATCTATCATAGCAGAACATAAGTAAAAATAGTTGACACTGAAGCAACACACCCACAAAGCCTGCCTACGCAGCTTGAATTTAAGACCGCGTAGGCGGTCTTTGTACGCGCAAGCCGCGCCTTTAGGCGTTCGGGCGCTTGCGAGTGGGCTTGCGGCGCGGTCAAATCCCCGTCAGCATAGAGAACACATCGGTAGGCGAGCCGAGCTATTGACATTGCCCGCGTTAACTGTTATATAAAAAAAACTTATATAACTGGCGGGGAATGATAAGTGACAGTCAATCTGTTCGATGTGAATTACTACCGAGGGACCAACCCAGACTTACGTGCGGCTGGACTGACTACGGATACTCAGCTGGTCGATCACTTTCTGAGGTTTGGTATTAACGATGGGCGTCCCTTCTCGCCGTTCGTCAATCTCGACTTTTATCGCGCTGGCAATCCCGACTTGGCGGCGGGCGGGGTAAATAGCAACTTGCAAGCTTTTTATCATTTGCAAAGTTTTGGTATTGCAGATGGGCGCAGGTTTTCTTATGGCTTGAATGTGCCTTTCTATGCGGCTGTCAATCCCGACTTGGCGCTAGCGGGTATAAATAATAACGAGCAAAGATTTGAGCATTTCCGAGCTGCTGGCGTTAATGACGGACGGGTTTCGGCAGAAAACTTCAATGTCCGGTATTATCTGGATGCTAATCCGGATTTGAGGGCAGCAGGTTTAAATTTTGCACAGGCGTTTCAGCACTATGTAAACTATGGTTTTCGGGAGGGACGCCCTGCTGTTCCGGGAGGTTCGACTCCGCCACCACCACAAGGAGAACCGGGTAACAATCCAGGTGCTGCATTTAATGTAGATGTTCTTACTGGCACGCGCAATTTTAATGAATTTGTGGGATTTAATGACCGCGACGATTACTATCGCTTCAGCTTGCAACTTCCGAGCGCTTTTATTTTATCGTTAGATAGTACGACTGCTCGTGTGGATGTAGATCTCTATCAAGACACCAACAGCAATGGGCAAATCGATTCTAATGAGTATGTGACCGGCAGTTTTACTAACTCTCGCAGTTTGGGTGCGGGTACATACTTCGTTCGCCTCCAACCCGACTCCCAAGGTCGTAACACTAACTACTCTCTTGGACTGACTGCTAACAATACGCGGGATGGTTTGATAGATGGTGGTTTGTTGAACGGTAGCCGCACTTTCAATGAGTTTGTGGGTAGGACTGACCGCGAGGATTTTTACCGCTTCGTCTTGGGTAGTCCCAGCAACTTCAGGCTGACCTTAAACGGTACGACGGCTCGTGTAGATGTAGATCTCTATGCCGACACCAACGGCAATGGGCAAATCGATTCTAATGAGTATGTAACCGGCAGTTTTACTAACTCTGGCGGCACTGCATCAATCAGCCGCAGTTTGGGAGCAGATACCTACTTCGTTGTCGTCAGTACCGGCTCATCTAGTAATAGTAACTACACCCTTAATCTTGCTACAGTGTAGATATTACTCCCAACGGTTGTGGAAGACTATGTATAGTGGGAGGGCGAAGCATTGCGGAATAAACGTTTAGGTTTTGAATTAAGATTAATTCCGCAATGCTTCGCCCCTACTGTCCTAATCGCCTTGGCGGTTGCTATATCTTAATTGCGGATTTTTTACCACAGATAAACACAGATAAAATTAAATTGATCTGTGTTTATCTGTGGTTTTATAAGAAGGATAAGCGTAACGGTAGGGACAAGGCAAAAGAGAGATTTTGCACGAGATGAATAATGTTAATCATGCCGTGTCCCTACCAATGATTTCGATCGCATTGTCGATCGCATTTCCTGTCGGTGGGCAATGCCCACCCTACACATTATTGGGATCTACTCCCATCTCTCGTAACCGGGCAGCTAAGCGTTCCGCCCGCTGGCGTTCAGCCTCAGCCTGCTGTTGGGCAACCTCAGCCTGCTGTTGGGCAACCTCAGCCTGCTGTTGGGCAACCTCAGCCT
>CASBRD010000126.1 GCA_949128025.1 Oscillatoriales cyanobacterium PMM_0008 | reverse complement strand
GTGGGGGAGTGGGGGAAATTACCCACTGACAACTGACCACTGACAACTGACCACTGACCGATCGCATTTTTACGGGAATTTGGCTGCGATCGAAGTTATCCTAACAGTAGGAAGATTAACCAATTCGTGCTAAGTCAAGCTGCACTCCTGCCATGTCACCTTCTAATCAGCCTCCTGCCCCCCTCCGCTACTTCAAAGCTCGGCTACGGCCTTTAGCCAAGCCTCTGGTTTGGGGAACAGCAACGCTTATATCCCTAGTAAGTCTCTCCACTTGGGTCTACTTCGCCCACCCAGAGTGGCTGGTTTTCAGCGATAATCAGGAAAATACCAGTCCCACTAATACAGCTGTCGATCCAACATTTTCTGATGAAGAGAAGGCGATTGGGGCTGACATCGATACTCTGTCGGTGCTGGAAAAAGATTTAGCTAATTCCGAACCCTTCCAAGTTGCGCCAGCAGAAACCCAAAAACAGCAGGGTTTATTTGATGATTTCCTCAAACAGAAGGAAGCTGCTGATGCCCAAAAATCATCAGGCTCATCGGGAACGGAGAAATTAGCAGGACAATCAAGCATTACCAATCCATTTGCCATCAAGTCACAAGATCCTTTCAATAACAGCGGGACGCTACCTTCAGGAAACTCCGTCAGCGCACCATCTTCTAACTTAGGCGCAGGAAGTGTAGCTAATCCTGCGGGTAGCTCCAATGCAGCAACGTTAAGCCCATTGCAGTCAGCACTAGACCGCATAGACGCTGGCAAACAACCAAACCTTCAAAATCCCACTACAGCACCAGTAAGCCCGTTGCAGTCAGCATTAGACCGCTTAAATACTGGCAATACGATCGCCACACCAGCCCCAACTCAGGCACCTACAGACAAATTGGGGCAAAACAGCAGCAGCAACCAAACGCCTACACAATCCACTTCAGGTATCCCCGGACAAGTTACTGCACCCCCCTCGCAATACCCCGGTACGGCGGGTTATTCATCTATCCCCGGACAGAGTTATGGGTCAACATCTCCAGTTCCAGGTGCAACAGGCTATAACGTACCGCCGACCGGCACTAACAATCCTCCCAATTCTTACACCTACTTAAATCAACCCCAAGCAGTACCTGGCGTACCACCAGCGGCACAGGTGAGTCCTTCACTGACACCTAGCAACTTGGGTCAATCTCCTTTTCAGAATGCCACCCCTGGCAACGGGTATGCTAACCCAGGATACAATTCAAATTTCGGCAATCCAGCAGCGCAGCCCTCTCAAGTGCAATCGCCGCCTAATTTCTCCGTCCCCCGTGCTATTCCGGGGCAAAACATCGGTGGCGGACAGATCAATACTTTCTCAAATCCTTGATTGATTGACTCCCAGAGTTCCTATTCCTCATTGACCTATGATTTTCATTAACCCTAAAACCGATTTCGCCTTCAAAAAAATCTTTGGTTCCTCTGAAAGCAAAGATATTCTCATTAGCTTTCTCAACGCCATGATTTATGATGGCGTTTCTATCATTGAAGACTTGGAAATTATTAACCCTAACTTGCCACCGAGAATCCAAGGTTTGAAAGATACTTACCTGGATGTGCAAGCCAAACTCAAAGATGGTACGCTGGTCATTATTGAAATGCAGGTATTAAACGTAGAGTCTTTTGGCAAACGGGTTTTGTACAACGCGGCTAAAACTTACGCCTTTCAATTAGAGGCGGGCGGAGGCTATCGAATGCTCAAACCTGTGATAGCTTTAACTATTACGGATTTTGAGATGTTTAAAAACAGCGATCGTCTGATTTCTCGCTTTGTCTATAAAGAAGAAAGTACCAATTTGAAATATACTGACAATAACATCCAGTTATTGTTCATTGAGTTACCGAAATTCACCAAAGAACAGCACGAACTAGAAACATTGACAGATAAATGGATTTATTTCATCAAATATGCCAGAACGCTAACTGATGTTCCCGAAATAATAGACAGCATTCCCGAAATTCATAAAGCTTTTGAAATTGCCAATCAAGTCAATTTAAGCCGGGAAGAACTGGAAGACTTGGAACGAAGGGAAATGTTTGTGTACGATCAACAAGGGGCTATCTCTCTTGGACGCAAAGAAGGACGCGAAGAAGGACGTGAAGAAGGACGCGAAGAAGGACGCGAAGAAGGACGTGAAGAAGGAATGCGAGAAAAAGCGATCTCGATCGCCCGAAAATCACTGGCTAGCCTTGATGATGAAACCATCAGTCAAATCACAGGGCTTAGCATTGAGGAGGTAGGGAATTTGCGATCGCTAAATTCCTAAGCAGAATTTTAGATTTTAGATTTATCCAATCCAAAATCCAAAATCCTTCCATCCAAAATCAATCTTCCCTAGTGGTAGTGCTTAATCACCGCTTCGGCAAATTCAGAACACTTGAGGGGCGGATCGACTGGCGGCTCCATCAACCGAGCCAAATCGTATGTTACCTCGCGATTGACGATCGCATCCCCAATACCCTTCTTGATCAGGTCAGCAGCCTCCTGCCAGCCCATAAACTCCAGCATCATAACACCAGACAGAATCACCGAACCTGGATTAATTCGATCCAATCCGGCGTGCTTGGGTGCCGTGCCGTGAGTCGCCTCAAAAATAGCGCACGCATCGCCAATATTAGCTCCTGGGCCCATGCCCAGCCCACCGACAATAGCAGCAGCCGCATCGGAGAGATAATCTCCATTTAAGTTCATCGTAGCCAGGATAGAGTACTCATCCGGTCGCGTCTGGATTTGTTGGAAAATGCTATCGGCGATGCGATCGTTCACCATCACCTTATTTTTCCACTGTCCGTTCCCGTGAGTTTCCCAGATGGCATTAAGGACATTTTCGATTTCGCCGCAGATAGCAGCTTGCTTTTCGGCTGTCAGGGAGTCGTAACCGGGCTCGATTTGACGCGCATTTTCTTCCAGAGAGATATCCGCGTTTTTCTCCTTGTTGGTGAGAATCCAGGATTCCCGTTCGGTGACGCACTCACCCCGAAATTCAGTAGTAGCTAGTTCGTAACCCCAATCCCGGAAAGCGCCTTCCGTATATTTCATAATATTGCCCTTATGCACCAAGGTTACCTGCTGCTTATTTTTGGGCAAACGCAAGGCGTGCTGCATAGCACGGCGGACAAGGCGCTGGGAACCCGTTTTGCTGATCGGTTTGATGCCGATACCAGAGTCGAGGGGAATCTGTTTTTTGCCGTGTTCGGGAGTAGCGGGAATAAGTTCGGTATTCAGCAAGTGAATCAATTTGTTAGCAATCTCGCTACCTTGCCGCCACTCAATGCCCAAGTAAATATCTTCTGTATTTTCGCGATAGACAATAACATCGAGTTTTTCGGGAGTTTTGTGAGGCGAGGGCGTACCTGCATAGTACCGACAGGGACGAATACAGGCGTAGAGGTCAAAGATTTGCCGCAGCGCCACATTTAAAGAACGGATGCCACCGCCAATCGGCGTTGTTAGCGGCCCTTTGATGGCAATACCGTATTCTTCGATCGCATCGAGAGTATCTTGAGGTAAATACTGGTAAGTTCCGTACTTTTCGCAAGCTTCGTCACCGGCGTAGACTTTAAACCAGCTGATTTGCCGTTTGCCACCATAGGCAGATTGCACGGCAGCATCGATCGTCTTTTGGGCGGCAGGCCAAATGTCCACGCCAGTACCATCTCCGCGAATGAAGGGAATGATGGGATTGTCTGGAACAATTGGTTCGCCGTTACTGAAGGCGATGCGAGACCCTGTATCGGGAGGAGTTATTTTTTCATACATACTGGTAGCGTCTCCTAATAACTAGGCAGCGGCGATCGGAATGGTAAAAACTTCATCTTGCCGCTGAGCTTTAATAAGCTACCAGATATTTTGGTTAATAGCAGCTCGGTATAAACTTTTTGCAGCAAACGTTCCACGCATGAAATTCCATAACTCATCCGTGAGGTTTTAGATGAAACGCATTTTAGTAGTTGATGACGATCGAATCTCACTCACCGTATTGACTGGCTATCTGGAAAAACAGGGATACGTTGTAGAAAATGCGGAGTCCGCTGAGGAAGGGCTGGCAGCTTTTGCCAAAAATCCCCCAGATTTGGTCATTTCTGATGTGATGATGCCGGGAATGGACGGATTTGAATTTTGCCGTAGTCTGCGAGCCACCCGTGAGGGCCAATTGGTGCCGTTTATCTTTTTGTCAGCACTCTTTGAATTAGACGATCGCATTGAAGGTCATTTGATGGGGGCGGATGATTATTTGCTCAAACCGTTTCACCCACGGGAATTGGGGGCAAAAATTGAAGCGCAGATGGAGCGATCGCGCCGCATCCATGCCGAAATCGTGCGGTCGATCGAGCAGTCCCCCACTGTTGAGGCTCAGCAACCACCTGCACCCCCGATCTTACCCCTGACACCAGCGGAAGAAAGAGTATTTTGGGAAGCGATTCAGGGCTTAACCAATAAACAAATCAGCGATCGCCTCTTTATCAGTCCCCGTAAAGTTGAGAGCTATATGAGTAACATTTTTAACAAACTTAATCTAGAGAAATACCAACCTCCGACAGAGAAACTCTGAAAGCTGCCCAGACAGAAAGGGGTCATAATGATAATCGTTTAAGATTTTAAGATATGATTGCCGGTCTTTACAGCTTAGCGGAACTACAGGAAGCTCTAGCGCAGGCTCCAGAGCTATGGCGACCCTTGGTATTTACCAATGGCTGCTTTGACCTGCTCCATGTGGGACATCTGCGGTATTTACAAGTGGCAAAATCTTTGGGCCGATCGCTGATTGTGGGGTTAAATAGCGATCGATCCGTACAAACCATCAAACCGCATACCCCTGGATACCCACAGCGACCGATCGTGCCAGACATACAGCGGGCCGAGTTACTGGCAGCCCTCAAGCCAGTAGATGGAGTACTAATTTTTGACCAGACTACAGCCGCTCAACTCATAGAAACACTCAAACCCGATATTTATGTCAAAGGAGGCGACTACCGCATAGAAACGCTACCAGAAGCACCGATTGTTCAAGCCTATGGAGGCAGAATCGAGTTAGTCAAAATAGAAATACCCACTTCTACAACTGGTATAATTAATAGTATTTTGCAGGCGGTTAGGTGAAGAGTTTGTCAAACTAGGGCTAATAAGAAAAAAAATCGAAGCACGCCAATAACCAATCAAACTTGAGTAGCAAGAAAACGGAGTAATTTGGAAGATCGACGATGAAAAATGTTCGTTTTATTCACATCAATGATGGCTACGGATACGGCTACTGAAAAACTGCGGAATACGCCGAAATGTTCCAATCTTCTGTAATTATGATGTTTAGACCAATAAGCGATGAGCGATGACCAATTAACAATGAACACCAGTATCCTACCGTTGAATTCAGAGCGCAACATTGATTACAGGCCACTGCAACAGCTGCTAGCCGAGCCGGACTTTCAAGCCGCCGATCGAATGACCCTGCAATTGCTGTGCGAACTTGCTGGTGAGGCGGCGGTGCAAAGAAAATGGTTGTATTTTACCGAGGTAGATAACTTCCCCACGGACGATCTGCAAACCATCAACAACCTCTGGCTGACATACTCAAACGGCAAGTTTGGCTTTTCGGTACAGCGAGAAATTTGGCTCTCCCTGGGCAAAAACTGGGACAAATTATGGCCCAAAATCGGCTGGAAAACTGGCAATAACTGGACGCGATATCCCCATGAATTTACCTGGGATCTCAGCGCCCCCAGAGGTCATCTACCCCTCTCCAATCAGCTACGAGGAGTGCGGACGATCGCTTCCCTCCTATCTCACCCAGCCTGGTCTAGTCCAACCCTTTCAGGCTAATGCAAGCAAATTTCCGGCACGGTTTCGTCAGATTCACGCTCTCATCTAGGAATATTTCCCCAAAACCTGTTCGTTACGAATCCAGTTGGGGAATTTTAAGGATAGATCTTTGTCTGCGGTAGCAGCCAGCTAAATGAAAAAATCAGCAACTATAGGGGTAGCGGTTAGCATGGTAAACCCTGAAAACAGTCTCTTTTGCAGTTTGAATGGTTTGACACCTCAAACACGAGAACAACAACGCCTCCTAGCCTTGGCAGAGTCAGGATTGCTGGAAGCAGAAACGATACCAATTTTCGATGAAGCGACTCAGACAGCCGCCCATTTTTTGGATGCACCCATTTGCATTTTGGGCATCATGGACAAAGACCGTCAATGGTTTAAGTCGGCTGTCGGGTTATCCAGGTTAGGGTTGATGAATCAGCTGGCAGCATCGCGTCAATTGTTGCGCCAAGAATCTTTTTGCACTTATGTGGTAGACAGTCATAAGGTGTTGGCGATTACCGATGCGATCGCGCTGCCACTTTTTGCGAAGAGTTTATTAGTTCAGCATTATGGTATCCGCGCCTACTTGGGAGTGCCGTTATTAACATCTACCGGACATTGCCTGGGTACGCTGGCGGTGATGGAACGGATGCCGCGTTCCTTTACCGACAAGGAAGTTGAGTTTTTGGAACTCATGGCCCGCTGGATTATGAGTGAATTTGAGCGCAATCGTCTCCTGAAAGATACTACTCCAGGGGTAATGGTCAATCTCAGCACGCAAATGACCTCGATCGATTCACCAAGGGAGGAACTTGATACAAATCAAATTCAAGTTAAATTGCTGGGGCAGCTGACCCAGGAACTGCGGACACCGCTGACGTCAGTTATGGGAATGGCTAGCGTTCTAGGCCGGGAGATTTATGGGCCGCTGACAACCAAACAGAAAGAATATGTAGAGATTATCCAGCACAGCGGTCAGTATTTACTGTCCCTGGTAAACGAAATATTGGCACTCGGATCGCTAGACCCCGGTAATACAAAACTGAATGTTACTGCTGTTGATATAGAAATGCTGTGCCAGCAGGCGATCGCTACTCTAGAAGAAAGTGCCAATCGCCGAGGGCAACAGATTCGTCTTTCCGTAGAACCAGGAAATCGCATCTGGCAACTGGATAAGGACAAAGTACGACAAATGCTTTATCACTTGGTATCAAGCGTGCTGCAAACGGTTGATGCTGGTAGTATTGTTCGCATTCATATCTCTCGCAAGCTGGCAGGATTAAACATTGCTATTTGGGTTTCTCACCCCTGGCTGGGAGATGGCCTCCCCAATCTAGACCCCTACTTTTACAAATCATCGTTTGCATCTGTGACAAGTTACTCGGAAGACTTACCATTTGAGAACGATGCTGAGTATAAGAAGCCAGAATCGTTGCTACCTTTTGAAACAACCGATCGAACTGACTTGAGTAACTCTGATGAAAAAGCTCTGATTACTGCTGACGAGCCAGAACCTGTCCAGAATAATATATTCAATCAATCTCCTGAAAAGTTGGGGCTACTGCTTAGCTGTCACTTGGCTCAAATACATGGTGGACAAATCTCTATTCAAGGCTCGCCAGAGTCTGGATTTAGATATGTTGCCATATTGCCAATGCTAACAGAAGCCGATCCAAACCTCTAAGTATTTTAGATTTTAGATTGGGATAAGTTCTGGCATCTCAAATCCAAAATCTAAAACTGCTCATTTAGATGATGAATTCATGAACGCTGTTTGGCAACAATTTACTCTGTCTAATCTGCGGCTGTATCGGTGGCGCAGTGCTAGTTATTTGTACCGTTTGGTAGGTCTGCTGCAAGCTTGGCGACAAGGTAGCTGGCTGATGCAGTGGGGAGAGACTTTAGGGGCGTTGTTGATAAGCCTGGTGTTTGCTCTGGCTCCCTTTGTGTCTAACGATCTGATCGGTGTGTTGTTGATTGCCGGAGCAATCTTTTGGGTGCTGCTGACCCTATCAGATGAAGTTGGAGCCGTCTCGACAGAAGAATTATCAATTCCGCATTCCCAATTCCCGATTCCCAAATTTACGCCGATTCATTTGCTGGTATTGCTTTATTGGGGCATTTCTGTGGTGGCGACGGCTTTGTCGCCAGTGAAGGCGGCGGCTTTGACGGGATTGGTGAAGCTAACGCTTTATCTGCTGCTGTTTGCGCTGATGGCAAGGGTTTTGCGATCGAAGAGCGTGCGTTCTTGGTTGATTGCTCTGTACTTGCACGTGACGTTAATTGTCAGCGTTTACGGTCTGCGACAGTGGTTTTTTGGGGCAACGGCGCTGGCAACTTGGGTCGATCCAGAATCTCCTTTAGCTAAAACTACGCGAGTCTATAGCTATCTGGGAAATCCGAATTTACTTGCTGCCTATCTGCTGCCTGCGATCGCTTTAAGTCTAGCAGCTGTTTTTGCTTGGCGTGGCTTTCTTCCCAAAGCTTTGGCCGCCACGATGTTTGTCGTAAATTCAGCTTGTTTGATTCTAACTTTCAGTCGCGGCGGTTGGATTGGGTTTGTAGTTCTGCTCTTCGCCTTTTTGATATTGTTGGTTTATTGGTTGAGTATCCATTTACCTCGTTTTTGGAGAGTATGGTCGCTGCCGCTACTGCTCGGAAGTTTGGCTGGGATATTGGTTTTGGGCATTCTGTTTGTAGACCCGTTGCGCGATCGCGTTTTTAGTATGTTTGCGGGTCGTGGGGATAGCAGCAATAATTTCCGCATCAATGTTTGGGCTGCTGTGAAAGATATGATTAGCGATCGGCCTATTCTTGGCATTGGCCCCGGCAACAACGCCTTTAACAAAATTTATCCCCTCTATATGCGTCCCCGTTTCAGCGCTTTGAGTGCTTACTCCATTTGGCTGGAAGTTCCGGTGGAAACGGGGTTCATTGGATTATGTTGTTTCCTCTGGCTATTAGTGGTGACATTTTACCAAGGTTGGCTGCAACTGCTGCGTCTGCGAGAATTGGGTAGCAGAGACGGATTTTGGTTGATGGGTGCGATCGCATCTCTTTCAGCTCTACTAGCTCACGGTACAGTAGATACAGTTCTCTACCGCCCCGAAGTCAATACCCTTTGGTGGCTGATGATAGCCATAATTGCCAGCTACTACACTATTTATCAACCTTTTCAGACTGAAAATTTACCTTCACAAGACCAACTTCAGGAATAAAGGTAGGTTGTTGCGCTTTAGCGCTAAAGCGCAACAACCTACCTTATTCTGAATATGATAATGTGTCAAAGTGACATGACTCCGACCTAAAGGTACGGAGCTTCTAAGAATCACTTCTTAGTCTTCCTAGTTGTTCCCTTGCGGGTTTTCGACTTTGACCTATACTGAGATATCTCAGTCCCTGGCAAACCGTCTGCATAGGCGTTTTGGATGACCGACTGCCCATCGGTACTAATTAGTTCTATTCCCCTATCTTAACATATTTAGCGGCATTGCATCTGCCACTTAATATAAAGCCGTGCTAGAAGCACGGGGTTTTAAACCCAACTTTCTGATAAAATTACTTTTGTTTTCTACCCTAAGAAGTATGTTAATATTGGTGTAATGTGCATCTATTAATAGGACTTACGCTCCAAACCCGGGTTTTTAACGTAATTACGGCATTTCAGGCTGTAGGTTGGGTTGAGCGATAGGCTGTAGGTTGGGTTGAGCGATAGCGAAACCCAACCACCACCCGTGTAGCGTTGGGTTTCTTGATGGTGAGAACGAGAAAACGGGTTTCTTTGGTATAAAAGCGTAAGTCCCGAAGACGAAAAATGGTTTTTAGGATGCTAAAAGTTAAAAGTTTATCTCAAAAGCATTACTTAGCAAGGCTTTCAGTTTAAGCGCAACTTTTTAAGTTAAACTCTTGGCCAGTATGCCTGCCTAGTAATTTAGTATACCAGGAACGGAAGAACCTAAGCTCTACGTAAAAGACAACTAACAATAGACAACCAACCAAAGGCCAACTTATGTTCAAGAATCAAAGTCTGCAAAGCAGAATAATAAGCGCGTTTGTCTTGATAGGTTCAATCGTATTAATTGTGGGTATGGTAGGCTGGTTTTCTACTTCTAGTTTAGGCACAATGCTTACCACGGTGACTACGAATAGCCTACCAAGCGTGCAGGGATTGTGGAAAATTAATGAAGGGCAAACCCAAATTGAATCATCAGAACGAGCCTTGCTAGATTCATCACTTTCCGCAGATGCAAGGCAGAAGGAATTAGCGAGAATAAATTCAGCTTGGCAACAAATAAACGAGGGATTCAAACAATATGAAACCACTCCTCGTAGTGAAGAAGAAGACAGAGTATACAAACAACTGCTCGTAAACTGGGATAAGTGGAAGACAAATCATCAAGAATTACTGCAACTTAATCAACAATTCGAGAGCCTGGGTATTCTCAAACCCCGGCAAGTACAGCTTGACCTGCTCAGCAATGGGCAGGCGAATAGCCCACAATTTGCAGCAGCAAAAGCAGCAGCTGATGCTTTTAATAAAATCTCTGAAAAAGCCCAGGCTAATCGACCCTCGTTTGAGGCGGCGACAGCATCGCTTCTCCAAGATATCAAGATCAACGAAGATGCGGCTGCCAAAGCTTATAAGGATGGCCAGCAGAATATAGCTCAAAGCAAGTTCTTGGTGATTGTAGGTATGACGATGGGCTCCCTGATTGCTGTAATTTTTGGTATTTACTTTAGCAACACAATTGCGAAACCATTGGGGGCAAAGATTGCTGGAGTTGTAACAATAGCAGAAAAAATTTCAGCGGGGGATCTTACCGCTCAAGTCCAAGTAACCGAAAAAATGGATGAGATCGGAAAATTACTTGCCGCCTTCCGTCAGATGAGTCTAAACCTGAATTCATTAATTCGTCTGGTGCAGCAGTCTGGTATTCAGATCACTACTTCTACCACTCAAATCGCCGCTTCTGGCAAACAATTAGAAGCAACAGTCACAGAACAAGCCGCTTCCGCAAACGAAGTTTTAGCCACAACAAACGAGATTTCTGCCACCTCTAAAGAACTGGTACAGACAATGGATCGAGTTGCGGAACTATCGCAAGCAACCGCCACATCTGCTGGCGGCGGTCAAAAAGATTTGATTCGCATGGAAAACACCATGCGTAATTTAGCTAATTCCACCAATTCTATATCTACAAAACTGGGAATAATTACCGAAAAAGCCAATAACATTAATAGCGTTGTCACTACCATTACTAAGGTCGCAGACCAGACAAATTTGCTTTCTCTCAACGCCGCTATAGAAGCGGAAAAAGCGGGAGAGTATGGGACGGGTTTTGCTGTAGTAGCCAGAGAAATCCGCCGCTTAGCAGATCAGACAGCAGTGGCAACTTTAGATATCGAAAACATGGTAAAAGAAATGCAGGCTGCGGTTTCCACGGGTGTGATGGAAATGGATAAATTTACAAAAGAAGTGTATGAGTGCGTTGAAGATGTTGGCAATATCAGCGTGCAACTAGGGTCAATTATTCAGCAAGTGCAGAGTCTGACACCGCGCTTTCAAGTGGTAAATCAGGGTATGGATGCTCAAGTGCAGGGGGCTGAGCAAATCAAGGAGGCGATGGTTCAGTTAAGCGAAGCTTCGTCGCAAACGGCGGATTCTCTGCGTGAAATTAACCGTGCGATCTCGCAATTGAACGAGGCTGCACAAGTCTTACGCCAAGAAATATCTCGTTTTAAGGTGAATTGAGCGGACATGGGGAATTTTAAATTGCAGATTGCAGATCTAATTTAAATCTAAAATCTAAAATCTGAAATTCTCCCCAATCCCCGAAATTTAACGATAGCCTCGCCAAGGGCTGACTTGCGGAACACCTCTAAGGGTAAACACTACTTTGAAGTAAGCAAGAGGTGCTTCACTACCAGTAGCTGATGAAGTTGGAGTGCTAGTAGATTTTAGTTTAGGTAAGGGGGTTTGATTTTCGTAGTCCCTAGCTGGTTGGTTGCGTGCTTCATAGTCTACTATTGTTCCGTCTGGACGCATAGCCACACGGTAAAGCAACGGTCGTGGAAACTTTAACTTTTCTTCCTTGTTTTGCAGAATTTGCTGCTGGAGTTTTCCGTTCAAATCTCTGAGCGTGTTATTGTCAGTAATTTCCGATCCCACGGTCGCTGTTGTCGGCGCTGTGGATAATTCTGAAGGTGAAGGCGTTGCAGTTTCCGATGCAAGAGGTGAAGGCGTTGCAGTTTCCGATGCAAGAGGTGAAGGCGTTGCAGTTTCCGATGTAAGAGGTGAAGGCGTTGCTGTTTCCGATGCTAGGGGTGAAGGCGTTGCAGTTTCCGCGACGGGGGAAGCTGAAGGCGTTTCCGAGCCCAGGGGATCTGGCCCGATCGGCCCGGAACCAGTTGTAACTTGTCCTTCTGCACCGGAAGTAGTAGAAAGCGAGTTAGAGTTTGCTTGCGGCAGAGGTTCTTTGGGTCTCTGCACTTCCGGAATGGGGACGAAGAAAAGAGCGATCGCAGCCACAGCCAAACTCGACACCCCTATAGCAGCAGGTGCAGCCCGCTTAAGGACTGGTTGGTCAGCATGAGCATATCGCCGTTCTACAGGAGTCATTTGCAGCGACAATCCCGGCAAAGTTTGAGAGTCGGCAAAAAACTGATCCACCGCCTCCACCAAATCGAACAGCTGCACCGTCGTTATATCAATCTCAACTGGTGCCGTCGATCCTGTCTTACCCATCAAGCCGTTAGATGCCAGATGAACATCCCCCCGGCGTTGCACAATCAATCGATGTAAATTCCGATTGATTCGTCGTAACTGCACCAACGGCGGCTCCTGGGTATCATAAGGATGATGTACACCACTTAAAAACTCCTGGGCATAACGGCTCACAGCCGTCACCAAACTATCAAAAAATTCTCGTCCGCCGGTGAGTGGTGGCGCAGAACCTGCCAAGTGACACTCTGCATTCACCAAAATCGACATGACCGGGCGCACCTCTAATTGGCCGCTACCAGTGGTTGCATCATTCAATCCTTCCAAGAGCAGAGTGCAATTGGGCAGACTGTACTGGCGTTGTATAGTCATTTTGAGTCGTTAGTTGTTAGTTGTCATTTACAATTTCAGATTTCAGATTTAAAATTTTAAATCTAAAATCTAAAATCTGAAATTCCCCAGCGACCGATTAAATTTCGCCGTCAAACAGACTGCTCCAAAACCGCTGCATTCCAGCAGTGCCGGTACAAAATAGCAACTCTCCCAACAGTGAAATTGCGAGATCGTTTAATTTTTCGTCAGAGTTGTAAGCGATCACCCCAGATCGTCGGGGGTTCATCCGGCTGCGGAAGTGTTTGCGGAAGCGATCGAGGTAGTCAGAAAGGCGAAAATGATGTTCCATCGACAGTTGCTTCTCGCTCAGTTGTTGATAAGCCAGCAGCAATTGCCGGATCAGAACCGTCATGCGTCGGGCCAGGTAGGAGGCAATCACCACCAAAGCTTTGGCCTCCACAACACTCAGAGAACGGCGCTGGCTGTAGCGTCGCAGGGGATTCGCACTGCGAAGCCGCCATAGGTTGACTCGATTTTTAATAATATCTTGTAGTTCTAGTTCGGAAGCGGTGGTCAGTATGGCTTCGGAGCCGCTGAGATCCAAGGCTTCAATTGCAAGTAGAATCAGGTCAATTTGCAGCCTGGCGCGGCGCGGCATTTCCCGATCCTCAAAAATAGCTGGAACGGGTAGGCTGTCCAAAATGACGGGAATGGATTGGGCTGGTGGACTATCTAAATACATTACGTTAGCGGAGACTTTCATTTCGACTGGCTGGGTAGGTAAAGCAGACTGTTGCAAAAGCAATCCAAAACCGATCGCATCACTGACTTCTGACTTTTAGTCTCGGTCTTTGTGCCATATCTCTACCCTACCTGTTGAAGAACCGAGCTTGATTTTGAATGTAGGCATTTATATCAACCAGTGCAACTCTCTAGTGTACGATTTCTGAGGCATCTATATTGCAGGGCGATCTAAGTGAAGGGGAATGGTGGACGTGGACGGGAATGGTGGACGGGAATGGTGGACGGGACTAGGGGACAATCTTTCGGCGTCCTCCTACGATGTTTGACCAAATGCGAGAGCCCCCTACAGACTGGGCAAGTTTCATCTTTCTTCATTGGTCGTTTTGCTTTTCGATGCCTGTCCTAAACGCAATTTTCGATTAAAAATCTATGGATTTAAAGTCTCTAATCCGCAACATTCCAGATTTTCCCAAGCCGGGAATCCTATTTCGGGACATTACCACTCTCCTGCGCGATCGCGATGGGCTCAGGTATACGATCGACTCTTTTACCCAAAAGTGCAAGGACACCTTCCCGGCGGTGGATTATGTGGTGGGAATGGAGTCGCGTGGGTTTATTGTGGGAGCGCCTTTAGCTTATCAGCTGGGCGCTGGCTTTATTCCTGTCCGCAAGCCAGGGAAGTTACCCGGTGAAGTTCACTCGATCGAGTATGAGCTAGAGTACGGCACCGATCGGCTGGAGGTACATAAGGATGCTTTGCAGCCAGACTGTCGGATCTTAATTGTGGACGATCTGATTGCTACTGGGGGAACGGCAGCTGCCACGGCAAAGTTGGTGCAGCAGGCAGGCTGCGATTTGGTTGGTTTTGGATTTATCATCGAACTACGGGATTTGGACGGACGCCGACATCTTCCGGATGTGCCGATCGTAACGCTGATCGAGTATTAGCTATCCGATCGCAATGGTTTTAGATTTTGGATGACTCCAAAATCTAAAATATAAAACTGCTGTAGGCGAAATGGAGCCTATGTTTTGATGACTTCTACTAAAAATTCTTTTCTTCGCGGATCGTTGGAGGCTGGTGGGAATTGGCCTAAAGCCCTGGTCACCAGCGAGACGTTTGTATATGTGGCAAAGCGATTGTTGCAGGCACTGTTGACCCTGCTGCTGGCGTCAGCACTTTCGTTTGTGATTATTCAATTGGCTCCAGGCGATTACTTAGATACGCTGAGGCAGAATCCTAAGATTTCGCCGGAACGGATTGAGGAACTCAGGCGGCAGTTTGGTTTAGATCGATCGGGCCTACAGCAATATATGCTATGGCTGTGGCGGATTATCACACAAGGGGATTTTGGCACGAGTTTTGTTTATCAGCGATCGGTGGCTTCTTTGTTGTGGGAGCGAATTCCGAATACTCTGCTGCTGGCAATTTCTTCCCTGATTGTCACATGGGCGATCGCAATTCCCTTGGGCATTGTTGCGGCGGTAAATCAAAATCGCCGCATTGACTATTTCCTACAGTTGCTCAGTTATACCGGACAAGGATTTCCCAGCTTTATCACAGCCCTGCTGCTGCTAATCTTGGCGCAAAACATTTCTCCTTTGTTTCCAGTCGGAGGAATGACGAGCATTAATTACGCGGAGCTAACGCCGTTGGGCCAAGCTTTGGATATTGGCTGGCACATGATTTTACCCACTATAGCGCTGAGTATTACCAGCTTTGCTGGCTTGCAGCGAATTATGCGGGGAGAATTGTTAGACGTTCTGCGCCAAGATTACATCCAGACGGCTCGTGCTAAAGGTTTGCCAGAAAACAGGGTGATTTATGTTCACGCTCTTCGCAATGCGGTCAACCCTTTGATTACTTTATTGGGTTTTGAGTTTTCTAGTTTGTTGAGCGGTGCCTTTATTTCCGAGTTTTTCTTTAACTGGCCTGGTTTGGGACGTCTGATTTTGCAGGCGGTGTTGGCTCAAGACCTTTACCTGGTAATGGCGAGTCTGATGATGGGAGGTGTAATGCTGATTGTAGGCAACTTGTTGGCAGATTTGCTGCTCAAGGCAGTAGATCCCCGGATTCGTCTGGAAAATCTTAACTAAGGGCTAGAAATGACTTTTGACTTTTGACTTTTGACTTTTGACTTTTGCTATGTTCTCCCAAATTTATTACCTAGTTCGTTCTAAAGCTGACGGTCGCTATCTGGCTGCCCATCCTGACAGAGATTCTAAAGGAGCTAATTCTGGTTATCTGCTGCTGTTTAACGAAGATTTCGAGGCGCTAAGCTATCTCAACACCCACGGCGCAAATGTAGTCGATCGCTTTGGGGTAGAATCTGTACCTGGGACACAACTGAAAAATCTACTTCAGCGTTGGGGTTTTGCAGGTGTGGGCATTATTCGAGACCCACTCTTACCCAGTATTGAATTTTTCTCGCTAGATTGAGTCAGCAACTTATACACCTTTTGGTAGATGAAAAATACTTTGGGTTTTGGGTATGGGCTGTAGGGGCGAAGCACTTGCGCCGAAATTTTTGGGTATTCCCAATAACATAATTACGCAAGTGCTTCGCCCTTCCGGGCGACCATTTATCACCTAATACCAAGATTTTCTGCTCTGTTTGCTTCCCCCTACAGAGTCACAAATATGCTTAACTGAGCAGTATTGAGATTAAACCAGCAACCCGATATGCCTTTTGGTAGATGAGAAATGCTTTTGAAGCAATCAATACAGATCTATCCAGATACAGAGGCAACAAAGTTAAAAATTTGAGCAAATAGAGGAAGGTCGTGGAAAATAAACGTTTGTTTAGCCTATTAACGACCAATAGCTACCAATTTCGATAAATAGGAGAACCTTTCAATGCGCTCTATTCGTTTTAACATTTCTGCTCTGTTGCGTCCATTTCGTTTGCTGCTGACTGCCTTTGTCTGCGCTGTGCTGTTGATGTCCTACGCAACACCTGCTTACAGCGCCAGCACCAATACCAGTAGTCCTACCCAAGGCGAAGCAAACCTGTTAGAAATTGAGAAGAAATCACAAGAAGCAGTTTTGTCCAATCCCTACGATCTCAAACAGCAAGTTGAGAAAACTAATCCGGGTTTGAATGCAGTTCAAGGAACCGCTGACATTGACAAGATGAAACGGCCTGGAAATACGAAGGGCGTTGAATCGGTGGAACAGATTATCGGAAACAGCCTGGAAAAAGTTAAGGGCAAAGACTAGGTAAATCGGGCGTTTTCTTACTTTTGCGACAATCTACCGAGATAATTTATCTCGGTTTGTCCCTAGTGTGAAAGAGGGTAGGCATAAGTGTCTGCCCTGATTTTTTGATTGGGTATGGTAGCTGATAAGTTCATACCCAACCAATACCCAAAATCATACCCAAACAGCTATGATTTATACCCAATATTTACCTACGCTATACTTGCTAGGTAGCTGAAACCATTAATATTATTTAGGTTTCTCTGAAAGCGGGCGGCGGGAATCGAACCCGCATTATTAGCTTGGAAGGCTAAAGTTTTACCACTAAACTACGCCCGCATTCCACGACGCATTGAGCAAACAGGCTCAGATGACACCTTAACTAAAATAACATAAATTTTCCAATATGCAACTACCCGATAAACTTTTTTTCCTTCAACCTTCAGATTTTTTGCCTGTCGGGTCTACCACAAAGGTGAGAACCGTTTCATCCACACCTTTGAGCTGTAGAGAACCGCCTTTAGTAATTTCCGACTCATCAAGATAATCAGCCACAGCCGCCGAAACGAGGATGCAGTCAGGTTCTGCCACTTGTTGAAGTCGGGAAGCAATATTGACGGTGGGGCCGATCGCTGTGTAATCTGCCCGTTCCGCACTGCCAAACATACCCACAACGGCAGTTCCCTGGTGGATGCCGCAACGGAACTGCACGCGGGGTATGCCCTGATCTTGCCAGCGCAGGTTAAGTTCTTCGAGATATTGACGCATTTGCCGTGCCGTTGCGATCGCTCTTCTCACCTGCTCATTGGGCGTCAGTTCCTCTGGGGCCCCAAACATCGCCAGCACCGCATCACCCATAAACTTATCCACAGTGCCGCCATTGTCGAACACCGCCCTAGTCATAAACTCGAAATATTCATTCAACAACTCAGCCACCCGACGACTTCGCAACGTATTCGACAGTTGAGTAAATCCCACAATATCGCTAAACAAAATTGTCACCAGGCGAGGTTCTGGCTTTAGATCCAGAGTCAGATCGCCAGCTGCTGCCTTCTTTACCATCGCTGGAGGTAAAAACCGCTTCAGAACCGACTCAGTTAAGTATGTATTCAGATCCGTCACCCGTCGTTCATTTTCCTTAAGTACCAGCAGATTACGTACAGCCGCCAGTAATTCTCGATCGTTAAAAGGTTTAGCTAAGTAAATATCCGCTCCCAGTTCCGTACCTTCAATCCGCGTATCCTCATCTACCTTAGCCGTGAGCAAGATAATCGGCGTTCCCTTCAAATCCGACTGTTCGCGGATCATCCGAATCATCTCCAAACCCGACACCATCGGCATCATCAAATCCGTCACGATCAGTTCGGGACGGTTCGCTTGAGCTACACCGAAGCCCTCTGCCCCATCGCGAGCCATCAAAACATCAAACCCAGATGCCCGCAGAATTCTGGATACATAGTTTCGCAGATCTGGATTGTCATCCACAACCAAAATTTTGCTTTGAGTTGGCGTTCTAGAGTTTCCAGTTGTGGAATCTGAGTTTAACTCAAAACTCTCTGCCACTGGAGCAAGCAGCTCCAAATCCGCCAACTCCACAGCCGCCCGATTTGGTTGCAGTTGCGTCGCCACCTCCAGCACCTGATCGAGTGGCAGGTGAAATGTCCCCGTTTGCAACCAAACCGTAAAAGTAGTTCCAGCTTGATAAATCGACTCTACGGAAATTTGGCCTCCGTGAAGTTCCACCAGTTCTTTCACCAAAGCCAGACCCAAACCCGAACCTTCGTAAGAGCGGTTAACAGACCCCTCTGCTTGCCGGAAGCGCTCAAACAAGTGGGGAATCTGCTCGGTGCGAATGCCAATGCCGGTGTCTTTCACTTGGATGCGGATGTGATCTCCAGCCGTTTCCACCTTGACAGCAATACTGCCACCCGTTTCGGTAAATTTCATCGCATTTGACAGGAGGTTGTAGAGTACCTTGTCAAATCTTTCCGGGTCTAAGTAGACCCTTGGACAGGAGTTTAGTTCGGTGATCAGACGCAGACCCTTTTTTTCGCAGTAGGGACGGAAAGCTTCTATAATTTGGCCGACCATTGTCACCAAATCGCAAGGGCGGAAGCTTGCTTGCATACGTTTGGCGTCGAGTCGCTGGAGATCCAGCAGTTGATTCACCAGACGCAGGAGTCGGCGGCAATTGCGGAGGGCAATCACCGCTTGGTCGTAGGGCAAATCTTCGTGGTGATTGACTACCGATTCCAATGGCCCCATCATCAGGGTGAGGGGAGTGCGGAATTCGTGGGAAATATTTTGGAAGAATTCGGTTTTTTGCTTGTCTAATTCTTGTAAGCGCTCTGTTTGCTGTCGAGTTTTTTGATAGAGGCGGGCGTGTTCTACTGCGATCGCAGCTTGGGCTGCCACAGCTTGAGCCAAGTCTATCTCCACCTGTTGCCAGTGGCGCGGATTCGTCGCTTCCCGCAGGGTAATGCTGCCAATGATTTTGCCTTCAAACAATAGAGGTACGACCATCAAGGCTCGTGCCGAAGACCGTAGGGGCAAATCGAACCCTTGCATTTGGGGACTGGCTTCTAGGTCATTGATTACCACAGGTCGTATCGTGGAAAGCAATTGCTGCAATACGGGATTACCTGCTATAGGTGCCACAGACTGGGGCAACTGTGAAAGGTTTTGTGTTGAATTTTGTGCCGACGAGAAAGTTTGAGGTCTTTGTCCTCCTAAAGTTTCGTCCCCTAAAGCCGTCCCTGCACTCCAAACTAAGGATTCAAAATTTTTGTCATACAATCCCACACACTGAACGAACTCATCGGATTGAGTCCAAAGGGAAAGAGTGCAGCCATCTACTTTGAGGACTTGCCCCAGTTGTTGGGTAATGGCGGCAAAGATGTCCTGGGGATCGAGAGAAGAGCGAATGGCTGAAGTGATGGTGTTAATCAAAGCCTCGCGCCTTGCCATAGCTAGAGAACGTTCGTAAGCGCGTGCCTGAGCTAGGGCGAGGGCCGCTTGATCCGCCACCATAAATACCAGTTGCACCTCATCATCCTGCCAGCGGCGCGGCTCAAGGCACTGGTGGAGTGCCAGCACCGCCATCAGTTCCATTTGGCAAATCAGTGGCACTACTAAGCTCGATCGAATGTCAGCGGTAGAATAAGCGATCGCACGTTCCTTTTCCAAGGGGGTATCCCCTTGTAGCCGCTCATCCGTTACTACATCATCGAATACCAGTACATCGTGGGTTTCCCACACCGTCTGCGCCAAAAGAGGAATTCTATCTCCTTCTGCTTCCCGCCTAACTTCCCTCATGTCAGCAGAAGGAACCTTTACCCTTTGGTAAATGAACCATTCGTCTACCATCCGATTATCTTGGAAAGGACGCAGAATACATATATCTACCTCCAGCATATGACCGACCGTATTCACGATCGTCTGGAGGATCTGCCGATAATCGGTGCGAGAGCGAATGGTATTAGTAACAGTATTAAGTAGCGATTCCTGACGTAGCGTGCGGCAAAGTTCCTGAGTGCGCGTTTTGAGGACGTTGTGAGTATCCAGCGCTTGCCGAACTACAGCTTGGAGGTGTTCGGCATCCCAAGGCTTAGTTACGTACTTGAATACCTTACCGCTGTTGATCGCTTCTACCAAGTCTTCCACATCCGTATAGCCAGTTAAAATAATTCGGATGATATCTGGATACTGAGTTGCTGTGAGGCTCAAAAACTCAGTCCCACTCATCAACGGCATACGCTGATCCGAGATAATTACGGCGATATCCCGCTCAGAAGCCAGGATTGCCAGTGCGGCTGGCCCTGATTCTGCCCTTAGCACTTTATATTCCCGATAGAAGGTGCGATACAGCAGGTCGAGATTATCTGGTTCGTCATCGACAACCAGAATTTTCGGCTTATTCATACTTGGAGATTTCATACACCGCTCTCCTGCCTAAGGTACTCTCCGATGAAAAACCGTCTCATCAGACTACGGTCGCCGGGTACCATCAATCGTTTGTTTCGCCAAACACAGACAAATGGTAAACTGTTGAAATTGGAGCGGTTGGAATGCTGGCTTTTGTACTTGTGCCCGTTACCAAGAGCCGCCGTAATAAAATTTTGACCTTCATCCTGCTTATTATTGCAACTTTGTCCCGAAGCGCATGGTGGATCTCTTTTGAAAGCAAGGTCAACCAGCGAAGCGAGCTTTTAGGGTTGCGGCTGCCCTTCACCAAGTATAAGTTTTGTACTGCTCTATAGCCTGCTTTACGCTTAGGCCACAGTAATGCGAGTTCGCTTCTGAGTCCTTTTTTATGAGTAAAATTTCTTTTCTGTCTGAGTCCCATCCCTCCTATCTGCCTCATTTCCCCCGCGTATGAGGGGACAGCAGAGGAAAAACTTTGATTCTTGGAGGGAGCGGGGGGGGTGGTAGAAATATTCGCAACACTAAATTTCTGGCTTAAACTGAGAAGCCAGCAGAACCCTTTGTAACAATTTTTTAAGGTTGCCTGACTTAACACTGGATTTAACTTTTAAGCGTAAGACAATGCTGATGACAGTTATAGTGCCAGTAGCAAGAAAGCGACAAGGTAAGCACGTACTAGAGTTAAGCTGTAAGAGAAATACCAGTTTAGCATTGCTCGATCGATATATGCTCTTAAGCTGGCTGGAGTTGCTAGAGGACAGTCCTGGTAGGCGGGAAACATTGGGTCTGACAACGCTTTGCCCCCACAAGGTTGATACACCCTCTGTACGATCCTAATGCAATTGGCGATCGCTGTTCGCTCTCCGAGGCTGGTCTTGGTAGTAACCACGTTGAACTTACAATACCCCGGCACCAGCCGTGGCGAATATCAAACACTAAAAAGTTGTGAAACCTTTGTTCTCGTCCTCAAAACACCGCCAGCAAAATGCGTTTCTTTCGCCAAACACAGCCGAATCAGACGCCAAATGCAGGCAAATGGCTGAATTAGTCGCCTCAAAGCACTTCCAAATCCGTGCAGCTAAAGTCGGGGATTTGACTGGTCTTGCAGAAATCCTTGCTGATAGTTTTCATTCTCGCACGGGTATGAGCGGCTGGATTTACCCATTGTTACGTATCGGCATTTACGAAGATTTGCGGAATCGACTGGAATCTAGTTCTCCTCGTTACATTTGTCTGGTTGCGGTAGAGCCTGTCACTACTCGCCCCACCGACTGCGATTACCTAGCAGGAACAGTAGAAATGGCGTTGCGCTCAGCTCATCCGTGGCCACTGATGAATGTACCCCTATATCCCTATATATCCAATTTGGCGGTGCGATCGCAATGTCGTCGCCAGGGAGTAGCTAAACAATTGCTGCTTAGCTGCGAAAGAATAGCTCTGGGGTGGGGTTTCCATTATATCTACCTTCACGTACTGGAAAATAACCATCAAGCACGGCGGCTCTACTTCAAGTTAGGGTATCGATTGCACCAAGTTGATTCGAGTTGGACTTCTCTGCTGCTGGGGCAACCTCGGCGTTTGTTATTGCGTAAACACTTGAATGTAGATTAGAGGTGGCTACCAATCTCCCACAAGTAATTGAATACCGCTAAATCCTAGATTTATCCGCGTCTTAAACCCATTTATTAATTCGCCAGTCCCGCAGAATTCATGTTTAATTCTGGCGACTGACTCCTGAATTATTTCGCGATCGTAAATAACAGATGACAGATGACAAATAACGCGATATGAAACATGAAAATGAGAGTCCAAACGGGTCAGAAATTGTTGCTCAGTTGCACAGCGGCAAGCTGTTAGTTGTGAGCAGAAATAGGCGCAATGGCCTCATCCTTTTCAAATCTTACCACGCGGAGTTTGCAGGCCCAGGAGCAGCTGTTGGTAGCACATTTGATATGGATTGCCAGCGGGCTATTCCTGTGGGCAATTTATCGTTGGTTGTTCCCGAATCCTATGAGGAACGACAGACTGCTTATAAAACTCGACGACAGTGGATTATGTTAACAAAACAGTTAACAGATAGGTCAGATCCTCTAGAACGATCTGAGAAGCTGCTTGCCCAATTTGAAGCTTTTTTTGACGGTCAAACTGTGGCTAATCTGCCGGATGATGTGCTTGCGTATTTAGTTGGTGTTCTACCCCAAACGATCGCACTTGCACGTCGTAGTGGTGAAGATTGAAACCCTTGAGAAGTCAGTAGGGGCGGTTTTTGTAAAATATTCTGTTAGTAATGAGATGTGTGAGCTAAACCCGCCCGTACAAAACTCACTCATTCAAAAGTCAAAAGAAAGAAAATTCTCCCTGTTCCGTGTTCCCTCTTCCCTAGCCCCTTGAGAAGTCAAAAGTCAAAAGGAAGAAAATTCTCCCTGTTCCGTGTTTCTTAGCCCCTTTTTGACTTTTGAATGAGTGATATCATGTCCGGTAGCATCGGTTACCTAAAAAATTATTGTGATTATTCTTATCTGCGTTAATCTGCGTCCATCTGTCTTCATCTGCGGTAAAAATTTAACCAAAGATAACAACAGACAATTTGACGATATCACTCATGTACTAACGATGCAACCGGACTTGATATGACTTTTTACTTTTCTAGCCCCTAGCCCCTACTAAGCGTTGGAGAGTTCGTTTATTTTCCTCGCTGCTGCCGACTGTAATGCGTAATCCGCCGCTGATATGGCGTACCAGCGTGCCTTGCGCTTTGAGTTGCTGCACCAAATTACTCAAATTTGCTTCATTCAAATTGTTGTCGGTGGCGATAAGACGCAGGTAGATAAAGTTAGCGGAACTTGACCATACTTTTAAGGCTGGGTTCTGGCTTAAGCGATTAATTAACTCATCTCGATCGGCTAAAATTTGAGGAATTGATGCCAGCAATAGTTGCCGATGCGTGAGGGCAATTAGGGCAGCTGCTTGGGAAAAACTGGGGAGATTGTAGGGCAAACGGACTTTTTCTAGTGCGGCAATTAGTTCGGGATGAGCGATGGAATAGCCAACGCGATGTGCTGCTAATCGAAAAGCTTTAGAAAGGGTTCGCAGCAATACCCAATTCGGATGTTGTTGCAATTCACCGACTAGGGTTGTTTTGCTAAATTCAAAGTATGCTTCGTCAATGACGACGAGAATTTGTTCTGGCAAACTTCGCAGCCAGTCTAGTTCATTTGGGGTTAAGGCGTTGGCGGTGGGGGAGTTGGGATGAACGACAAATACTACCCGGATGGGGGGATTTTGTGTTTGTTCAATTGCCTTTTGTGCTGCTTCTAAGTCGATGGCAAAGTTAGTTTCGTCGCGCCCGACTTTTACTACCGGAATGCCCAAAGTTTCAGCGAGAATGCCATACATAGAGAAGGTGGGAACGGCTGTGAGAATAGACCCTTCTCCCCGCAAGCAGGTGGCAATGAGGATAGATCGAATTAGTTCGTCGGAACCGTTGCCAATGGAGATGTTGGCGGGTGTTATTGACAGGGAAGATGACTGTGCTACAAGAGAGGCGGCTGAAGAGTTAACGTATTCTGCGATCGCACCTTTTAATGCTGCATGACCGCCATCGGGATAGCGGTTGTTCTCAATTACTTGCTGATACGTCCAGACGAGCTTTTCTTTTAATTCGTTTGGCAAGTCAAAGGGACTTTCGTTGGTATCCAGACGATCGATCGCAATGTCAGACTGGACTGGTTCCCCGGAAGTACCACCCGGATGGGGTTTATAGGCAGTAAGTTGAGCTAGGTCTGAGCGGATGAAGGGCAGCATAGCAATGAGAATTTTAGATTTTCAGCATCTTTCTTATCATCCTATGCTGGTAGGTGGCAAAATGCGCGAATTTCCTGCCAAGTTTGGGGGAGGACGTTGGCGAGAGAGTGATCGCTGTCAAGTTCGATCAGTTTTACCCAAGGACGAGAAGCTGCAAAGTCTCGACTAGCTTGGATGGGGATGGTTTCATCGTGAATACCGTGCAGAATGAGGGTGGGGATGGGGCGCTGTAGTTGTTCGTCTTGGTATTGACTGGCATCTTGGATAAATTGGTAACTTAAGGGAAGCGATCGCTTTTCTCCATAGTGATACACCGACAAATATCCTTCTGTCTGCCAACTTTGCATTGTTTCTTCGCCCAATTTGGGCAACCAATGGGAGAGAAATTGAAAAGCTGGGGCTAGCAGCACCAGCTTTTGGCATTGTAGTTGCTGCTGTCCAAGCCTTGCAGACGCCCAACCACCAAAACTAGAGCCGATTAAAGTTACTGGGGTGGGTGGAGGTGGAAATTCGGCTTCTACTTGACGCAGCTGTCGCGTCATTGTCAGGTGAGAAAAGTCATCCTGATTGAGATCGGGAGTTTTGAGGGGAATTTGCAGGGAGGAAAAGCTAGAGCGTAAATAGTTGGCTTTAGCAGAATTGGGGCTTGAAGCAAATCCATGTAAATAGATGTAACAGGGCTTAGACATTTAGAAATGTAGAAACAGAGAAAGAAAAGCCGCGTAAGTCCTATCTAATCAGACAGCGACGCTATTCCAGCATATGTCCTACCTAGTCGGTGGAGTTTGAGGCGATCGCATTGGGCCTCTATTACCTGGGCGGTTCCTCATACCTCTCGGCTGGTTTTGCATACGTTGGGCAAACTGACGACGTTGTTCTGGGGTCAGTACTTCTCGCATAGCCAGCATACTTTCAAATCTTAGCTGTCTAACCTGCCGATCTAATGCTTCAACTTGGCGATGTTTGTCGCGGAGTTGGTCTTGGGAAGCCGTACCCGCCATCATAGTTTGCAATTCTTGCTGTCCTTGGCGCAGGGATTGTACGCTTTGAGACATCCGGTCTTTGTATCGATCGTGAATTTGCTGTATACGCTGGATTTGGTCTTGGCTGAGATTCAGTTCCCCAATCCATCGCGGCATCGGTCGATCGGGCCGATTGGTAGGATTTACATCTTGGGCAATGCTTTTTTGTGATAGCCAAGGATTGGGATTGATAAAAACAGCAGCGCTTCCAATCGATAGAGTTAAAGCAGCTACAGTAGAAGCGCGGTTCAAAAACATGGGAATTTATCTCCTTCTTGTTTCACTTAAAGTTGATTTAGTTGACTTTTGCTGGGTTGTATTGGCTAGTTGCATCCAATCGGCTGAAATATTTTCGAGTTCTTCTTCCGTTTGGCTACTCGCTACGACGCTATTCCAGTTATTCTCTAAAAAGGATTCGAGCCTAACGAGTTCGGCGTCGTTTGGCATTGTGGTTGTTGAGGTGTGGCTTACTTGCATAGGAAGCTGGAAGGGTAATGTGTTGAAGCCCAACCGCAGCATATTGCTTCCCCAAACCAACATGACACCAGCAGCAATGGCGGGTGGAAATAGCCACAGTCGCTTAAATCTGGCAATATGCTTTTGAGAGAATCGGTTGACATTTAGGGGAGGTTCTGACTCCACTGCTTGGAAAATCCGTGCTTCTAAATCCGGTGCTGCTGAGGGAACATCTGGACGATTAGCCCGGAGGAATTCCACTAAGCGTTCATCATCATCTGTTGGTAGCTGTTTCATCTGTCTTCCCCCTTGGAGACCTTCAACCTAGCTGTCCTGGACTTAGCTGTGGGAGGAATTGGGGGTATTTTGATGGGGTTCAATACCCCATCAAAATACAAATTCTTACGCATAGCTATACCCATCCTTCTTGTGAATATGTTTGCAATATCTGTGGCTGATGCCTTGAACTAGTCCAGACTTGTCCAAAATGTTAAAACTGCCTGTTGCACGAGTAGCAACCCGCCCAAAGTAGGTTCCAATCTTTTTCCCAGAGGTGACAACCGCTTTCACGATGTCACCTGTCTGAAATCCTTTGTGAAACTTGGTTCTACAGCAATATCGAACGGCAAATCCAAACTTGTCCGTTCGGCATTGCTGGCGAGTTCCATGACCTTTAGCTGCAATCAGCAAGGGTTTAATACCTGATGCGATCAACTTTTCTGGGGTTGATGCCCCAACACAGGCTGCATCCCAGTAATGAGTCTTTTCTAGACCTCTAATTGTGCGGTTGTATTTAGTACGACCACCAGTGCCAACCTCTACTGGCAAGCCAGTTTCTTTGAGCTTCTCGTACAAATTCCATCTCGTAACATTAACCGCAGCCGTATCAGCCAAAGGTCTTTTAGCTTGTCCTAAAATCTGTTTGAGCAAGTCAGGCAAACCTTTCAAGAAGTCTTTGATTTCTTGATTGCCTTTTTTCTGATTGCAGGGAACGCAGGCTAAACACAGGTTGCTCACACGGTTAGAACCTCCTTTTGACCGAGGTTGAACATGATCGATCTCAAGTTTGATGTCTTTTGCACCGCAATAGGCGCACGTCCTGTTCCACTTTTCAAGTAGAAACTCACGTATCTCGTAGCCTGCTAGGCTGCCTTGCTGGTAGCCAATCCCGCTAATCTCAGCGTCTTGCATCTGTTGAGTGTCAAATCTTACCAATTCCTGAGAAATAGCCGTGACCTGACACAGGGATGATAAGCGTTTAACCCAAGTCAAAATGTTAGCGACTCTGCTATTAAGAGATGGCGACAACCAGCCTTGTGGTCGAGTCCGATTGAGAAAACGTGGTTGACGATAACGGGTTTTGCGATTGCGTCGTGACCTACGAAGTTGACGGCGAGAAGTCAAGGCATCACGAATCTGAAAACCTCGATGTTGTAACTCTGCTACCCAGACGACTTCTCCTGTACTATCATTGACTAACGCTAGTCCAGTTGTTTTAGCGCCTGGGTCAATTTTGAGCCGAAGTGGTTCAATTTTGGGGGTTAATACCTCCTCTTTAAGTATCACCGTGAAAGGATAGCGTCGAAAAATTGCGGCTTTCCCTTGAGATAGCAGCATCCTAGCCCTACCCGGATGAACAGGATTAAGAGGTTGCTTGTTGGTGTCTAGAACGAAAACTTTACTCACTCGTGAGTCTCCTTGCGGGTAATGTTAGCCTTGACGATGTTTTAGAAGTTTGTCGCGTCAACGACACTGGCTTCGACCCGATATGCCTGTTTAATCGTTAACCACAGAGCTACAAACTGGCTTGCCTAGCGGCACGCTTGCGCGAACGTATTTGTAGGTGTGATGGCTTCTAAAACGTAGTACACAGGGTACTTAGTCGGGTAAACTCTGGGCACGAAAGCCCCTGCTATAGTCGGAGTACCGACTTAGCGGCGGGTAGTTTACAGCTGAACTCCTTGTTCCTGGAGAAATTGCCGCATAGCCGCACGGGCATGAAATAGACGAGATTTGACGGTTCCCACCGGAATACCCAAAATTTCAGCCATTTCTTTTTGAGGGACTTCTTCGAGATCGTGCAGTACTATTACAGCGCGATGGTCTAAACTGAGTTGAGCCAGTCCGCGCTGTACTAGATCTTTATAATGCAGCTGCATAAGATCCGGGGCTGAAGTTTGTTCTGAGTTTTCAGTTTTTAGTTTGGTATCAAAGGTGCGCTGCTGGGCAAATTTCCGTCGTTGGTCGCAGGCTACGTTCCAACTGATGCGATAAAGCCAGATGGAAAATTGCGATGTCTGCCGCAGTTGGGGCAATCCTTTCCATACCCGCATAAAGACTTCTTGCACTAAATCGTCGAGGGAGGATGGGCCACACAGCTGGTACATGGTTGACCTAACTCGCTGGTGGTAGCGTTGATAGAGTTGTCGAAAGCGTTCCTGGTTTCCCTGGATACTCTGCTGGGCTAGGTAGGAGTCGGACCGATCGCTTTCTGGCACATTCACCCCTGTAAGATACACCTCTGGTTTCTCCCTCAACGCCTAGTTTCCCAGGTTTAGACTGGGCAGGTGGGGGAAAGGTTCATCGTAAGTGCTGAGTGCGTAGGATGCGTTAGCGATAGCGTAACGCACCAGAAATACGATCGCACTGATTTGCGGAGTTTAAGTATTTTGGATAATGATAAGTGCGATCGCTCTCCTAAGATAGGCTAACCAAGGAAAAGACTATGGCGTTGAAGGCAATTATCATCGGTGGTGGAATTGGAGGACTAACCTGTGCTAGTGCTTGTCTCGATGCGGGAATGCAGGTAGAACTCTACGAAAAGCGCGACCTTGATTCCATGTTATCTGGGCCGGGGGGCATTTTCATCCAACGGAATGCCATGCGCGTTTACGAACTGCTGTGGTCAGGAAAAATTCGAGAACAGTTATATCAACAAGGGGCTAAGATTCTCAAAGGCGGATTTTTCAGCAAAAAAGCAAAGCCTTTGTATATTAATGCGCCGGAATTTGTCAAAGCGGAAGATTTGGGTATTTGCATTTTGCGTCCAGAATTACAACGCATTCTCTACAATGCTTTACCGGAAGGAACGGTTAGGAATAAAGCAGCTTTTACAGATTTTTCCGAAACACCAGATGGGATTCGCGTTTCCTTTGCGGATGGAAGAGAAGCTTGGGGCGATGTTTTGATTGGCGCGGATGGACTTTACTCGCAGGTAAGGGCGCGTTTAAATGGAAAGGAACAAATGGAACCACCCATTTATAGTGGAATGTCTTGCTGGCGGGGATGGTTTTACAAAGATAATTTACCTTTAGATAAACGTTACAGTTGGGGAGAATTGTGGGGACGCGGTAATCGTTTTGGATATTTTGATGTAGGTGGTGGTCGATATAGTTTCTATGCTTTTAGTCAGGCGGAAGCTGGTGGGAATGATGAAGTAATGGGTGGTTCTAAAAAAGCATTACAAGCAATTTTTTCATCTTATGCCGAACCAATACCAGCTATTATTGAAGCATTGCAGGAAGGAAGTATTTATCGGGATGATATTTTCGATCGCGAACCGCCTGGTATGCAATGGGGTCGCGGTCGAGTAACGTTAATTGGAGATGCGGCCCATCCAGTGCAACCAAATCTGGGGCAAGGGGGGTGCATGGCGATCGAAGATGCTTTTGAGTTAGTTAAAATGTTAATGATTGGAGAAGGAAAAGGGGTAGATATTCCTGCAATCTTGCGGCAATTTGAGGCAAGTAGAAGTAAGAGAGTTGAGAAGGTTTTTACTACTTCGAGGCAAGTAGGAAGTTTAGGGCAAACAGATTCAGCTTTGGGTTGTTTTTTGCGAGATTTGATATATTGGTTGACGCCTACTTCGTTGGGTGATTTGCAGTTTAAATGGCTATTTGATTATCAGCCGAAATGGGATTTAGGGGATGGTGAGGGAAGTTGAAGAAATAGGATAAAACGGATACATGGACGAGATTAATTTTATCGGCATCCTTGTTTTAATTTGATGGATTGAGAGGCTGAATTAGGTCGTTTGCTGGTGGATGACGCCCTATTTCTTTGTCAGCCGCACGGACGTTGATTACTCTTTCACGATTCAAGGCTAAGGTAGTAACTGTAGCGCGTCCAGTTGGTGTTAAACCGATAATTAAAAGTTTATTTGCTGACCATATAAAATGTTCGCTCCAAGTATCGCATCTAGGATTAAAAATCGTTACTTCCGCTTTTGATTCCGGGTCAATGGCTGTGGTTTTATCTGATTTTCTTCTATTACAATGAAAGCAAGCTAAAGCTAAATTTGTGAGAGAATTTTCTCCCCCTGAACTTAAGGGAATAGTATGATCGATCGTAAAACTGACATACTGCCATTGTTCTGAAGCGTGACAATATTCACACAGGTAATTTGCTCGTTGGCGTACCTGGTTGCGAATAGCTTCCGTGAGATAGCGATTAGCAGACAAACTTACAAATCCTGTTTATTCTGATTAAGGATAACATTGCGAATAGTGCGGTTAACGAAGCTTAAGTAATCGTCTATTTCTTCGTAGGAATCGAGTTCTTGTTCTTCTTCCGCACTTAGAGGAGATTCCTTTTGTTTGTCGAGTAAAGTTTCAATACGATTCTGTACGCTGCTAGAAGCTCGAAAAATTGGTACTCCAGCTTCTAATTCAATGCGGACTGCACCTTCTATGGGGAGGGTGGTTGGTAAATGATTTAACTTAGGGGGAAGATGTGTTGGCATAGCATTTTTATAATGCTTTGTTTGGTTTAATCTTAGCACATATATGGTTGATTTTCAAGAGTAATCGATCGTATCCATTTAGTTATTGCAGTGGTATAGCAACCGCCTTGGCGGTTAAGGCGCTGTGCTTCGCACAGCTTCCATAGCAATCAAGGTCTACTTCTAGTTTAACGCATAAACCTTTTCATTGGTGGGAGATTCTGCCGCAATTCCCACATCATTCAGCCAGCCGACTTCCAAATCGGTAAACTCGCGGCTAAACAAACCAAGCTTTAGTTTAGCAGGCTCATCAAGTTGGCGCAGGTGGATGCGCCTATAGCCCCATTCTAGGCTGAGGGCGTTTTGGGAGGTTTTTAGCGATCGCACTTTATTTATGTTTGTAATCCAAACAGCAGCTACCTCAAAGAAAGTAAAGTTTGGTTTCATTCTCTTGCCTCTCTAAAAAAGAGTGCTAAATTAAAAACATGAAGCAAACAAGCTTCTCCGACAGATACCACAGCGAAGTTCACGTTTGTAGCAAAGAGGTAAAAGACGCTGTTAAATCTAGCATCTGTCCCATCCAACAACAACACCCAACCAAAAATCTGATATTTCCTCATTTATTGCCAAGGGAGATAGGGAACTGGATTTTATATCTCAGTGCAACTCCAGGCTGAAGAAAAATGAGAGGAGATTCCTCAGAGAATATGGCTTGGGTGTTGTTGTTTGAAAAATTTATAAAAATTAAATATTCCCATTGAGAATATCGGGCCGATCAAAATCGCAACAGCACAAACAAAACCCGCCGACGCGGGTTTTAATCATAGAAAGTCCCCGCTATTCTGAGGAGGTTTGTATAGCCCCATATTTCTAAGCTGCGGGTGTTTTTGTGTTATTAAAAAAGAGCGATCGCACCTTGAACTCTATACTAAAACTTTTTTGCTACTTTTGTATTGGAAAGTCGTTTAGTTCAGCAAATCATGAGGTGGGATATGGCAATATTAAGCGAGTCTCCTTGGTATCAAGAAATTTTGCAACAAGGAATACGTCAAGAACGACTGTCGTCAATTGAACTGATTTTAGAGATGAAATTCGGCAGCGGGGGAGTACAGCTGATGCCGCAAATATCTCAAATGTTAGATTTGGAGCAATTGAAGGCAATTCAGCTGGAACTCAAGAGGGTGAATAGTTTGGAGGAATTGCGACAAATTATCTCAAATATTGATTAGATTGGAAACCGGGTTTCTGACAAAGAAACCCGGTTTCTGGCATATCTATCGCAAAGTGACAAACTCCTCAGCGGTAGAAGGATGAATCCCCACTGTGGCGTCGAAGTCTTTTTTAGTAGCACCCATTTTGACGGCTATTGCTATGCCTTGAATAATCTCCGCCGCACTTTCGCCTACCATGTGAGCGCCCAATACTCGATCGGTATTACCGTCAACTACTAATTTGATGGTAACTTTCTCATCTGCGCCAGTTAAACTGTGGAACATGGGCCGAAAACGAGCGCGATATGTCTTCACTGCGTCGCCCAATTTTTGTCTGGCTTCCGCTTCGCTAATACCTACGCTAGCGGCTTCCGGTTGGGAAAATACCGCAGATGCTACATCTTGGTGACTGAAGATGCGGGGATTATTGCCAAATTCAGTATCGGCAAAAGCGCGACCTTCGCCAATAGCAACTGGCGTTAAATTGATGCGGTTGGTGCAATCGCCGACCGCAAAAATATTGGGCTGACTGGTGCGGCTGTATTCATCGACTGTGATGGCACAGTTGACGCTGTAGCCGTGCAACCTGGGCATTTCTTCATCTTCGCAGAAGATAGTTTGAACACCGGCTTTTTCTAAACCGAGTCCGGCTAAATTGGGGGCGCGACCGATCCCAACCAAAACCGCATCTGCGGTGATTGTCGATTCCGTATCTTTGCCTTTTTCAGAAAAGGTAGTTTTAATACCTTCTGAGAGTTTCTCAAATTTCTTTGCTTCGCTATTGCAGATAATGTTGATACCGTGTTGCGTCATGGCATCTTGAATGCCGCTGCGAACATCTTCATCAAAACCTTTTAAAATGCGATCGGTCCGAATCATCAGACTTACTTGAGTGCCAAGTCCCTGCATGATACAAGCAAATTCTACGGCGATATAGCCAGCCCCGATCACTACCAGATGTTTGGGTTGTGACTGAAGGTGAAACATTCCGCGAGAAGTGACGGTATATTCTGCGCCTGGTATATTCGGTTTGACGGCTTCTCCTCCCACAGCAATCAAAATTTTGTCGGCGGTGACTTTGCGCCCATCTACTTCTACGGTATGAGGATCTACTAAAGTGGCACGACTTTTAATTAATTCGACGCCAGCTTTTTCCAAGAAGTTAATATGCAGCTGATTCAGACGCATGACTTCGTTATCGACAACGGTAACGAGTTTTTGCCAGTCAAAGCTGCTTTCCACTTTACTCCAGCCGTAGCCGACTGCGTCTTCGTAGAGGTGGGAAAACTTAGAGGCGTATACCATTAACTTTTTGGGTACGCAGCCGCGAATTACGCAGGTACCACCGACGAGATCGCCTTCTGCGATCGCTACTTTAGCACCATAGGAAGCCGCTCGTTTGGAAGCCGCCAGCCCCCCGGAACCTGCACCTATCACAAAGAGGTCGTAATCGTATGCCATGAGTTGCTATGCTCCCTTGGTGAACAGTTGTACAATTCCGATCCTAATGAGTTGCTTGAATCCGCTTCGATTCATAAAAACTAAATCTCTTCGGATAGTTGCCCTCAGCTTTATTCTGGGTTATATCCTCAGCCTGACGCCAGTGTGGGCGCAAGGAAATCCCACTGCGCCGATTACCCTAGATGGACGCCAGTTATTTAAAGTCAGCCAATTGGAGGGATTTGAAGCTCAGCCACGAGCTGATTATGCCAATCAAATCCTGAATCGGGTAGTGCAGTCGGGCGATCCAGTGCAGGTGAAGGTGGTGAAGATCAAAGATCTGCCAGTGATCCAGGTGAATAGGGTTAATTTGCTGACTGTGACGGAGAAAGACACCCCAGAAGGGATGATGAAGGAGGAACAGGCTGAGGACTGGCGCGATCGCATTGATGTGGCAATTAAGCTAGCACAGGAACAGAGGCGTCCTGGGTATATCCGCCAAGCGCTCTTGATTTCGGCTGGCTGTGTGCTGGTGGCGATCGCCCTTACCTCCGTTTTAGGCTCAATTTGTCATCGTTTGCTAAAACGATTGAGTCGCCAGCAGGAGACGGTTCCAGAGGCTGTTGCGCCCACGCGCAGCCTTGAATTGTTCCTCAAGTTTACACTTGCCCTCCTGCGTACCGGGTTGTGGTTGGTGGTGGCACTTTACACCACCAACCAGTTTCCCCAAACGCGGGTATGGAGCCAAAAAATAGCTGACGTTGTTGTTTACAGTCTCGCTTCACCAATCATTCCTCTGGGAGACAAATCTTACTCGGTCATTCAACTAATCATCCTGTTTGGACTGTTTTACGGTCTTTTAATCGCAACTAAAACCGTTAAGAATGTGTTGCGATCGCGTGTCTTGCGTTTGACAGGTATGAATCGAGGCGCTCAAGAAACGATCGCCATAATTGCCAACTACACGCTGATTTTGCTCGGTAGTGTATTATTGCTACAACTGTGGGGATTAGACCTCAGTTCCATTACCATTTTTGCTGGAGTTTTGGGTGTAGGAATTGGTTTGGGATTGCAGGGAATTGCCAAGGAATTTGTGAGCGGTTTGGTAATTATCTTTGAGCGTCCGATTCAAGTTGGGGACTTTGTAAATGTGGGCGATTTCATGGGAACAGTAGAGCGCATCAGCGTCCGCAGCACCGAAATTCGCACCCTCGATCAAGTTTCAATTATTGTGCCCAATTCCCGCTTTTTAGAAAACGAGGTTATGAACTGGAATCACAGCGGTTTTGTAACCAGAATCAAATTGCCTATAGCTGTAGCCTATAGTTCTGATTTGACTAAAGTGCGAGAAGCGCTGATTGATGCCGCTAAAGATTATGCGGATGTGGTGCCAGAACCAGTCCCTAATGTAATTTTCAAGGGATATGGCGACAATGGCTTGAATTTAGAGTTACTTGTTTGGATTAAAGAACCGCGCCAACAGTTTATAATCAAGAGCGATTTATATTTTCGGATTGATGCTATTTTGCGCGATCGCAATATTGAAATTCCTTTTCCTCAACGAGATTTGTACGTGCGTTCTGGCAGTTTACCGATCGAACTCTCGCCACAATTAGAAGCTTCCTTAGCTAAATTGCTAAAAAAATACGACAATGGAGCCAATCAAAGAGACTAGAAACTGGGAGAATTGGCAATTTTGAGTTTTGAGGATAACTTGCAAGCAGGTTCGTTAACTATTGTCGGTACAGGTATTCAACTGGTGGGTCACCTCACTTTAGGGGCGCAAGCTCATATTGTGCAAGCCGATAAGCTATTGTTCGCCGTAGCCGACCCACTGACTGCCAAATGGCTGCGATCGCTCAACGCCACTGCCGAAGCCATACCTTATAATACCGATCGCAGAAGGCGAAAGGAAACCTATCGCGAGATGGTGGAGCGAATCCTCACCGAAGTGCGTCAAGGTTTGAATGTATGTGCTGTTTTTTACTGTCATCCCGGTGTATTTGCCGATCCAGCAAATGGAGCGCTGAAACAGGCGCGTCGCGAAGGTTTCAAAGCCCAAATGCTGCCAGGAATCTCTGCCGAAGATTGCTTATTTGCCGACGTCGGACTTGACCCAGGTGTCAACGGATGCCAAAGTTTTGAAGCCACGGACTTCCTGATCCGACGGCGCAAATTTGACCCAACCTGTGCCTTAATTTTGTGGCAAATTGCGATGATCGGCAATCTTGGTTTCTATAAAGAAGGAAGTCACTTGCACGGATTAACTGTGTTAACAGAGGTTTTGCAAGAGTATTATAGTTTCGACCACGAAGCGATCGTTTACGAAGCCGCCGTTTATTACCCAGTTTGCGAACCTGTAATCAAACGCATTCCTCTCTCTAAACTGCCAGAAGCAAACGTGACGCCAGTTTCCACTCTTTATGTACCCCCATTAGGCCCAGCACCGCTCGATCGCGAAATGATGGCGCGTTTGGGAATGGAAAATAGGGGCTAGAAAAAGTCAAAAGTCAAAAGTCAAAATTTCCCCCTTTCCCAAAATGTTTGATAATCCTGAATTTATCGCCAACCCTTACCCAACTTACAGCGAACTGCGGCACAGCCCGATCCATTGGATTGATATTTTAGGCTGATCGTGGATATTACCACGTTACATTGATGTTGTCAATGCCTTGCGCGATCGCCGCCTTTCCGCCCAACAAAGTGACCTTTTTTTTGCAGATTTCCCCCCAGAAATGCAGGGAGAATTTGCCGAATTCAACCGCATTTTTGGGATGTGGTTACTGTCTCTTGAAGCTGAGGAACACGGTCGCGTGCGTAAGCTGATGAATAAAGGCTTTAAGTTGGCGCTACAAAATCTGCGTCCCCGGATTCAAAAAGTAACCGATTTACTGATCGATCGCGTACAAGATACCGGACAATTCGACTTGATGCGCGATTTCGCTCTGCCTTTTCCCATGCTGGTTATGGCGGAAATGCTGGGCGTAGATTCGGAGAATCAAGCTGATTTCATCGCCTGGTCGGAAGATATTCTTATCATAGCAGATGCTCCACAAGTTAGCCTGGATTTGGCACGCCAAGCCCAAAATAGTTTGATTGCGCTTAACGAATATTTTCGCACTCTCATTGCCGAACGGCGTCAAAATCCTGGCGACGATTTGATTAGTTTTTTGATTCGCGCTGAAGAAGAGAATCACGTACTGACTACTGACGAAGTAATCGCCCAATCTTCCCAATTAATTGCCGCTGGATATGCTTCGATTCGCAATTTTATCGGCAATGGTATATACTTGTGGCTAAAGCATCCAGACCAACTGGAAATGTTGCGGAACGATCCATCTTTGATGCCCAATGCTTTGCGAGAATTGTTGCGTTATGAAAGTTCGGCTCAATTTGCCACTCGCTTTGCTACGGAAGATTTCACTCTTCACGATCGACTAATTAAAAAAGGCCAAACTGTCATCGCCTTAATCGGTTCCGCCAATCGCGACCCGGAAAAATTCCCCAACCCTGATGTTTTGGATATCACCCGCAACGCAGACTCGCACCTCGCCTTCGGTTATGGCGCACACGCTTGTCTTGGCGCTACCCTCACCTACATTCAAGCGGAAATTGCGTTCGATATTATCATCAAACGAATGCCGAATTTACGATTGGTTAACGATACACCAGAATGGAATCCCGGTTTGCTTTTTAGAGGGTTTAATTCGCTACCGCTGACTTTTTGAAGATCGGCGCTACCAACGTACAGATGCAGAATCAATTCATGAATTGATTCTACATCCAGGGGAAAAAGTTAGGCGAAAATAAGCTAATCTATTCGGAGATTGGATAAAGCGATCGCACAACCAAACAACTTACACAAATTCATCATTTATCATTATTCTCCTACTCCCCCACTCTCCATTATGAACCACTCCGATGAAATACCCATCGCCCAAAACCCCACCAATGCCAAAGGTTTTGCCCAACGGGGCGAAACCTACCGTCAGATGAAACGCTATACGGAAGCCTTGGCAGATTTTAACCGATCGGACTTTCCCCAAATTACGCTTGGGCTTACGCGCACCGTGGCGTGGTTTATCGGCGGTTATTGCGCTATGAGGAAGCTGTGGCCGATTTTAACAGAGCGATCGAACTCAAACCCGATTATGCTTGGGCTTATGCTTACCGGGGCGTTATGTGCAGTATTGCCAATCGCTATGCTGAAGCGGTGGTGGAATTCGATCGCGCGATCGCTCTTGATGAGACGATCGTTAGCTATTGGGGTAACGATCGCGGCTTTCCCCTCACGCGCCTGGGACGGTACGCCGAAGCAATGAAATGTTACAAGCAAACCTTGACAGCAAGACCAAATGACCCTCTCGCTGTATATTGCATTGCCGTTAACCGGACTCTTTGGCAAGGATTGGAGAAAGCACAAACCGAAATCCACCAAGCGCGGACTGTGTTGCAGTCAATGGTGGATGCCGAAGAAACCGGGTTTCTGTCTAACTCCGACGAAACTGCCAATTCCAAATCCCAAATCCCAAATCTAAAATGGTACGGTGGCAGCGATATCGCCCTTTACGGATTGGGTGGTTTGGCTGCATTGGAGGGCGACTTTGACAAAGCATTGAACTATTTGCAAGCAGCCATATCCGTTGAATACGACCTCAACGTCGAGATGGTGCGTAATGACCCGGCTTGGTTTAACTTACACAGCGATTCGCGCTTTGAAGTCTTAATTAATTGCAAAAATTGTTGAAATTGAAGATTAATGGTGGTATAACTCCAGCAATACATTGAAAAATTTGCCCCAACCTAAAGAGGGACTAATTTTGAGCAAGCTATACGAGTTATTGACCGATTTAGCCACAAATCCCCACAAACAGGCAGCATTTGCCCAGTCACCCACAGCAGTGATGGATGCGGCTGGGTTAACTGAAATCGAGCAGGCCATACTCAAGAGCGGGGAAAAAGATCAAATTATTGCTGCTTTTGCAGACGAACTGCCTGTATTGTCAATGGTTCATCGGGAACCAGATCCAGACCCTTCTCCAGATCCAGACCCTTCTCCAGATCCAGACCCTTCTCCAGATCCAGAGGTTTAAATAAACCTTGGCATCGATAGTAGCTTAACCTTTGGTGTTTTGATTGCCGTAAAAACAGGCATTCAGCGATTTAGCACCTCCAGAATTAATAAGCTTTGGTGGTGGCTGTTCCAGTTGCCACCAATCTTCCGATGACTTTAGCAATAAGTCACTCGAACAATTTAAGTAGAGAGAAATAGGTAGAAGCTATGTCAGAGCAAGACAACTTGAAGCTTGTGCAATCCATAATGGAAGATTATGTCAAAGGTAATGTCCAGCCACCCTCAGAAGAATTATTGGCAGAAGATGCAGAATGGATATTATCTGGCTCCATAGATGACCCGGTGGCTGGTCGATATCACGGTCGCGAAAATATAAAGCAGGCTTTTGCAATGCACAACCAGATAGTAGAGGCAGAGGCTGATTGGTGTACTGTAAAAGATTACATTGTTCAAGGTGATAAAGTGGTGGCATATGGAAATGAAAAAATCCGCTTAAAGCCGAGTAATCGTGTGGTGGAGTGTAGTTTTGTGTATGTTATTACTGTGCGTGAAGGAAAAATCGTACAGTGGCATTCAATGTATGGCTATCCGTAAGATAACAGGCGCAAGTGATAGCAAAAAACCAATAATTGATGAATCTGCTAAAACCTTTGCCCAACGGGGCGAAACCTACCGTCAGATGAAACGCTATCCGGAAGCCTTGGCAGATTTTAACCGATCGATCGACGATCCCTTAACTGGTCGATATCTTGGCTGCGAACAAGTAGATGAGCTTTTTGCAATATTCAATCAGATAGTAGATGGAGGAAGTCACGAGGCAAAAGAGTACATCGTTCAAGGCGACAAGGTTGTAGTATGCGGGGAGGAAAGAATCCAGTTCAAGAACAACGGTCGTAATGTGCAAAGCAGTTTTGTCTATGTGATTACTCTGCGTGAAGGCAAAATCGTCCAGTGGCGAGTAATTTATGGGTATCCCTAATGGGAGACACTTTCTGATTTAGTTCGTTAAAGTAACGTTTAATCAAGGTTGGCTTTATCGATCAAACCAACCTTATTTTGTTATTATTAATTTTTCTACTTGTACTTTAAGTTAATTAGGAAGAAACGGTGATGAACATAACATTTTCAGGCTACCAAATAGCCAAAAAACTTCACGAAAGCGATCACTCGTTGGTCTATCGCGGACTTAGGCAAGTAGATAAGCAACCAGTTATCCTCAAGATACTCAAGGAACTTTACCCACCGCCGGAAAAAATTGCGTGGTTCAAGCGAGAGTATGAAGTCATTTGTAACTTGAATCTAACTGGGGTCGTAAATGCCTACAGTTTGGAAAGGGATGGCGACCGCTGGGTGATGGTATTAGAAGACTTTGGGGGTAAATCCTTAGCACAGTTGATGCAAGCACAAGAAACCTCTCCCCCAACCCCTCTCCTTGCAGGAGAGGGGAGAAATCTTCCTCTTCCCCCCTTACCTCGTAGGGAAGGGGGGTTAGAGGGGTTAGGTTCTTTGGCAGATTTTTTAACAGTAGCTATTCAAGTTAGCGAGATTTTGGGTCAAATTCACCAGCAAAATATTATTCACAAAGATATTAACCCAGCAAACATTATTCTGAATCATACAACCGGGCAAGTAAAACTCATTGACTTTGGAATTTCTACAGTTATTTCGCGAGAAAATGCAACTTTTCGCAATCCAAATGTCTTAGAAGGAACGCTGGCCTATATCTCGCCAGAGCAAACCGGACGCATGAACCGTCCCCTCGATTATCGCACAGATCTTTACTCGTTGGGAGTCACATTCTACCAGTTACTAACAGGTCAATTACCCTTCCCCACCGACGATGCGATGGAATTGGTGCATTGCCATATTGCCAAAGTTCCTTTACCGCCGCACCAACTCAAACCAGATATTCCCCAGGCAATTTCAGAAATTGTGCTGAAATTAATGGCAAAAAATGCCGAAGACCGCTACCAATCAGCATCCGGTCTGAAAGCCGATTTAGAACAATGTCTGCATCAATGGCAGCGGAAAAAGCAGATCGATCCCTTCCCTCTGGGGCGTGCCGATGCTTCCGATCGCTTTCAAATTCCGCAAAAGTTGTATGGGCGAGAAAAAGAAATTGAAATGCTATTGGCATCCTTCGAGCGAGTTAGCTTAGGAGCCTGCGAATTAATGTTGGTGGCAGGGTATTCCGGTATTGGCAAATCAGCTTTAGTACAGGAAGTCTACAAACCGATTACCGGATCGCGAGGCTATTTTATTGCTGGTAAATTTGACCTCAGCATTTACGACGTTGAACCTGAAACCAAACACTGTTACAACCATCCAGATTCGGTTGACTGGGAAGAGGATGACGAGTATCAGGCAGTGCCGGAAAAACTAGATTTAGGAGTAGGCGATCGAGTGCGGCTGCGCGATCGACCTGAATGGCACGGGGTCATCATCGGCCTCTACCTAACAAATTTCTGGCAGCTGCAATGGGATGACGACGTGCCAAACCCACCCACAAACGCATCCTATTTAAAAAGTCAATTGATTCTGATTGAAAAGGCAGTAATCCATGATTCGGTATCAGTGTCGATTGAGGGTGATACCGAATCATCCTCTGACGCCACAGATGAGATATGTCCCCACTGCAAATATTTCGATAAACGAACGAGGTTTTGCTGGGAGTGGGCAATCAAATTCGATGAGGGGGATACTACTATGAACGAGTGTCCCTCGTTTGATTCTGTATCACTAGGGATGACACCCCAGTCTGATACAGAATCATCCCTATCGATGACCGACACCCATGATTCGGTATCAGTCATCGATGCTGATACCGAATCACCCTGTCACTTATACAGCCTCACCTCGGTATATCATCCCTTAATTCCACTTCCAACGAGTTGGACTAACGTTAACCAGTCTGAATCTATACTTGTATCAGAGCGGAAAAATCTTTATTTTAGAGGTAACGTTAAACAGCTTGAGGAGTATAGGAAATTTGCTAGACAGGCGAATCAAAATAAGTGTAGGGCGGTTGGTCTATCTCTGGGAAAAGATGGTCTGGAGTACCCGCTATGGGTTATAATGGAATCGCAAAGCTCACAGCCATTTAAAATTAAACATATAAACGTAAAAAATCAGTCCCAAGACTTGCCGCCCGAATTTCTTGATGCGGAATTATGTGCAACATTTAAAAACCGCTAAGTTAACGCTTTTAAAAATTCAATGGCCAACGTCAATTAGTAACGCAAGTTGCTAGTTATATAGTTGAGGCTGGTATTAGGTACGTTGTTGCGCTTTAGCGCTCTTATTACAACTGGGATAAGAGCGCTAAAGCGCAACAACATACCCAGAAAGCAAGTAACT
>CASBRD010000125.1 GCA_949128025.1 Oscillatoriales cyanobacterium PMM_0008 | reverse complement strand
GTCACAGACCGAGCTTTTTTTATCCCTGTAGGGGCGAAGCATTCCGTCCAAGATCTTTGGTTTCAACCAACAAATTATTCACGGAATGCTTCGCCCATTTATGCCCGTGCGAAGTATAGCAGTAAAACCCTAACCATGCGCCTCAGAGAGTTAGAAGCACAGAATTTGATCAAAAGGAGAGTATATGCAGAAATTCCTCCCCGTGTAGAATACAGTCTGACAGAAAAAGGCCGCGAACTGCAACCAGTAATGACCGCGCTGCATCATGTAGGCGTAAAATGGTTAGAGCAAGAAAATTGCTCTTGTCCCCTCACCACTTCTGGGAATAGTGGAAAAACAGTACCAGGCAAAAGCAATCAAATTCCCAACTACCCAGCAACAGTTAACTATTAGCAAGCATCTATTTTGCTAACGTGCCCTATCGATATATCCTGTTTAACAAGCCTTACGACGTTTTAAGCCAGTTTACAGACAAAGAAAGCGCTGAAAACGAAAGAGGCATTCTCAAAGACTACATACCTATCCCGTCGGTTTACCCGGTCGGTCGTCTAGACCGGGATAGTGAAGGATTGTTGCTGCTGACGAATCACGGTCAGTTGCAACATCGCTTGAGCGATCGCAAATTCGAGCATCCGCGCACTTATTGGGTACAGGTGGAGCGAATACCCGATGAGGAAGCCTTGGAGCGTCTGCGACAGGGTGTAACGATTCAAGATTATCGCACGCGATCGGCTTTGGTAAAAATCTTGCCAGCCGAACCAACATTACCACCCCGCGATCCACCAATCCGGTTTCGCAAAAACGTACCGACGTGCTGGTTAGAGATTACACTAACAGAAGGGCGTAATCGTCAAGTGCGGCGGATGACGGCAGCCGTGGGATTTCCGACGTTGCGACTGGTACGCTTCGCGATCGGGATCGAATCCCAAACTGGCTCAAGCCAACGCTATTACCTGAGTTTAGAAGGTCTACAACCCGGTCAGTGGCGCGATTTAACCCCTGTCGAACTCGAACTCCTCCTTGAAAAATTAAAACTTAACAAATTAAAAATTAAAACTTAAAAATAGGGGGCAAGGGGAAAGTTATCAAGGTAGGCTAACGAACGATCGCCAATACCCCATACCCTACAGATCGGTTAACCTGGACGTAGGGCCATGCGCTAGGAACTGCTGCGGCTGGGTTACGATCCACCATTAAAAGGCCCAGGAAAGGGAATTAAGGAAGTGCCCAAAATGCTTGTCTGTCCTCAATGTCAGTTTGAAAACCCGGATACAAACAAATTTTGTCAGCAATGTGGTGCCTCTTTAACCCACAAAGTCTGTCCGGAATGTGGCACTCAAGTTGCTTACAGCGCTAAAGTATGTCAAAACTGCGGCACCTTTACAGGAACCGTGTGGTTGGGCATTATTTCAGAGCGGGCAGATGCGCCACTACATGAATCCTCTAACCCAGGAAAACCTAAAATAGAGGATGCCTTGAATTTGCCAAGAGCAACTGGTTTAGAGAGCGAAGGTACTCCCTTAACTCCTGGGACTGCTGCACAAGAAAATTCAACTGAAATTCAGGTGTGGTGGGATAATGACCATCCTGAGACAGATAGGGAAGAAAATCTCGCCGAACCTGTCAGCAGCGATAAAAATCCCAACCGGGCATCAGAGTTAGCCCAGAAAACTTTTTTAGACTCCCAACAGCGCTATCAACTGTTAGAAAGGTCAACGCCAACCCCAATGGGGGAAGTGCAGGTGCGAGTTTTGGATTGTCAGCCCCTGCAAGCAACTCCCCTAGAAGTCTTGCTCCATCAGCAAAGCACAGCAGAAGGAAATATCCTCAATTTGTCGGCATCGGGGCCTTCGCTTCCACCTCTAGCCAAAGCGTATTTGGTTCTAGAATCGCAGTTATATCCAGCGCTGCCAAGAATTCACGATGCTTGGCTCGATAGTAACGGCCAGCAGGTGGTGTTATTAGAAGACAGATCCGACTGGCCTGTGTTATTAGACCTGTGGCACGATGACGAAATTCCGCAGATGCAGCTGTTGCAGCTGTTCCACGAAATGGCGTCTATGTGGGTAGCTCTAGAAGCGGAGAATTGTTGTACCAGTCTGCTGAATATGAGTAATCTGCGGGTGGATGAAGACCAATCTCTGGGGCTATTACGCCTAGAGCAAGACGCGAATAATTTCACGCCAACACTGGAAGCTTTAGGACAAGTCTGGCAGCAGCTATTTATGGAGTCTGGGCGGACGTTATTTGGGCCGATAGCTATGCTGATGAGCGATTTGAAGGAGAATACAATTCAAACAATAGAAGAATTGCGATCGCGCCTGCAAGCGATCGCAGAGGAATTCCAAGGTGAAACTACCCAGCAGCCCACTGATATACCTCCCGTCGAGCCCGATCGCAACTTCAGCGTAGCATCCTCATACGTCAGGACTACTCCCAGTAGAGAGTATCAAACTAATGACCCCGGCGATCGTGGCGATGACAACGATCCCACGGTTGTTCTTCCCATGCAGTTGCTCAGCCTAGAAGATGCCGGTCGCACAGATGTGGGTCGCCAACGGCGACACAATGAAGACTACTTTGGCATCAGGACATTGTTCACCAAGGCGGAAACACCCTTGGGTCGCAGTGTCCAGGCTCGCGGTTTGTATATCCTCTGCGATGGTATGGGCGGTCATGCCGGTGGAGAAGTTGCCAGTGCCTTAGCAGTGAAAACCCTCAGCCAATATTTTCAAGACCATTGGCAAGACGGACTGCCAGACGAAGATAGCATCCGCCAAGGCGTACTAAAAGCCAATCAAGCTATCTATGATGTAAACCAGCAGGATGCTCGCTCTGGCAGCGGACGTATGGGCACTACCTTGGTGATGGTCTTAGTTCAAGAAACTCAAGTCGCCGTAGCTCACGTAGGAGACTCTCGCCTCTACCGCCTCAGTCGCCGTCAGGGGATCGAGCAAGTCACGGTGGATCACGAGGTCGGTCAACGGGAAATTAAACGGGGAGTGGAAAAATCGATCGCCTATTCCCGTCCAGACTCCTACCAACTCACCCAAGCTCTAGGGCCACGCAACGAGCATTTTGTCGCTCCCGACATAGAATTCTTCGAGCTAAACGAAGATACCCTGCTGCTGTTGTGTTCCGATGGTCTTTCTGATAATGACCTGATCGAAACTCACTGGCAGACCCATCTTCAACCACTCCTCAGTTCGCGAGCTAGTCTGGAACAAGGGGTAAGTGAATTAATCGATTTGGCCAACCAATATAATGGCCACGATAATATCACGGCAGTCCTGATTCGCGGGAAAGTGCGACCGGATCTCGAACAAGCTAGAGTTGCCAACAGCTAATTGTTAGCGGTCAGCGGTCAATCGATTTTGGATTCTAGGATTTTGGATTGACCCCCAGATAGTCCTTGAGAGAGCAAGCTTTGGCAATACTGAAAAGATTTTTTTCTTCTCCTGGACTCAAAGTCGGTTGCTCTCTGACCTTTTTGGTTTTCGGTCATTGACTAGCGGCAAATACCCAACTCATGACTAATAACTAATGACTAATGACTAATGGGATCTTCTGATGCGGTCACGCTGACCCTATTACATCCCCAACAACCGGAACAACAGTGGCGCTTTGAGAGCCAGGATGTCATTCGGATTGGTCGCTCGCCAGATAATGATGTGGTTTTGAGCGATAGCCGGGTTTCCCGCTACCATCTGGAGATCCGACGAATTGACATCTCAGGAGCAAGAGTTGGCAACAATGTCCCGTCTAGCGCTTGGCGAATGGTCAATCAAGGCACTAATGGAACTTTCCTGGATGGCATTTTAGTGTCTCAAGCTTGGCTTACAGATGGTTCTCTGCTCCAGTTAGCTCAGAAAGGCCCGGTGCTAAAGTTCCAAGTCCAGCATAGATCCCCACCCAAATCTGCTACAGCATCGGCGTGCAATCATGCTGGGAATTCCCCAGATAATTTGTTCTGCATTCACTGCGGCCAACCGCTTCGCGTTGAGCGCAATATCCGCCAGTATCAGGTCTTGCGGACGCTGGGACAAGGGGGAATGGGCACTACTTACCTCGCTCGGATACCAGAAGCGCAGGGTGACCCTGGCGCTGTGCTGGCTGCTGGCAAGGGGTTAGTGGTTGTCAAGGAAATGAATGCAGATATGGCTGAAATTAGCAAAGCTAGAGAATTATTCGATCGCGAAGCTCGTACCCTCAAGTCGCTCCACCATCCTGGGATTCCCCAATTTTTTGACTTTTTTAGCGAAAAAGGTAAAAAATACCTGGTAATGGAGCTCGTTCACGGTCAGGATTTGGAAAAGCGCGTGTACCAATCAGGGCCAGTGACACCGAACCAAGGGATTAAGTGGGCGATCCAAATCTGCGATGTGTTGGACTATATTCACAGACAAGACCCGCCGCTGATTCACCGCGACATTAAACCTGCCAACTTGTTGGTGCGATCGCTTGACAATCGCATTGTAGTCCTGGATTTTGGGGCAGTTAAAGAAATCGGTACTCCCTTGGGTACTCGCATAGGCGTAGAAGGCTACAGCGCCCCGGAACAAGACCGAGGCCAACCTGTAACCCAATCTGACCTTTATGCGGTCGGGGCTACGCTAATTTTCCTGCTCACTGGCGAACCGCCCCACAAGTTTTATCGCCAGCAGGGTCGAACTTACCAGTTTCAGATCGAAAATATTCCCACGATCGCACCGAAATTGCGAGATGCAATCCAACACGCCACTAAGCCGAATGTGCGCGATCGCTATCAAACCGCTCAGGACCTAGCTACAGCTTTGGCTGCTTGCCTTTAGGGAAGCTCAAAACTAATCTTCGTCCCAGGCTTCTACAGCCAGCAGTTCGCTAATCGGATCTTGGGTTGTGAAGCCGAATTCGCGCAACTCTTTTTTCCAGTAAGCCCATTCATCTCCGTAAAGAAGGGCTATTTTCCAGAGTCTATCGCTGGGTTTGATTAAATTCGAGTCCACAAGCGATCGCACCTGACGTTGCATCTTCACCATCGGGTGAATTACTTGCTGAGTCATAAACTGCATTGAATTGATTGATTTTTGCAAATATTTGACCGAAAAACGCTTCCCACTTCTGAGGGATTACCTGTGCTTTTATTTCTGTGCAGCGGGGAAGCTAACTTCTACCCTACTACCTTAGCATGGATAGTTTAAGCAAGTCTGTGTCTGTCTTGCTTTTATTACCAATGGCAATCCATAAGTAATCATACATCAATATTCATAATAGCACAATTGCAAGTCGCATACCAGTTTTACTGCGCTTCCCCAATCAGGGGAAATACCGTCTTGTCTCTGGGAGTGGGATGTAGTTTCATCGTCGCCAACAGCGCCTGACGGAGCTTTTGGGCTTTTTTGCAGATTTCGATCGAAAGCGATCGCTTAAGCTGTAGAAGGCGAACTATGCGAACGCAGAACCGGAAACCCGGCTTGAGTGCAGCAAGTCTTCCATACTAGACGCGATCGCTTTTTTCAGATGAGAAATATGAAACTTCAACTCTTAACTTCTATTCTCTTGTTAACTTTCTTGGGTTTAGCCGATCGGGCCCTAGCCTATAATCCCCAACACTTAAGGATATTGCTACAAACAAAGGTATGCCGAGGGTGCGACCTCAGCGATGCGCCTCTGGCGCGGATGGATCTCAGCGATGCCGACCTACGCAATGCTTACCTTGCAGGTGCTAACTTACAAGGTGCCAACCTATCTGGGGCCAAACTTGTTCGTGCTGATTTGACCAACGCCAACTTGAGTCAGGCTTATTTGGTAGGGGCCGATCTCAAACAAGCCTTTCTCACTAACGCTGACTTAAGAGGTGCCGATATGAGATTAACCCGCCTCAGCTTTGCCGCTCTGGGCCATGCAGACCTCAGCAATGCCGACTTAAGCGGGGCTGAATTGATGGGCACGACTCTCCGAGAGGCCAACTTGATTGGCGTAGACTTAAGCAGAGCTATTCTCAAGAAAACAACTATGCCCGATGGCAGAATTCGCGATTCGGAGAACTTGCGGAGATAATTAAACATTGACATGAATGTCAATTTCAAGCTCAGTCACGAAAGTTTTTGAGTTCCTCTAACTGTTGAGTTTTTTCCTCAAGTCGAATCGTCAGGCGAGTTTACATCTTACTATATGTAGGAGATTTTATATTACTCTATAGTAATATGGTAGAAAAATCTAAGACGCAAAACGATCGTGGAAAACGTTAAAAAGATTAACTCGGAGCTAACCGTAGCCGGACAGGTGAAACCAGAGCAGTTGCAGGAAGCAGCTACAGAGGGATACAAGTCTGTACTGAACTTGCGATCGCCTGATGAGGAAGGCTTTATCAAGGATGAGCAGCAACACGCAGAAGCCGCAGGATTGCAATATGTCAACATTCCAGTCAAGCCAGACGGGATAACTGACGAGTTGACAGATAAAGTTTTAGCGCAAATCGATCAACTACCAAAACCGGCTCTCATTCATTGTGCTAGTTCAATGCGTGCAGGTGTAATGGCATTTATGAACGTGGCGACGCGGCAAGGTATGACAGCAGAGCAAGTGTTTGAGAAGGCCACCGAAGCTGGATTTGACTGTAATTCTCAGCCACAGATGAAGCAATTTTTGGAGAGTTACATCTCTAAGCACTCAAAAACAATTTAAGTTTTCCCAGAAGTAAATCAAGTCAGGTTTGTGCATGAATAGCTTTTTGCCGAACCTGGCAATATTTTTGCTGATTGCGGGTGTTAGTTTAGCTGCTGCCAACAGCCTAATACTGTTTTAGCTAGAAGTTTGGAATTTTAGGGTCTGGGTTAACCCAGGTATCTATTACCTGAAAAATTGATTTTTCAAACCGAGAATTACGGGTGCTAGCTTTTGGCTTTTTCTTTAAAAACGAGTAAATTGAGAGATTTTAAAATGCTAATGGTACAGAAGATCCGGTGTCTTAACTGTGGCAGTCATGGCGAACGTCACTACGTTAGTCATCTAATCACAACTCAATGTCCCACTGGCGATTACTTAATGGTGACTTGCTCTCGCACTGGAAAGGTTATAGAGGCTTACGCTCCTGGTAGATATGTCCACCGATAGAAGGTATTTTTGTTAACTTCTTGTAGTCCATCCCTGCCCACTAATTACTTCTAAAGTAAACCCAGATCTTTTAGGTCTGGGATAGTTGGGATGAAATCATTGACAATTCTATTTCGTGTGCTAAGAAAGAGATCGAGCTAAAAAAATAAAAATTATCAGCTGTCTCACTACAGAGGTCGAAGCATGGCATTTACCAGTAATTGTGCCTGTTTCCTTTCTTTTTCCTTGGCAGGTGCGATCGCGCTAGCAGCAGCATCCGCTACGGCACAACCCATCGTCCCCGCACCCGACGGCACCGGCACTGTCGTCACTCCCGAAGGAAATCGCCTTGACATCACGGGTGGAACTAAGTCTGGAGATGGTGCCAACTTATTTCACAGCTTTACCGAATTCGGCCTCAACTCCGGACAAATTGCTAATTTTTTATCGCAACCGAATATCCTCAATATTCTGGCGCGGATAAATGGCGGAAATATTTCTTATATTAATGGTCTGATTCAGGTTACGGGTGGTAATTCTAACCTATTTTTAATGAATCCGTCGGGGATAGTGTTTGGCTCTAATGCGAGTTTAAATGTACCAGCTGGTTTTATGGCAACCACAGCCAGCGGAATTGGCTTTGGCAATAACTGGTTTAACGCAGGTGGGGAAAATAATTATGCGGCGCTGGTAGGAATGCCCAATGCTTTTGCCTTTACCATGAAGCAGCCTGGAGGTGTGGTCAACTCTGGTAATTTGGCAGTAGGGGCTGGGCAGGATCTAACTTTGCTGGGTGGGACGGTTGTCAATACGGGGCAATTGTCAGCACCTGGAGGAACGATTACTGTAATGGCAGTTCCCGGCGAAAGCTTGGTGCGTCTGAGTCAACCGGGTTTCGTGCTGAGTTTGGAAGTTCAGCCCGCAAACAGCCTTACTCAACCGAATAACTGGACATTGCCGATCGCCTCCTTACCGCAAATGCTGACTGGCGGGAGTGGGGGTCATGCGACGGGAGTCACCGTTAATCAAGATGGCAGCATACAGCTAACGGGTTCTGGAATTAGGATACCGACAGAAGGAAATACCGCGATCGCTTCCGGCACCCTCAACGTCTCAGGTGAAACTGGCGGTCAAATCAACATTTTAGGTAACAAAGTTGGTGTAGTCAGCGCCAATATTAACGCTGACGGCAATTCGGGAGGCGGGACTGTCCTGATTGGCGGCGATTACAAAGGGATGGGTACAGTGCCTAATGCCAGTGCTACTTTTGTAAGTAAAGATTCGGTAATTAATGCGGATGCGCTGCAAAGCGGTAATGGCGGTAAGGTAATTGTTTGGGCAGATCAAACGAACCGTACTTTTGGCACTATTACAGCTCGTGGCGGTATTTTATCCGGCAATGGCGGTTTTGTAGAAGTATCCGGTCGGGAGTTTTTGGACTTTAGGGGAAACGTCAATACTTTAGCTGTCAATGGTAAAGCTGGAACGCTTTTATTAGACCCGACAAATATCACCGTTCAAGCTGGTGCAGGAGATTTTACCTCGCTGAATGATGTAGATCAATTTGGCGATCCCGGTAATGGAGCGAATACGATCGATGTTGCCATAATTAATAACGCAGCTACTAATGTAACCCTACAAGCAAGCAATAACATTGTTTTTAACAATGATGCTCCGGTTAATATTGCTGCCCCTGGTGTTGGACTGACAGCCGAAGCAGGTAATAACGTTACAGTCAACGGTAGCATTACTACCAATAACGGCGATATTAATCTGATTGGCAGTGCGGGTGGTGTGTTACTTAATGGGCCGCTATCTTCAGGTGCGGGGAATATCACCATCAATGGAACGAATACAAGTTCTTGGGGTATTAAGGTTAATAACTCGATCGCCTCAACTAGCGGCAATATCGACATTATTGGAACTAGCACCAATAACGACGGGATTAGCATTGCGAATTCGATCGCTTCTAACAGTGGAAATATTACTCTCACATCTGACAGTATTAATCTCGATCCTGGCAGTTCTACTTCCATCAGCGGTAGCGGTAATCTGCTTTTGCAGCCATTAACCCCCACACTCAATCTGGAAATTGGCGGCACAGATAGTACAACTTTCTTGAATACCAACGAACTGGCAAAATTGAAAGATGGTTTTGCTTCGATCGCGATCGGACGGGCTGATAGCAGTGGTAAGATCTCTATTATTGACAATATTAACTTCCAAGATCCGGTAACAATTCAAGCTCCATCTGAGGCAGGCTCCATCATATCCAACTCCAACGGGACAACTATCACCGGCGTGAGTGGTTCCGGTGCTTCGGTTTCCCTAATAGCAAATCAAGATATCAATACTGGCAATATTAGCTCAGATGCAGGAATTAACCTGCAAAGTAATAGCGGCAACATTAATACAACCGGAGGAATTTTAAGTTCTAGTTCTTTGGAGACTGCTGGCAATATTGACCTCAAAGCTGCTAACGACATTACCACGGGTAATATCATCGCTAGAGGGGAAGGTATATCAGGTAACGGCGGTCAAATCACCATAACTGGAAACAACGTTACCACGAATAACCTCGATACTTCTACTAACAGTCTTGTTGGTAGCGGCAGTCCAATTATTATTAATGGCTTAAGCAATATTACCACCGGCAATATCATCGCAATTGGTAATCCTGAAGGTGGAAACGGTGGGAATATAGACCTAAATGGCCCTGTTACGCTCACAAGTCCGATCTCCATAACCACTGGGTTTAATTTGGGCGATATCAATTTTAATGGCACCGTTAACGGCCCTTATGTGCTGACACTTACGGCTGGAAATGCGGGTACGATTCGGTTGAACGGGAATGTTGGCGCAACAACATCTATAGGCGGACTGGACTTTGCTAGGGCTAAGAATATCGAGATAGCAGGTGAGATTACCACCGCTAACGGCAACTTAACTTTTAACAGTCCGGTGACTCTTAAAGGTAATGCCATATTAAACGCAGGTAACGCCACAATTTCATTCAATAAAAGCTTGAGTGCAGACATCAACGCGCTGACTTTAACAGCAGATGAAATTAACTTTACTGGAGGTTCCAGTTCGGTAAGTGGCACCAATAACCTCATACTTCAACCAACAACACCTAGTCAAAATATCGTGCTTGGTGGCAACACCGATACGGACATAAGCAGTTTAGAAATATCCTCAACTGACTTCAACGCTTTGCGACCGGGGTTCAGCAGCATCACTATCGGACGAGACAACGGTAGTGGTACGATTAGTATGGGTGGTAATGTTGTTTTCAATAGTTCAACAATTTTGCGATCGCTTGAAGGTTTGGGTTCCATCGATATCAGCGGTTTCAGTCTCGGTGGCACAAACAATGCCTCTATTACACTGTTAGCTAATGAGGATGTTAAAACTGGTTCTATTACCAGTCCGGGTGGCGCGATCGCAATTACCAGTATCACCGGCAAAATCGATACAAGTGCCGGTACGTTAGATTCAAGCTCAAGTGCTGGTGGCGGTGCGATCGCTCTTACAGCTCTCAAAGATATAACAGCTGCTAACCTCAACGCCACTTCTACTGGTAGCGGTAGTGGGGGAAGTATTATCCTCAATAGCACTGAAGGAACTATTGACACCAGTAAAGGTAGTTTGAACTCTAGTTCAACTGCGGGTAATGGCGGTGCGATCGAACTCATTACCAAAGGCAATATTATCACATCGGCTGTAATCTCAGGACAAGATAGTGCCATCAGCGGCGCGGGAGGTAACATTACCCTCAAAAGTGAAAATGGCTCAATTACTACTACCTTAATTAATGCTCCTGGTGGCTTTAGTCGCGGTGGGGATATCGAAATTAGCGCTTTCGACAACATTTCGACAGACTTCATCAAATCCAGTGTGGTGGCATTTGGAAATGGCGGAAATATTAATGTAAAAAGCGAGAATGGGAAAATCAATACAGGGAGGATTACAGCTTCATCCGTAAATGGAAATGGGGGAAATGTAACTATAAATTCGCCAATAAATATAGAAACAAAACAAATAATTTCTGCCGCTAGTAATGAAGGTGGAAAAGTAGAGATTACCAGTGGCGGAAATATTGCGATTACCGATACGACGCCAGTAACAATAGATTCTTCTAGTTCAAATCCTACTTCTACAGGTAATGGCGGTGCAATTACTCTGGCTTCAGAAGGAGATATTACTATAAGCAATCAAATCTCATCTGGCGTTAAAGGATCTGGAACTGGCGGAAATATTAACCTCAACAGCAACAGTGGAAAGATCACTGCTGGAGATTTAGATTCTAGTTCTAGTTTAGGTAATGGCGGTGCGATCTCACTCATTGCTTTTGGCAATATTACCACATCCGCTGTAATTTCAGGACAAGATAGCGGCACAGGTGGTAATATTACTATCGATAGCAACAACGGTGCAATTACCACAACATCAATAAATGCTGCTAGTGGCAAAGGTGACGGCGGTACAATTCAAATTACGGCTTTCGACAACATTTTGACAGACTTCATACAATCGAGTGTTTTATCATCGGGAAATGCCGGAAATATTAATGTAAAAAGTGACAATGGCAAAATCAATACAGGTAGAATAGCAGCTTCATCTGTTAATGGCAATGGTGGTAATATCAGCCTAACTTCGCCAGTCAATATTCAAACAAAACAAATAATTTCTGCGGCTAGTAATGAAGGTGGTAAAGTAGAGATAACCAGTGGAGGAAATATTGCGATCGCAGATGACACAAACCTAGCGATCGATTCTTCTAGTGCAAACGCTGATTCTACTTCGACAGGAAATGGCGGTGCAATTACTCTATCTTCAGAAAGCGATATTAATGTAGAAAATATTTTCTCTGGCGTTAAAGGATCTGGAACTGGCGGAAATATTAACCTCAACAGCAACAATGGAAATATAAAAGCTGAAGATTTAGATTCTAGTTCTAGTTCAGGTAATGGAGGTGCGATCGCACTCCTTGCCAAAGGCAATATTATCACATCCACTGTAATTTCAGGACAAGATACTGGCAGCGGCGGTAATATTACTATCGATAGCAACAACGGTGCAATTACCACAACATCAATAAATGCTGTTAGTGGCAAAGGTGATGGTGGCACTATTGAAATTATTGCTTTCGACAACATTTCGACAGACTTCATCCAATCGAGTGTTTTAGCATCTGGAAATGCCGGAAATATTAATGTAAAAAGCGACAATGGCACAATCAATACAGGTAGAATAGCAGCTTCATCTGTAAATGGCAATGGTGGTCAGGTCACACTGTTTGCACCAGGGAATATTCAAACAAAACAAATAATTTCTGCGGCTAGTAATGAAGGCGGTAAAGTAGAGATAACCAGTGGAGGAAATATTGCGATCGCAGATTCAACAAAAGTAGCGATCGATTCTTCTAGTACCAACGCTGATTCGATGGGAAATGGCGGTGCAATTACTCTATCTTCAGAAAGCGATATTACTGGCGGAAATATTTTATCTGGAGTAAAAGGATCGGGAACTGGCGGAAATATTAACCTCAACAGCAACAGTGGAAATATCACTGCTGGAGATTTAGATTCCAGTTCTAGTTTAGGTAATGCGGGTACAATCTCCTTAACGTCACCCACCAGTATAACCGCAGCAGTTATCAACGCCAATGGTGCCGTCGGTACGGGAAATATCAATTTTACAAGCGATGAGATTAACTTTATTGGTAATGTGTCGAGTCGTGGCAAATTGACAATTGCGCCTTTTAGTGCAAGTCAGGCGATCGCACTGGGAGGAACCGATAGCGGCAGTACCAGCACATTAGATATTACCACCACCGAGCTAGGCTTTCTGCAACCGGGCATATCTTCTATCATCATCGGACGTGGAGACGGCACTGGCATCATCAATCTTGATAATACCGCTACTTTTAATTCACCTGTTAACATTGCAGGTGGTTCCACCCTCGTCGGTGTTAACCGCGATACGACTTGGTATATCACAGGCGCTAATTCTGGTAATCTCAGCGGTTACCCCAACAGCTTAAGCTTCGATAATATTGAAAACCTAGTCGGCGGCATTTCTAACGATACTTTTGTATTTAACGACGGCATTAATTTCAATGGCACAATAGATGGTAACCTTGGCAGCGATACGTTGAACTACTCAAATTTAACCACTCCGGTAACAGTAAACTTAGGGGAAATTGGCGGGGTAAGTATTGAAAACCTTGTTGGTACAACTAAAGCATCCAGCACCTTAGTTGGCACTAATACCGAAAACACTTGGAATATTACTGGCAGCGATTCTGGTACTTTCAATGGCCAAATCAACTTCAGTGCTTTTCAAAATATCATAGGCGGCGACTTAGACGACACCTTCCAATTTACTAACCAACTTACTAATGTTGCTAGCATCAGCGGTAATCTAGACGGAAAAGCTGGCAATCTTACATTAAGGGGAGATGAGATTGATTTTGGTGGAAATATTTCCGGTACTGGTAATTTAACACTTGAACCTTTAACTGCTAGCCAAAATATCGAAATAGGCGCTACAGATAGCGGTAGCAACAGTATTTTAGATTTGACGGTAAGTGAGATTAGCGGATTCCAAAATAACTTCAAATCGATCGTTATCGGACGGACTGACGGCAGCGGCGCGATCGCATTTAACAACCCCATATCATTCAACGACCCAGTTACAATTCAATCTCCTCTAGGTTCAATTGCAGTCAACGCACCCATTCTAGGAATCGACGACGCCTCAATCACCTTAGCTGGCAAAACAACAAATCTTAATGCAGATATCACAACTGCCGATCGCAACATCACAATTAATGGCAATACTTCAATTGGTAATAACGTTAACCTCAGCACAGGTAATAAAGGTGATGGTGATATTAGTATCGATGGCAAAATTGATGGTAACGGCAATCTTAATCTGGAAGCGGGTAGCGGTAACATCATTTTAAATGGAGATATAGGCAGTAATAACCGTTTGGGCAATCTGACTGTTAACAGTGCAAAGGACGTACAAACAGGCGCAATTACATCTGCTAGCATTACCCAAAAAGCCGGGACGGGAACTACTACTTTCCAAGGGCCGATCGACACCAATAGTTCAAGTGGTGTTAATCTAAAAGGTAATAACTTTACCTTTAATAGTTCTGTCACCGCAAGTAAGTCTGGTGGTGTCAAGATCGACAACAGTGGCACCTTGAATATTGCCGCCTCAGCAGATATGAATTTGGATGGTGTCTTCAATCAAAACGGCACCGGATCGGTATCTACCGCAGGCGATATCACCACTACCGAAGATGACATCAAATTTAGCGGCCCCGTTACTTTAAATGGAAATGTAAACTTCAATTTGGGAACGGCTACAATTAGTTTTGGTTCTACCTTGTCAGCAGGCGATAACCCGCTGACTTTAACAGCAGGGGAAATTGATTTTGCAGGGGCGGTAACTGGTACTAATAAACTGGTACTTCACCCGGCGACACCAGACCAAAATATTGCGATCGCATCTTCTAACGACACAACAGCTTTAGATTTAACGGCGGCAGAAATTAGCGCCATCCAACCTGGGTTTACTTCTATAGTAATTGGCAGAAGTGATTCGACAGCAGCTATTACTATCGACAATAAGGTTAATTTTAACAATCCGGTAACAATTCAGTCTCCAGTTGGAACGGACGCGATCGCAGCTAAAGGTGATATTACAACTAATGGTTCGGCAATTGAACTTGTAGCAGCAGGTAATATCACCACAAGCAATATTGTCACAGCAGGAGGAAACATCACCCTTACGAGTAAAACTGGCGACATCAATACCAGCACAAGTTCTCTCAATGCTACTTCTATCAAAGGTAATGGTGGAAACATTGCCGTAAATGCTGCTGGCAATATAACCACTAACGATATCACGACTCAATCCAATAGCGCCGCTGGTGGTAATATCACCCTAAATAGCCAGACGGGATCTGTACAAACTGGCAACTTAAATGCCTCTGGAAATACAGTCGGTGGGTCAATTACCGTTATTACTCCTGTTCAAATTAGCATCGGAAAAATCGACACCAGCGCTATTACAGGAAAAGGAGGTAACGTCACCCTCGACCCCAAAGGAGACATCCAAGTTGAGTATATTAACGCCCAAGGAGGAAGTAAAGGCGCAGGTGGAACCGTTAATATTGCAACTGAAAGGTTTTTCCGGGCTACAGGTACTTTTAAAGACCGAAATGGCGCTGGGTCCAGCATTTCCACGGCTGGAGGAACTGGGGGAGGCGCGATCGTAATTCAACATGGAGGAGGGCCAGAAACTGCCTTTAATGTCGCTGGTGATGCCACAAAAAATGGAACAGTTGGCAACATTACGGCTGGCCCCCAACAGACGGTACAACCTGGGTCTTATTTCGGGCCTTTCACTCAAGGTCTGACTCAAGTCATAACCACATCCCCCGGTAACAATCCCAATCCCGGTAATCCCAATCCCGGTAATCCCAATCCCGGTAATCCCAATCCCGGTAATCCCAATCCCGGTAATCCCAATCCCG
>CASBRD010000124.1 GCA_949128025.1 Oscillatoriales cyanobacterium PMM_0008 | reverse complement strand
CTCTCCCACTCTCCCACTCCCCCACTCCCCTCTTTCCCTAGCCCCTAGTTATAGTTTGGAGCGCAAAAATGCCCTATAGCGAATTCACAACGATCGTTAAAGCTATCGAAACCTTCAATCTCACCATTGAAGAAAGCCGATTTTTCCCAAATGTTGACACGATCGCGCCTTCAGCAATCCTCGCAGGCTATCTAGAAGATACCTTGCCAGTAGTGGCTTTTGGTAGTGATAAAGCTCGCTCTGAAGGCATTATTTATCCAGTTTTGATAGAGGTCAGGCGCATCCTCAACAAACAAGTCTCTGTGTTCTCCGGTGAGGATTTTACTGTAGATGAAAGCGTTGGACTCAACGGCGTTGTTGACTTCCTCATCAGCAGATCCCCACAAGAGATCGCCATTTTTGCTCCGGCTGTAGCGATCGTAGAAGCCAAAAAAGCTGATTTGAAAACAGGATACGGTCAATGTGTTGCTGAAATGGTAGCTGCACAGCGATTCAATTCAAAAAAGGGAAAAGCCATCTCAACAATCTACGGCTGCGTAAGCAGCGGAACGCAGTGGCGGTTCCTCAAATTAGAAGAGGAGAAGGTGACGATCGATCCGCTCGATTATCCGCTTCCCCCAATCGAGCAAATTTTGGGCTTTCTGGTGTGGATGGTTCGCTCCGACTGACAAAAAAGGGGTCAGTGGTCAGTTGTCAGTTGTCAGTTGTCAGTTGTCAGTTGTCAGTTGTCAGTTGTCAGTGGTCAGTTGTCAGTGGTCAGTGGTCAGTTGTCAGTTGTCAGTTGTCAGTTGTCAGTTGTCAGTCGGAAAAATCAAGATTTGGAGGGAAAAAAGGCAATTTTTACTGGTGAATTATTTTCGCCATCCTCCACTAGGGGCTAGGGAAAACTTTAAATTCAAAATCGATAACCCCAATATCAACAAAAACAGCACCAACCCAATTGTACAAGCATAGCTGATTTCCAAATTATCAAAAGCTTGTTCGTAAAGATAATAAACAATAGTTTTGGAACTATTTCTCGGCCCTCCCTGCGTCATGATATAAACTTCTTCAAAGACTTTGGTAGCAGAAATTGCCGAAATCACCGCAACTAACAATAGATACGGTTTCATCAACGGTACTGTGATATTCCAATGTTTGCTAATACCATCAGAACCATCGATCGCAGCCGCTTCATACAAGTCTATTGGTATAGATTGCAACCCAGCTAGGTAAATGACCATGTAGTAGCCCAACCCCTTCCAAATCGTTACCGCCATGACGCTGAAAATCGCCCATTTGGGACTGGTGAGCCAGGGAATACCGTCTTTAAAGCCAATATGTGCCAGAAATTGATTGAGCAAACCGTTTTCGGCATAAAGCCACTTCCAGGCAATTCCGGCAACCACCATTGAAATGACAACCGGGGTATAATAAAATGCTCTAAACCAACTGATTCCACGCAATTTTTGGTTAACTGCGATGGCCAGCCCCAAGGGTGCAACAACCAAAATTGGCACGACACCAAGGAGATACAACAGGGTATTCCACAGCGTCTTCCAGAATACTGGATCTGCCCACAAGCGGCGAAAGTTGGCAAATCCCACCCATTGGGGTGGGTTGATGAGGTCATACTGAGTGAAACTGAGGTAAAAGGCTTGGAGGGTAGGCCAAAATACCGTTAACAATAAGATGAAAAGGGCGGGGAGTAGGAATAGGTAAGGGGTTAAGCGTTGTTCGATCGAAGTCCAATCTTTGGGCATATCAAGATGAGAAGCTAATTTGCAGAAACCCACTTACTAGCGATCGGCATTCGCCAACCAGTACCAAAAGCGCGATCGGTTATTTTTAATCCCGGCGGTGCTTGTCGTCGTTTAAATTCGGCCCGCGATACCATCTTTATCACTCGTTTCACCACATCGGGATCGTGTCCGGCGGCAACAATTTGTGCGGGTAATTGACGATCGTGAATCAAGCGCTGCAAAATATCATCTAATATATCATAAGGTGGCAGAGAATCTTGGTCTACTTGACCGGGTTTGAGTTCGGCGCTGGGTGCTTTGGTGAGAATACGATCGGGTATAATTTCGCCGTTGCGATTCAGCCACTTGCACAAAGAGTAAACGCGGGTTTTGGGTACATCTGCGATCGCAGCTAATCCGCCATTCATATCGCCGTAAAGGGTACAGTATCCAACGGCCATTTCTGATTTGTTGCCAGTGGAGAGGAGGAGATAGCCGAATTTGTTAGCAATCGCCATTAACAAGTTCCCGCGAATCCGCGATTGAATGTTCTCCTCGGCAATACCGAACTCTGTCCCAGCAAACAAATCTTCCAAATTTTTGTCGTAAGCTTGCATCAAAGGGCCGATCGGCAGTGTGTGAGTTTTGATGCCAATACGATCGGCTAATGCCAAAGCATCCGTAACTGAATGATCGGAACTGTAAGGAGAAGGCATGAGGACGCCCAAAACATTTTCTGCACCCAAAGCTGACGCTGCAATGGCTGCAACTAATGCCGAATCTACTCCTCCACTCAATCCGATCGCAACTTTAGAAAACCCGCATTTCTGGGCATAATCTCGCACTCCCAACACCAACGCTGACCAAATTTCCGCCTCTTCACAATCGGGTAGCGGTGTCACAGATGTCGGTTGTACAGATGCGAAATCTCCTGTTTCTGCATCAAAATCTACCAACACTAAATCTGTCTCGAACCCACAGGCGCGACACACTACTTCGCCTGTACGATTCAAGGCAAAACTGTTGCCATCAAAAATTAAATCATCGTTGCCGCCCACCTGATTAGCATAGATAATAGGTTGACTGAAGCGTGTAGCTGAGTGCCGCAGCATCGCTTCCCGCAATAATTGTTTGCCAACACTATAAGGCGATGCCGACAAATTCACAACCAAATCTACACCCAACCGGGCTAAGTCAGTAATAGGATTAACGTTATAACTGAGCTTACCCCAAAATTCTTCATCATTCCACAAATCTTCGCAGATTGTTACACCAATTTTAACTTTATTTAGCGATTCCCCTTTTTCCAGAGTGAGGGTAAAGAAATTAGGCTGAAGTCCGGGTTCAAAATAGCGGTCTTCATCAAATACATCATAAGTAGGAAGTAACCGTTTGTGGAAGATTTGCTGCACTTTACCCTGTTCTAACCAAGCGATGCTGTTGAATAGAGATTTACCGCCAGTGGTGTATGCTTTTGGATTTGGTTCTACTGTTCCTACCAACACGGCTAAATTGGGTGGCAAATCTTTGGCTAGCTGTTGCAAAGTAGTCGCCATCGCCTCGACAAAACTGGGGTCTAGCAACAAGTCCCGTGGCGGATATCCACAGAGGGAAAGTTCTGGAGTCAGTAATAAACGAACACCCAAATCAGATGCTTGTTTGGCAGCATTGAGAATTTGTTGGGCGTTATCGGTGATAGCACCAATTATAGGATTGAGTTGAGCGATCGCAATTTTCATGACTAATCACCAGCACGACACGAATATACACTAACAACTGACAACTGACAACTGACAACTGACAACTGACAACTGACAACTGACAACTGACAACTGACCACTGACAACTGACCACTGACAACTAACAACTGACAACTGACCAAAAAACTAAATAAAAACCAGTGGTTTATCCTTTAACGGTGCAAAAGCTTCGGCATCAAAGCGATACAAACTAGCAGGACGACCTGCACCACGCGATACTTTTATACCCGTGTCGCACAAAAATCCCAACTTGAGCAGACGAGCCCGAAAATTGGAATAGTCGGAAAAGTTTTCTCCTAAAACAGTTGTGTAAAATTGATAAAGATCGCTCAAAGTAAAGACTTCAGGTAATACATCAAAAGCAACGGGACTATACTCTAATTTATTCCGCAAACGTCGATAGCCATACTCCAAAATTTGATTGTGATCGAAGGCTAATGGCGGTATCTGCTCAATGGGATACCAGGCAATACCGCTAACGCCATCGGCAATTAGTTCGGCTTCCGCAAATCGTACTAACGCAAAATAGCTTACTGCTAAATAACGAACTCCAAAACTATCTGGTGCTTCTCTAGGATCGCGACCAGGCCCTCCGAAGCTATACAATTGCTCCAAGTATAGATTTTTTACTTTGATTTTTTCGGCGAGAATCCGATCGGCTGCATCTTCTAAAGATTCCCCTTTTCTTACTAGCGTTCCCGGTAAACACCACTGGCCTAAGTATGGTTCATCATCTCGCATTACTAATAGAACCAGCAGTCGATTTTGCTCGGTATCGACTGAGAAAATTACGTTATCAACACCGACTTTGAAGTCGGCTAATGCCTGTTTTTTTAACGTATTTGCAACCTTTTTTGTGCCGCGTCCTGCCATGCGTATAAATGCTCTCGATAAATATATGCCTCAATTGGAGGCGTCAATGCTTCTGTGTCTCCATTTTCACGATAAGCTGTAGAGGAAACATCTAGGCCGGTGAGAGATGCGATCGCAACAGAGGCTCCGATCTCCCTAAGCCGCACTAAAGCTGCATCTTCTATGGTAGATCCTGGTCTAGGCACCACCAGCAGCCGTACTTGTTGCAACAAATCTTCAACTCGATACCAACGCGGCAGCTGAGTAACGAGATCGGCACCAATCACTAGCGTCAGTTCTGCAAAGGGCCATTTTGCCTTTGCTTTCTCGACTGTCTCCAAAGTTCTGGGGCTGCTGAGTTCTTGAGGCAAACCGATGTTGTACCGGGGAGGGTTAATATCCTCAATCAATAAGTTTAACATTGCGGCTCGGTGTTCTAGGGGCGTCTGGTGAGATTTAAAAGGATTGTTAGATGCCCAGACTGCCACCCAGTCATAGTTTTGCGATAGCCAACTCAGAATTGCTTGATGTCCGGCTGTCGGCGGATCGGCGCTTGTACCAAAAAGAGCAATTTTGTGCATTAGGGACTGGGGATTGGGGATTGGG
>CASBRD010000123.1 GCA_949128025.1 Oscillatoriales cyanobacterium PMM_0008 | reverse complement strand
GCCTGCGTGTCGGGCCATGACGGTGGCTTGTCGGTCGTCAAGCTTCAGTTTGGTTTTAAACGATCTGAGCATTGTCCGTTTTGTTGCCTAATGTCCAATTTTATCCCAAAAAATGACGATTAGAAATCAGATCCCTAGCTGTACCCCAAGTCTTGCCGAAGGCAAGGGCCTTGCTGCTGGGATCGAAGCTTGCCACTATATCCCATCTAACAAAGTTGTCAAATTTGGACACAATAGCTCTATTAGGCGATTTTTCCAGTTTTTGGAGTATTATGTGAGAGGCAGCAGCTTTGCTTCACAAAAAAAATTGGGTTGTATTTGCACGCTAGCCTAGTAAATAAAGTATTGTTATCATCTAGTTACAAATTGTGACGCAATCAGTAACAGAGGAGTGTATGAACAAAAAAATCGTTAGTTTGGCTCTAGGACTCGGCTTGGCCGTAACATTGGGAGCCTGCCAAGGCGGCGGCGACACGCCTGCCACCACCAGTCCGGCACCAGCAGGAGGAGCATCTCCTGCTCCAAAAGCAACAACAGCACCCGCACCCGCACCTGCTAAAACGCCTGCGGCAACCCCTACTAAATCGCCCTAAGCTGGCTTTGTATATTCTCATAACCGGCTTGACTTAATCTGCTGGCTGTTTATGGTTCATAGTTCATGGTTCATGGCAATGAACCATGAACTATGAACTCGCTTAAGTGAAAAATGCTTTTACTGCAATTTAGTACGTCTCATTACTGTCGCAAAGCACGGTTAGCGCTGGGGTATAAAAAAATAAGTTATGGAGTTCAGAATTTAACGCCGGGACTTCATATTCTGAAGCTAAAACCGCTGACGGGGTTGACAACGGTGCCGGTGCTGTTGCCTCAGCAAGAGGGACAACCGGAAGCGATCGCAGATTCGACGCAAATACTAAAATATCTGGAAAGCTACCAGCCCGAACCAGAACTTTTTTTACCAGATCGGCGGCAGCAGACAGAAGCCTCTATGCTTGAAGATTGGCTTGATGAAAGTATTGGCACTGCGACTAGATTTATCTACTATGACTTTCGTGCTGGTGAGGGCAAGCAAATAGACCCCTCTTTGTCCAGTCAGGTGCTGATCCAGGTGGTGCGGAGTCAGTATAAAATTAATCCAGCGACGGTGAAGCTGGCGGCGGCTCGGCTGGCTCTAGCTCTGGAGGAATTATCAAGTCGCTGGCAGGATAACCCCTATCTGGTGGGAAATCACCTCAGCGTAGCAGATATCGCTGCCGGTGCTTTGCTTAGTCCCTTAGCCCTAATTCCGCACTACAGGCGAGAATATCCCTGGGTGTTCGATCGCATTATGCAAATTCATCAAATCTGTGGGGAACCACTACCACCGGGACTGCGGAAGGATGAAGGATGAAAATTGCCCCTCTGCTCCTCTGCTCCTCTGCCCCTCTGCTCCTCTGCTCCTCTGTTCCTCTGCTAGCTTTACCACCACCAGAGGATATACCAGAAGAAGTGTTGCGGACAGAAATTATTATAGAAGCGCGATCGCCAGTTGATGGCAAACCCATAACTGCTGCTGAGTACGCCCAGTTAAGAGCAAATCTGCGAGAAGCTCAAAACGCAAGACCTCAAGTAAATACTGAAGTGCAACATCTACTTTTCCTGCTCCGCGTCAGTTATCCGCTCCGGAAGCTTTTCCCATTTTTGCATTTTTGAGAATCATTGGTCAATTGTCAGTTGTCAATTGTCAGTGGTCAGTGGTCAGTGGTCAGTGGTCAGTGGTCAGTGGTCAGTGGTCAGTGGTCAGTGGTCATTCTCTCTCCCACTCTTCCGCTCTCCTAACTCCTCCCCTAGCCCTTTTTGACTTTTGACTTTTGACTTTTGACTTTTGGGGCCTATAGCCCCAATTCGACATCCGAGGCAGCATTTTAAGCGATCGACTAGCCATATGATGTAAATACATGAAAAAATGTATATAAATTTAAAGTGTTTTGGCAACTCTGTCCTGATAGTATAAGCCAACTCAGTAAATCCCCGTTAGGTAGGTAGCCTCATGTCCATGACCATTGCCCCTGAGCAGATTGACCGGATTGTTTGGAATCAGCATCAAGACCCGTTTGAAGTGCTGGGGCCTCATACTATTGAGCAAAATGGCAAAACTGTCTGGGTAGTGCGAACTTACCTTCCGAATGCTGACGCCGTATGGGTCGTGCTACCAGAGGAACGGAAACAATTTCCGATGCAATCAGTGCATCATCCTCACTTTTTTGAATGCACGATTGATACCCCGGAACTAGCAAACTATCAGCTGCGGATTAAAGAAGGCGAACACGAGCGAGTCGTCAATGACGCTTATGCTTTCCGGTCGCCGCTGCTGACAGACTTTGACATTCACTTATTCGCCGAAGGAAATCATCACCGCATTTACGAGAAGTTAGGGGCACACCTAACCGAAGTCAACGGCGTCAAGGGTGTTTATTTTGCCGTGTGGGCTCCCAATGCTCGTAACGTTTCGCTTTTGGGCGATTTTAACTTGTGGGATGGCCGCCAACACCAGATGCGAAAACGGGAAACAGGTATTTGGGAATTGTTTATTCCCGGACTGGAGGTTGGAACCCACTATAAGTATGAAATCAAAAACTATGCAGGCCACATTTACGAAAAAAGTGACCCTTACGGTTTCTACCAGGAAGCGCGGCCTAAAACTGCTTCGATTGTCGTAGACTTAGATACATACACTTGGAACGACGATGAGTGGATGGAAAAGCGTCGTCACAGTGACCCGCTGACCCAGCCTGTTTCCGTCTACGAATGCCATTTGGGCTCATGGTTGCACGCTTCTTCAGATGAACCGGCAGTGTTGCCCAATGGGGAAAAGGAGCCGGTAGTGATCGTCTCAGAACTAAGACCGGGGGCTCGCTTCCTTACCTACCGCGAGTTAGCAGAGAAACTGATTCCCTACGTTAAGGAACTCGGATTTACTCACATTGAATTATTGCCGATCGCAGAACATCCTTTTGATGGCTCTTGGGGATATCAGGTGACGGGATACTACGCACCTACATCTCGCTTCGGCAAGCCCGAAGATTTCATGTATTTTGTTGACAAATGCCACGAACAAGGTATTGGGGTACTTGTTGACTGGGTACCGGGTCACTTCCCCAAAGACGGTCACGGTTTGGCTTTCTTCGATGGCACCCACCTATACGAACACGCCGACCCCCGCAAAGGCGAACACAAACAGTGGGGCACTTTGGTGTTCAACTACGGTCGCAACGAAGTGCGTAATTTCCTGGTAGCAAACGCCCTGTTTTGGTTTGACAAATACCACATTGACGGGATACGGGTAGATGCCGTAGCTTCCATGCTCTACCTCAACTATTTGCGCCCGGATGGGGAATGGGTTGCCAACCAGTATGGCGGTTGCGAACATATTGAAGCGGCTGATTTCCTCCGTCAGACAAATCACGTCCTCTTCAGCTACTACCCTGGCATTCTTTCCATTGCTGAAGAGTCTACCTCTTGGCCGATGGTGTCTTGGCCTACTTATGTGGGCGGCTTGGGCTTTAACTTGAAGTGGAATATGGGCTGGATGCACGATATGTTGGATTATTTCCACATGGACCCGTGGTTCCGTCAGTTCCACCAAAACAACCTCACCTTCAGTATTTGGTATCATCACAGCGAAAATTATATGCTGGCGCTATCTCACGACGAGGTGGTACACGGCAAGAGTCCTTTGATTGGGAAGATGCCGGGAGACAAGTGGCAGAAGTTCGCCAACGTGCGAACTTTGTTGGCTTATATGTATACTCACCCCGGCAAGAAGACTCTATTTATGAGTATGGAGTTTGGGCAGTGGAGTGAGTGGAATGTCTGGGCAGATTTGGAGTGGCATTTGTTCCAGCACGAGGAGCATCAACAGCTGGTCAAGTTTATGACAGACCTCAACCACCTGTATCAAAACGAACCGACGCTGTATACTTGGGATTTTGGTGAGGGAGGGTTTGAGTGGATTGATTGTAACGACAACCGCCACAGTGTAGTTTCGTTTATCCGCCGCGATAAGGAAGATCCAGGTAATTTTGTAGTGACGGTGTGTAATTTCACGCCTCAGCCCCACAGCCATTACCGCGTCGGTGTGCCAGAAGCGGGATTCTATAAGGAACTGTTCAATAGCGATGCCGGTCAGTACGGCGGTAGCAATATGGGGAATCTAGGCGGTAAGTGGACGGAGGAGTGGTTCTTCCACAATCATTACCATTCGCTGGATCTGTGTTTGCCTCCGTTAGCGGTGCTGATTTTGAAGTTCGATCGCCAGAAAACAGAAGCGGCGATGAAAGCTGCTAATCCAGCGTTAGAGGAAGAGTTGCCGGATTTAGCGACAGCAGATTAGATCTGAGGAGAGTGGGGGAGTGGGGGAGTGGGAGAG
>CASBRD010000122.1 GCA_949128025.1 Oscillatoriales cyanobacterium PMM_0008 | reverse complement strand
GTGGGGGAGTGGGAGAGTGGGAGAGTGGGAGAGAATGACTAATGACTAATGACTAATGACCAATTTTCTTTTGACTTTTCTAGTCCTTATTCTCCATGTAAAATTGGGCTTTTAGGCTTACGGGATCGCAGTTTTAGCCGAGGAAGTGTAAATTAAAGCACTTTTGTGTTGTTAAACTTGTAGCGTTTGAGGATGCGATCCCCGGCATCTATGAAGGGCCACTCAGCGATCGCAGTTCCCAGTCTCCTCCACCCGCCCGTGAGCGACCGTAAATTCCTGACGGCATTGGCTCACTCTGGCTCGATCACATAAAAAACAGATGGATTTCTGTCGCCACGAGGCTCTATGAGAAAAATGTCAGGTTTTAAATTTTCCGGCTACGGTCTGTCGAGGCAAAAGCAACGCAGACAACAAATTGCAGTTGCTGTCAGTTTCGGACTGAGTGTGCTGCTGATTGGATATCCCATCTTTGAAAGACACTTTGGGCGAGGGCTGGCGCGAAGAACGATCGCCTGTCTGTTGCGGGGAAAAAGCCGCGAAACGACGGGATATAAGAGCAACACGACAGTTTTTTCCCTGGCGCTGATGCAGCCAGAGAAACGAGCTAAAGAATTAGAAGCGATCGCCAATGGAGACGGAGAGCGCGAGAGTGCTAGAGCCCGTTATCTGCTGGCATCCGATCTAATTGAACAGCACCAAGGACAAAAGGCGGTGGACTTGTTAGAAGGCTTAGAGTGCGATTATTCGCTTTTAGGCGCACAAGCGATCGTCAAACGCGCCCAAGCTTACCAAGCCATCGGCGACCAAACTAAAGCAACTGCCCAGTGGCAGGATTTGCTCAAACACTATCCCGACTCTCCCGCGATCCCAGAAGCCCTCGTTGCACTGGGCAAGACGAAACGAGAAGATTGGAACGAAGTTATCGCGAAATACCCCAGCCATCCCCTCACCCTGGAAATGGCAAATTCCTGGCTCAAGGAGAAACCGAATCAACGGGACTTGATGTTGTTACTGGCAAAGTATAGCTTTGACACGCCAGAAATTAGTTTGGTGCTAGACAAGATACTCAGCCAGCCTGGAATGATAGACGGAAAACCTGTAGAGCCACTCAAGCCAGAAGACTGGCAAGCGATCGCTCTTGGCTACTGGAAAGACAAAAAATACGGCCAAGCCAGCACCGCTTATGCCAAAGCCCCACCCTCATCTCGCCACGCCTACCTTGTCGCTAGAGGACTCCAGCTAGCCGAGAGGGAGACAGACGCTAAGCTCGCCTATAAAAAGATGGTGAGCGAGTACCCCAAAGCCAAAGAAACCGGCAACGCCCTACTCCAGATAGCCAAAATAGAACCATCCATAGAGGCGGTGCCTTATCTCGACCAAGCGATCGAGCAATTTCCCGACCAAGCCGGTGACGCACTGCTAGCAAAAGCAGAAGCTTTGGATAATCTCAATAATCCCAAAGCAGCTGAAGAGACTAATCAATTATTGCTAACCAAATATGGCAACTCCGATGCAGCAGCAGAATATCGCTGGAAAATGGCTCAAGCTAAAGCAGCTGCTGGGGATTTCCAGGCAGCATTACAATGGGGACAGCCAATCCTCACTCAAAACCCCAATAGCGAACCGGCTCGTCAGGCAGGCTTTTGGGCCGGTAAATGGGCAATGCAACTGGGACAGCAGCAGGAAGCCAAAGCCGCTTTTGAACTGGTAGTGAAAAAATACCCGCAATCTTACTATGCTTGGCGCTCTGCCACTATGCTTGGCTGGGATGTCGGAACCTTCGACACCGTGCGGAAGATCACACCTCAAGTAGCCTTACCGAGGGAGCGCCCCGTACTGCCAATGGGGTCTGAAACATTGAAAGAACTATACCAATTGGCTCAAGACCGGGATGCCTGGGTACTATGGCAGATAGAATTCCAAAACCGGATCGAGCCAACCGTAACTCAACAGTTTACCGATGGTCTCCTGAAACTGGCAGTGGGGGATTACATATCAGGAATTACTCAAGTTGCTGCCCTGGAAGACCGAGAGACGCCTTCTGAGCAAGCCGAGTTTCAATCTCTCAAGCAACAACCCATTTACTGGTATGCTCTATATCCTTTTCCCTATGAAGAAACGATCGAAACTTGGTCGCAAAAGCGTGAGCTAAATCCTTTGCTAGTAGTTAGTCTAATGAGGCAGGAGTCGCGATTTATGCCGAATATCCGCTCTAATGCCGGTGCCGTTGGTGTCATGCAAGTGATGCCGCAAGTTGGAGCCTCCGTAGCCAGAATCATCAATCTTAAGCAATACGCCTTAGACAATACCAACGACAACATAAATCTCGGCACATGGTTGATGCTGGAAACCCACCAGAAATTTAAAAATAACTCTCTATTGGCATTGGCTAGTTACAATGCCGGTTCCGGTAACGTCGATAAATGGATTGGGCAGAAAAATTTGACCGATCCAGATGAATTTATCGAAACTATCCCTTTTCCAGAAACTAAAAACTACGTTAAACAGGTGTTTGGCAACTACTGGAACTATCTGCGGCTGTACAATCCCCCGGTTAACCAGATGATGACTAATTCAAAGTAAAAAGAATTGGGAATTGGGGAATAGGTCATTGCCATGAACTATTCTCTACAAACTATCTACAAACGCGATCGCGAAAATATTGCTCGTACAAACTACACCTGGGAGTACAATCATTGCCATCTAACTTCACCAGCCCCATACTATTTAATTTAAACGCTAATTCTGACCGCAATCGCACTCCCCCCGAAGCACTCACAACCTCTTTCATCGCTTCTAACAAATCTGGATATTTTTCTAGATTCCACAAATGCCGCCGCAGATGATCGCTATAAATTCCCGCTTCTGTGGCACTCTCTTCCACCACCCGATCTAAAGTAACATCCTGACGCGCAATGCAATACATAGCCAACCGCACTAAGTAGGGATGTCCTCCCACTAAACCCATTAATTGCTCGACTTGTTTCTCATTCCAATCTAGTTTGTGCCGCATTGCCAACTCTTGCACCTGCGGCGAGTTAAACTCCGGTAATTCAATCGGCAATCCCACATTAAAAGGTGATTTATTGATATCCAACGGAATATAAACTTCTGTGGAATGAACAATTACCAAGCGAAATTTTTTCCAAATATCGCGTCGCTTGGATTCTTCATGCAAAGCTCGCAACAAACCAAAAAAGTCATCGGCAATTTCGGGAGATTCAAACACGCGATCGACTTCATCCAAACCCAATGTTAGGGAAGTCGATATTTCCGGCAACAAACACTGTTCAAAGTAAGCTTTGCAGCACTGGTTGCTGCCAATAATATCGGCTAATTCCCAACACTTGCCCAGGTTTTCCAGCATCCCCAATTCTTGTCCGACGCTAGCACAAAACCACTGTAAAAATGTATCCGAGTTGGTAAGAATTCGTTTATTAGCTAACTGAAAACTCAACGCGATCGCTCTTGAGCCTTGTTCCTCTGCGTGATGCAAAATCCTCGCCATTAACGAGGTTTTGCCCATCTGCCTGGGCGCTTTGATGCGGATGAGGGCACCAGGCTGACATATTGTCTCATAACAGCGCGTTTCAATGGGAGGACGATCGATATAAAAGCTCGATGCCACCTCTACTTGCCCCTCCGGTAACTCTGGTGACGCGACTGGGAGGGGGAGAGTGGGAGAGTGGGGAAGAATGCCCAATTCCCAATTCCCAATTCCCACTCCCCAATTCCCAGTCCCTTCAGTAGCCCAGTTTACAGCTAATTTGCTGGAGGCACTTAGGGACGTGCGTCCTTGGGCCACTACGCTGAGGATTTCTGAGATTATGGTTGAGGTGTCGTCGTCGCTACGCCACTGCCACGGCTGAATTCCATGCAAAAGTTGCAGTAAATCGAAGGAAAGAGGCGTTTTACTTTGTAAACCTACGCATAGCGGTAAAATTGCTGGCTTTTGGGCGGTAAAGTTGTGCAATTCTTTGGCGACCCGCACTTCTTCCAAGACGATTTCGCTGACGGCGGATTCCTGGGACAACAGCAGCAGCAAGTAATCGCAGCTTTGTAAATATTGTTCGGGCGGAGTGTTTTCAGATGCGATCGCAACTTCGTGTCCCGCCGCACTCAAAGCTTGCTGCAACTGCTGGACAAGGCGGAAGTCTTGATGGCGACTGCTGATGAAAACTTTAGCTTTAAGGTTATTTATTTCATTTTCTGGCAAATGATCCGATAAATCGGCTATATTTCGCCACTCTTGACTCAATATCTGACAAATTTCCCTAAAATTCACATAATCAACGGGTCTGCCATTGAGAAAGTTGCTCACAGTAGATTGGGCTATCCCTAGATCTTCAGCGAGGACTTTTTGACTGGGAAAGCCGTTTCTGAGGAGAGACGACTTGACTGTGGGGATGCACTCAGAACGAACTTTTAGCGATCGGGACATTGCTTCTGCATAGCAAAGATACTTTTCACATCTTAAATGCCAGTTTTCCACAAAGTCGATAAAAAGTCGATGAGATCTCGAAGAAGTCAGTCAAGAACTCAGTGAAGCATCTGTCTTAATAATAAACAGGAAGATGCAATTACCACTTATCTTTCAGGAGCATAACCATGCAGCGTTACAAACAATTTGATTCAGCCATCGTTCCCATCACTAATTTTCCACTAGCAACTCGCAGTTTAAACAAAAATAAGTATCAGAAAAAGTGGCAATCCTTAATCAAAGTTATATTAGGCGCTGTCGGATTACTGCTAATTATTGGTTTCCCAGCAACAGCTTGTGGTGGTGGATTTGCCAATACCAGCAATATTGAATTTGCTTCTCAGCTTTTATTTCTTCCCGCGATCGCAACAATTTTCCCCTATGGAATACCTCTCCTTGCAATCGTTATCATCGAAGCTTATATTCTGCACAAACAAGAACATCTTCCTTACCTAAAAGCTTGTAAATTCGCTACTTTAGCAAACATATTTTACATAATAATTTGCCCGCTCGGCTTAGTATCTTTCAGTATATTTTTTCCAATTTCCCTGATTGGATCTGCGATATCTGCGGCAATGTGCCTTTCTTTTTGTCAGCGCACGGGGTACTTAAAAAATATTAGCCAAGGAAAGTTTATTTTCTTGGTTTATCTATTCTTCATGGGATTAGGTTTTGCCAGCTTATTCCTGGTGGAATCGATAAGTGGCTTAGCCGATCGCACTTTTCTTTATGCAGTGACAGGAGGAATATTGCTAATTGGGTTTATCTTTGGTTTTGTTATGAAAGGTTTTGCGATCGCAAGCCTTCTTCGAGAAAAACGTCCCACCCTTGCAAGCACTGTTATGTCAATGCACGTATGCTCATTTCCGATTGTTGCGATCGCATATTACCTGATGAAGTCTTACCGCTGGTTTTAGACTTACCACACTCAAAAGGAAGACTCAAAAATGCACAGTAAAAACTTGAAAAAAGGCATCATTCGTTATTTACGTCCTTTACCAGTAATTCTTTCTCTCAGCATTGTCGGTGTTAGTTCTGTTACATTAGCAGCAGTGGTTAATCACATGGATGTTCCAACCTTTATCGCCAGTTTGAGTGCCAAAAAAGTGACCGCTTCCGAATTGAAGCAGGGGAAGTTGAGAAATGCAATTTTGATTGACGTGCGATCGCCAGAAGAATACGCAGAAGATCGCATCGGTAACAGCCTGCTTGTACCCCTAACAGATATTCAGGCTGGATTCGGCGTGCAGCAGATTCGGGTTATTGCCCAAAGGTATATCCAAAATAATCATACTCAGCCAATTATCGTACTTTATTGTACAAGGGGGATGCGTGCGGTTAAAGCCTACAAAGAATTGAGAAAAACAAGGTTAAATTTTGTTGTCCTAGAAGGAGGTATCAAATCATGGCGACTGGCTGTGCCTGCGTCAAAAGATGCAGAGATTTTAGCACAAATTACCGCACCTGGGACAAAGATTATCACGGGTAATTAGTTAGATAGTGCGATCGCAAAAAGTTGATATACTGTTTTTGGTGGTGAAATAAAACAATGGTTATCTTAGAAAACACAAAAACGCAACTGAAATTTCGATATCGACCCTATTCACTGTGGCTAGGTACAGGTGGGTGGATGGTAAGCACTTTTTTGCTCATCTTGCTAATTTACCACCAACTTAGGTGGTTAACTTACGTCTTGTGGATACCACCTCTTCTTTTATTAAGTCTTGTGGCGAGTGGTTTAGTGCTAATTTTAGCCGGACGGGTGGTTATCTGTCATTTTGATAAGGAATACAACAGCTTCACTATTAAGCGACGCGGTTTGCTTAATACTAAGGTGATTTGGCATTCCCTTACCGATGTTTTAGATGTGCAGCTTCAGTCACCAAGCTGGCATCATCAGGAAGCGGTTGATTATCAGATTACGCTCTTTTTGAAATCCGGTGAAAGCTTAAAGCTCAACTTGGGACTTAAGTCGATCGCACAAAAATTAGAAACTCTTAATCTGATTCGCAGCTTTCTGGGTATGCCGCCGGAAAAATGGGGCTAGGGAATCTAAACTCACATCTTGCACAATATGCTACTACAGACGCTGGTAACGCTAATTTTGGGTTCTTGGATGTTCGTTATAGGACAACGCATCGGACGAGTAATGTTGCGAAAAGGAGCAACTGCAAACGATATTTTTAAAGGTAAAACACACTTATTAATCGCATTTTTAGTTGTTTACTTGGGCTTGGTATTACTAGCTCGTTTAATTCCAGAAATACAAGCTCTACCAGTAGAATGGCGTTTCTATAGCTTGCAAGTCACTTGGACAATTATGCGCCTTTTGCTGCTATTCATCTGCGGCATAGCTTTCACCATCAGCCGGCATACTTCCCGCATTCAGGTAGTATCTGTACTTTTGATTTGCTCACTAGGATTGGGAAGTTTTACTGCTGCTGAAGCTTACTTTTTATCTCCTATTTACGCTTCTTTAGAAGATAACTTGCAACCCAACGGTGTATTCAAACAAACTTCTAATAGCAGTTGTGGGCCATCCGCATTAGCTACTGTGCTGCGCGTTTGGGGAATAGATGCAGCAGAATCAAAGGTTGCTCGTTTGGCCGGAACCAGTCGCTTAGGCACTTCTATGGCGCAATTACTGATAGCAACTCGCTCTCTTGATATGGATGGGATTGAATTAGAAGCAACTTGGGAGCAAATGCGACTAATCAATCGTCCTGGTGTGTTGGGAGTTTGGTTTAGAGATGGCGTTCGCGTTATTCCTCATGCGGTAGCCTTGTTAGGTTTAAATGGCAATAATGCTATAATTGGTGAGCCAACTAGAGGAAAAATTTACACGATCGATCGCCAGCAATTTGAAAAAAATTGGGGCGGACAATATCTCCCCATTTTTCGCAGTCAAGATATCTCGATAACGGTTTCTCAAGCGGTGTCTTATCTTCAGCGATCGGGCCAAATAATTCCAACCGAGGCCGAGTTAGTTCCAGCTATCCGACGCTTTCAAAAAAATCTGGGTTTGAAAGTTACTGGTAAATTAGATTCTCAAACAGTTTTGCTTCTTAGCGGGTCGTTTTTAGAAGGAGTACCTACTCTAAAAAGTAGATAAATTAGATAAAATACTTACATCACAATGACAAATTATCACTATCAAATAGGCGGAAGTTTACCAGATAATGCACCTACTTATGTGGTGCGACAGGCTGACAATGAACTTTATGAAGGACTGGAAACTGGCGAATTTTGTTATGTACTCAATTCTCGTCAGATGGGGAAATCCAGTTTGCTGGTGCGAACGATGCAAAGGCTAAAAGCCGAAGGAATTGCCTGTGCCACTATCGACATTTCAGATATTGGCAACCAACAAGTTTCTTTGGATAAATGGTATGGAGGCATTGCCTATAAACTATTGACTTGTTTCAATCTGTTTAAGGCGATCGAGTTTATGACTTGGTGGCGCGATCGCGAATTAATACCACCAGTCCAGCGCTTAGGTGAATTGATTGAAGAAGTGCTGCTGGCACAAGTTTCTCAAAAAATAGTTATTTTTATCGATGAAATTGATAGCGTTCTTAGCTTCAAAGATTCGCTTGACGACTTTTTCGCCCTGATTAGATCTTGCCATAATAAACGCGCCCAAAAACCAGAATATCAGCGACTTACATTTGCTTTGTTGGGAGTCGCCACGCCAAGCGATTTAATTTCCGATCCAACTCGCACGCCGTTTAATATCGGTCGTGCAATTGAACTGCATGGTTTTGAATTGCAGGAAGCTCAAGCATTAGCAAAAGGATTAGAGGGAAAGGTAGATAAACCCCAAGAAATTTTAAAAGAAATATTGGAATGGACAGGCGGACAGCCGTTTTTAACTCAAAAACTTTGTAAATTAGTAGTAGGGGCGAAGCATTTGGGCGATCATCTTTCGGTATCCTCCCAGGTTTTCTTACCAAATGCTTCGCCCCTCCAAACTGGAAACGCCCAATCACCAATCACCAATCACCAATCACCAATTACCGATCTGGTAAAATCCCACATTATCGACAATTGGGAATCCCAGGATGAACCAGCGCATATCAAGACAATTCGCGATCGCATCCTGTCAAATCAGCAACGCGCCGGGAGATTGCTGGGATTATATCATAAAATCTTGCAACTAGGAGAAATTCCAGCCGATGACACCCCCGAACAAACCCAATTAAGACTATCCGGTTTAGTGGTTATGCGTGCTGGCAAATTAAAAGTTTCCAACCGCATTTACGAGGCAATTTTTAACGAAACTTGGGTAGAAAAAGCTTTTTTTGATTTGCGTCCCCATGCCGCACCATTAACAGCATGGATAGCCTCCAATTGTCAAGATGAATCGCGATTGTTGCGGGGACAAGCATTGGAGGAAGCACTCAACTGGTCAACAGGCAAAAGTTTGAGCGATCGCGATTATCAATTCCTAGCAGCCAGCCAAGAAGCAGCTTTAGGAGAATTACGCAACAAAGAACAACAAAGTCGCACCGAAATCGATCGACTTAGTAGAGAAAAAGATTTACTCGCACAACTGAGTAACGAGCAACAGCGACGAAAATTAACAGAAGCCAAACTAAAGCACGAGCGACAAATGAGAGTCGCCATTAATATCAGAGCAGTTGTAGTTTTGGGGTTATTCTTCACCTTAATCGGCGAGATATTTTGGCTAAAAGCATGGACCGATCGCAGAAACATCGAAATCAACGCCCTCACTTTATATTCAGAAGAACTTTTGCAATCGAATAACAAGTGGGATGCTCTAACACAAAGTATCCGGGCAGGTAGAAGAATGCAACGGTGGCCGTTTGGAATTAACTCCGATACGCGGATACGAGTTTTGATGGCGTTAAATCTGGCAGTTTACTCTCTAAAAAAGCCTAATTATTTGCAGGAAAATCTCAGTAAAATTATTTTCATAACTTTCAGTCCTCAAAGTAATACCTCCGCTGCGGGAATAAGACAAGGAAAAACTTTTATTCTCGCCACGGTTAGCGATGATGGAACTATAAAACTTTGGCATAGTGATGGGACTCTGAAAGCAACATTTCCTATCGCTAGTAATAAAGTTAGGAGTATCAATTTCAGCCCGGATCGTCAAACACTTGCCTCGGCTAGTGATGATGGAACTGTCAAACTTTGGCACAACAACGGTAAATTGCTCCTTTCTTTAAAGGCTCATACCGATAAAATAACAAGCATAAGTTTTAACCCAGACGGCAAGACGTTTGCCTCTGCAAGTGCAGATGGCACCGTCAAACTTTGGAGTTTCAACGGACAAGAACTCAGAACATTGAAGGGACATCGAGGTTCGGTGACTTGCGTGAGTTGGAGTCCCACTGGCAGAACGCTTGTTTCAGCTGGTGCAGATGGCACAGTTAAACTTTGGAGTCGCGACGGTGTGTGGCTAAGAGATTTGAAAGGACATCAAGGTTCGGTTACTAGCGTAAGTTTCAGTCCAGACAGTCAAATGCTTGCCTCTGGGGGTGCTGACAAAACGGTGAAATTATGGCACATTGACGGCACTTTGCTTAGTATTTTAAGGCATAGAGGTAAAGTCACTAGCATCAGCTTTAGTCCGGACGGTGAGACGCTTGCTACGGCGAGTACAGATAAAATGGTGAGACTGTGGCATATTGACGGAAGCTTGCTAAGAATTTTGAAGAATCATCAGGGTGAGGTGTGGAGTGTATCTTGGTCGCCGGATGGTGAGATGCTTGCATCGGCAAGTTCGGATAATAAAGTGATTTTGTGGAATATGAATCTCGACGATATGTTAATTCAAGCTTGCAATTCGGCACGTAATTATTTGCAGAACAATCAAAATCTTAGCCAAATCGATAAACATATTTGTGATGGAATAGGAGAGGCTAGGGAAAAGTCAAAAGTCACTCATTCAAAAGTCAAAAGAGATTTAAGCTGTCGCGCATCTAAATTGTACTTCGGGACGGGCAGGATGCCCATCCCACAAGAATCTTACAGGGATTCCCGCTGTTATGAGGTACAGAAGTAAGGGCGAAGCATTCCGGCAAATAACTTATCGGTTATATGCAGAGGTTAATTACCGGAATGCTTCGCCCCTACATAATCTTTTGGCGGGAACGGAGTAACAATCTAAAATCTAAAATCTAAAATCTAAAATCGATTGACGAGACTGGCAACGATTGCTACCAGTTCTTCTGGCACCACAGGCTTTGCTATGTGGATGTGAAACCCAGCTGCGATCGCTCTTTCCCTCTCTTGGGCCCTGGCGTATGCTGTGAGTGCTAAAGCTGGAATCCTTCCGCCTTGTTCTGGCCCAAGCGCTCTAACCTTGCGGATTAAAGTATATCCATCTTCTTCTGGCATCCCGATATCGCTAATTAGGATATCTGGTTTTCCACCAGCAGTCCCCTTGGCAATTACCTCAAACGCTTCTTTAGCCGATGCAACTGCCGTTACTTTAGCCCCGCGTTCTTCCAGCACGGTAGTCACCAAATCGCGTGCATCAGGTTCATCATCAACAACAAGCACCCATAAACCATGAAGCTCAGAATTATCGATCGGTATATTGTCATTGTCGTTACGGGTTATATCCTGTCCATCCCCGGTTAAAAATGTCTCGGAAATGTTATCGTAATCGCGAATAGTCCTCAGCGGTAGACTTACAATAAACGTCGAGCCCTGCCCCTGTCCTGGACTTTGGGCACGAATTCTTCCTCCATGCAACTCGACTAGATGGCGAACAATTGCCAGCCCCAAACCAAGTCCGCCATGCTTGCGAGTAATGCTGGCATCGGCTTGACGGAAGCGCTCAAAAAGATAAGGTAAAAATTCAGCATAAATGCCTTGCCCAGTGTCAGTAACTGTTATTTGAACATCAGAGTTATGGCGATGGAGACGAATCTCTATCCGCCCTCCCTTGGGCGTAAACTTAATTGCATTTGTAAGTAGATTCCAGGCAATTTGCTGCAAGCGAGTAGGGTCGCCGGATACTAAAATTACCTTGTCTTCAAAGACAGAATTAATTTGAATGTTTTTGGCTTCTGCTGGCGATCGCACTGCATCAATAGCAGCATCCATAACAGAAGCCAAATTGACCGGACGCATCTCTATACGGAACTTCCCCGTCATAATGCGCGAGACATCCAACAGATCTTCAATCAGTTGGGAAAGTGCCTTTGTATTGCGATCGATTGTCTCCAAGGCGCGAGCAGTAGTAGTCTCGTCAAACTTTCTCGTTCGCAGTAAAGTCGTCCATCCTACCATTGCATTCAGAGGCGTTCGCAGCTCGTGGGAAAGGGTTGCCAGGAACTCGTCCTTCATGCGATTTGCCGCCTCCGCTTCAGCGCGTGCCGCCTGTTCGCGAGTAAGCAGTTCTTCGCGCTCCTCCTCCACTCGCTTGCGCTCCGTGATATCGATCGCCACCCCTCCCACCAGGCGTTGCCCAGACGCATCTAAAATCGGGAACTTATAGACCAGAAAATCACCAAGCGTACCGTCTAGACGGGGCGCAGGCTCGACCGTTTCAACCACTTCATTTGTGCGAGCAACTGTCCTGATATTCTCCAAGAATATGCTTGCGATCTCAGGGCTATATAACTCGAATACTGTTTTCCCGATCGCATCGTCGCTCGCCATCTTGAAAATGCGGGAATAAGTTTCACTCAGGTAGACGATACGCCCATCCTCATCTGTAATCGACGACGCGGTTGGACTGTGGTTCATGAAAGCCTGGAAGCGTTCTTCACTCTCGCGCAGTGCTTCTGATGCCTTTTTTCGTTCTGCGATGTCCAGCCCGAAGGCTACCCCATCGTGCTGGGAGTCGTTGAGTAGGGCAACGCCAAGGATGATCGGCACCCGCTTGCCGTCCCTTCTGACGTACTCCTTCTCGTAAATATTGGAAACTCCGATCGCCATGCACTCCTCGATCGCGCGATCGTCCAAGTGCTTGTACTCTGGAGGCGTAAGGCGTCTCCAATCGATCCTTCCCTCTGCGGCAAATTCTTCGCGAGTGTAGCCAGCAAGGCGAAGGTAGGCGTCGTTAGCCTCGGTGATGTACCCCTCCACGTTCCAGAAAGCAACTCCGACCAGATTGCAGTCAAACAGCCGTCGGAAGCGCTCTTGGCTTCCCCGCAGCGCCGCTTCCGAGGAGTGCAACTCAGCTGCCAAGCGTTCTGCCGCAATGCGGGCGCGTACTTGACTGCACATGAGAGCGAACAGCACAAGGGAGATTAGCACTCCGCCCACTGCGATGTAAGGCACCAGTCTGATTTCCGAAACGCGATCGAGTTCCGGTCTGGAAGCGAAAACAATGCTCCAAGGGCGTCCGGCGATATTAATAGTTTCGGTGGTTTTAAAGCGGGGTCGGTAAGATCTACTGTTGGAAGTGTGTCTGCTGTAGGATGAGTGGAATAAATTCTTGGGGTCGATCTCAGTTCCGTCATAAATCTGAAAGTCCACGTAGGGAAATTTCTCTTTGCCGAAGATTCCTGCCATTAAATCCTCAGCACGAAAGGAACTGTAGATAAAACCCTGCAATGCGGCTCTACGTTGTGCAACTGTTTTGGGCATTGTGCCGTTGCGATAAACTGGCACATAGATCAGGAAGCCCTGTTTGTTTTTGTCAATTTCCTGAATCAGCCTGACTTTACCGGAGGCGGCGGGTGCGTCGGTATCGCGTGCCCTCTCCATTGCAGCGCGGCGCACCGAGGAGGTGAACATATCGAAACCGATCGCACCTTTGTTCTGCCGATCTAATGGTTCCAGGTAAATAATTGAGTGATACTCGGCACGCTTATAATCCGGTCGTATTGCAAAATTTCTCACGCCCTGTTTCCGCTCCTCAGCGACGAAGGCGTCTTTTTCTGACGGCATTATTCGCGCTGAGAAACCGATTCCCTGAATGCCGGGATAGCTGCGGCGTAGTTCGAGGCGGTTAACATAAGCATGGAAGCGATCGCGGCTGACTTGCTCGGAAGCAGCAAATAATCCGCTGCCTGTACGCAGCAGAGTAATGTAAGTTTCCAAACGTTTTTGAATGTCGCTCTCCGTGCGATCGACTGCATTTTCAAATCGCAGATCGTCTTTAGCTCTTGCCGTTACAGCGACATAGTAGGTGGCTAGAGCAGTAAGCAGCAGGGTTAACAGCAGGACGAAATAAGGCGTCCTGGTGCGACGCGCTGGTGTGAATTTGAAGGGCAAGTCCAGTTTCATAGCAGCAGTTTATACACTAGGCTGTTTTGTTTGCGCTGTTAAAGCCATTTTACATCCGTGGGAACTGCCAGTGCTACTGTCCCTTGCTTTTGCACCTCTTCGGCAGCGGCTGACAAGCGATCGGCCCGACGAGCCGCGAGTACAACATTATACCCTTTGCCAGCAAATAGAAGCGCCGTTGCTTTGCCGATGCCTTGAGAACCACCTGTACTGTTGCTCGTTAATAATCTCCGCATCCCATTCGACGCTATTGCCCATAGGTGCATTGGCAATCCAGTGCGATCGCTTGTCGTCATATACCTTCACAGATTTGAGATGCTTCATAAAGCGAGGCAAATTCTCAAACTTGTGCCAGAAGCGATACAATTCTTCAGGCGATTTAGCGATCGTCACCGTCTTTTCAACTTTGATACTTTGGTTCATGCCAGTTGCTTCCTGTATTCCCGTTTGTGCAGTTACGCCGCGATAAACCAGACCCCCGCCAGCAAGTGCCATTATCGCACCCCTCAAAGAGCCTTTTGATAAACCATAGAGTACCAGTGCGCCACCACCGATTAACGAACCCCAACGCTCACCATCGCTGACATTGCTAGAATTTTCCTGTTGATTGGTAGTATTCGTTGTCGTTATTTCCATTTGCTTATCTCCTTTTGATAGTTAATGGTTCATTGCCATAAACCATGAACAATGAACCGCAAAAGACTGCTGATTAATATTTTTTGATTTCATCTACGGACAATAAGCTCATGTTGTTTACTCTCCTACCATCTTGCTGCGTTCGCGATCTGGTTGCATCAGGTATGCGCTTTCGCCCAAATCGCCCGGCGTTAGGAGCCTAGATCTACAATTTATCTCTGTTAGCTTGTCTGCTCGTCTGCCTATAGGAACAAGCCTCCAGTACAGTCACTTAATAGGAGAGCCGTTCTTTTGGTATAAAGCAGACCTTAACCTGCGGTAGAAGCTGGTATATATCCCAGCAGTTATTTTAGTAGTAAGCACAAGACATGGCTCTCCAAGGATAGTTATCCTGGGAGTTTATAGGCGGTAAGTAAAACAGCATCGCTCTTGAGGAATAACTTTGTTTGCTGTTTAACTTTCCTTGTAAAAACTCCCAGGTTATTTTTTTCCTGATAGGATAAACCATTGTTGTAATTCGCTAGAATGTTATTAAGCAAAGAAAAGTCTATTTATGAATACAAAGCGAGCGACAGATATTTCTACTTTTAGAGCTTACCTCAGAAATGGGATTAGTTAATAGAAGGAGTCCTATGGATAAACAACAAAACCAACCTGGGAACTTAATAGCTGCTGGTATCCTACTTGGTATAGGCGCTGCCGGATTTTTCGATGGAATTGTACTGCATGAAATCCTCCAATGGCACCATATGTTGACAAGTGTTCGACCTATCACAAACATCTCTAGTCTAGAAGCGAACACGCTTTGGGACGGTATCTTCCATGCTGCTATGTATGCGTTCACCGTGGCTGGGGTAGTCTTCCTGTGGCGTGCAGTGTCTAATAGCAACGTTCCCCTGTCTTTACAGACTTTTGGTGGGTCATTGCTTATCGGTGCAGGGTCGTTCAACCTTATTGAAGGTCTGATCGACCACCAGATATTAGGTATTCATCATGTCAAAACTGGCCCAAATGAGTTGGCATGGGATATTGGATTTCTTGCCATTAGTGCGGTGCTTGTGGCGATCGGCTGGATTTTGTTGCGATCGGGACGGCGCGAGGCGACAACCTATAACTAGGGGCTAGGGGCTCTCTTGCTAGGGACTAGGGGAAGAAGGGTTTAGAATTAAGGGTCATGAAATGCGACTTACTTGTTTTTCTTCCAGCAGGCTCACATTTGGATATGAATTTTCGGGCAGTAAGAAAACGAATGAGGTAATGACGCTCATTACCAGCATTTCACCACCATCTTCCACTACCGCAAGTAAAGGCTCCAATGGGCTAGACTTAACTGCAATGTGAATTATGTCTGCTGCAATCCCGAATAAAGCCAGCAAACAGCATCATAATCAGATACCTGGATATCTCCCTGGATTTGCGGTTACTAAAACTTTGTGCGTCCGATGCAGCGTCTCTATCCTCCGCTTGCAGAACTCTGACGACCCGACGGTCAGAACCTTCTCTATTAGAAATACCATAAAAAGTCTTTATTGATACTTTTGAGTGGCTACTTCTGATGTTGTTAACAAATTTACTTGATTGAAAGACAGAAAAAATCAGGGTGCAACCCATACTAAAATTAAAATGTGGCTTGGCAGGTAAAAAAAACACATATAGCGGTTCTCAAGTAAGTGAGGTACGTAGTTGGGCTTTAGCCCTCTTAATTTAGTGGTTATATAAGCTGTCAGTCATACCTCATCTACCTGAGAAGGGCTATAGTTTACCCCCAACCGAATTAATAAGCAAGTACAAGAAGATGGACGTAAATAAGATGCCTATTGGATTAGTGGCGAGTGAGTGCAATAATCAGGGCATTAGCTTTAAGCAGGGCCAAAACTATGCCGCAAAATAGCGCTCAAGAGAACCTCAGTCCCAAAGATGTAGCGCCGCACATCTATAAGTGGAGCCGTGAAGAGCTCGAACAAATGCAGGCGATGATCGCAGGGCAACTACAGACAATAAGACAATCGGGTCCATCAGAGGTGAAAAGGTGGCAAGGCACGGGTGAAGGTGCCTCGCGAGGCCCAGTAGAGTGGAATCCTTTCTAAGCTCAAAAGCTGGATAATGCGATCGCCGGAAATACTATGCCAGCGCTCAGATGTGTAATCCCAAATTCTGCGAGTATTTCCCCAAACTGCAAGTTACGGGCAAAATCATCTTTTCGAGAAAAAAGCATCCGATTTCATGGTAACCGTTGGCTCCGGCTGACGTTTTAACGGGTAACCGCAGTTTGGTTTTGAGGGGAAACGGTAGGAAGCAAAGCTTCCGACCTACCCATGCGGTGGTGAGGAGGAAAGCGAACAAGAACTTATCCCTGCCGCCGTATGAGCTAAAATTACCAATGCAGAAAAGAGCAATATTACTTACAGGGCGTACTTGGCGATCGCGATCGGTATTAAGCATTCCCAAAACAATTCAGTCTAGTGGTTGATATTTGATGAACGATATTATATGGTTCAATAATGCAAAAGAAGTTAAATTTAGTCCGAGGCAAATTTATGGCTGAAACTGCAACAGCGGCACTAACAGGGAAAGGACTACTACAAAAAGTCAAAGAACTTTCCCATTTGCCGCGCCGGGAAACCGCTAAGGCTTGCGGCTACTACACCAACACCAAAAACAACCAGACTCGCGTCAATCTGACAGACTTTTACGATGCTGTGCTGGCAGCTAAAGGTATTGCTCTGGAGCCAGAAAGTGAGAAAGATGGTCGGGGTCGCGAAGCGACTTACCGGGTGAGCGTTCATAAGAACGGTCAGATTGTGATTGGATCTGCCTACACCCTGGCAATGGGTTTAAAGCCAGGTGATGAGTTTGAAATCCGACTCGGATACAAGCATATTCGTTTGATTCAACTTGACCGAGATCTGGATGCTCCGGAGGAAGAAGACGAAGATTAGATGGTACTTGTACATAAGGACAAGCTAGCTCCGACGCTCTCTTAAGTACCGCCATCCCAGTTATTTGGTAATGGGATGTCGAGCCGGTGGCGACAGCGCTGTGGCGTCAACAGCGCTGTTTTATAGCAGTTTGCGCGGGCGTGATGGTAGATAATTTTTCCTCCACTCCAGAGATCCAGAGATCCAGAGATCTTCAAAATGCTGTACCTCACTGAAAGAGAAAACCGCTGTATCTTGGCTGTCGAGTAATTAGATCGTATCGATCGAGTAGCGATCGTTTCTGGAGCCTTTGGCTCATAATTCCCATGCGATCGCCAAATGTTTTTCTAACAGGCGAAACAACTCGTCTGCTTGGACAGGCTTTGCCAAAAAATCATCAGCCCCGGCTTTCAGGCTCTTTTGCCGATCGATCTGCGATACCGACGCCGATGAGACGACCACCCGTATGGCTTTTAGCGTTTCTTTTGAATTTGTTCTGATTCCTGAGTCTGGAACTGTCGAACTCCCAAACTCTTGACTTCTACTTTGAACGTAACACCCCCTTTCTCCGTGAATTTAATGGCATTGCCCAGGAGATTGATCAACACCTGGCGCAGGCGTATTTCATCAGCCTGGATGCTTTCCGGTAGGTTAGGTGCAGGTAGATAATTGAAATCAATTCCTTTCTGTTCGGCTCTAATGCGGCAAATTTCCTCCACACATTGAAGGAAGGACGGAAAATGAAAATCGCTGTTATCCAGTTCCATTTTCCGGGCTTCAATTTTAGACAAGTCTAAAATGTCATCGATCAGGGTTAGTAAGTGCGATCCGCACTCGTATATAATCTCCAAGCCATCCTGTTGCTTAGCTGTCAAATTGCGATCGCGTTGGAGAATTTGGGCGTAACCCAAAATGCCGTTGAGGGGGGTACGCAGTTCGTGACTCATGTTTGCCAAGAATTCACTTTTTGCCTCGTTAGCAGCATCTGCTGCTTTTTTAGCCACCTCGGCAATGAGCTTTGACTTTTTGAGTTGGGACTGCTCAAAGGATTGCACCTGCCAGAGAACGGCAATCATCGTGCCTGCCAGTCCCACCATAACTATTGCCATCAGGTCTAGGGGTCGCAGTTGCGCTTCAATGTTTTGCCGAGGAATCACCAAGGCAACAGACCAGTTTGCTTCCTTAAGCGGGATGTAAGCAACATACTGCTGGGTACCCTCAATAGGGATTAGCTGGATGCCCTGTTCTCCGTTTACCATGTTTTTAGCATCGTTCGGAATGTTGGATTGTTAGCACTGGACTCTAAAGCAGCCTTGTATTTCCCAATCCAGTTATCAATTTCTTCCGCACCTTGCTGCACCTCCAAAAACGCTTTGTTCTTCAGGTTCTCCAGCAACAGGTTCCGCACTAGATGATAGCTATAGTAAGCAGATAGGCTGACGATTAAAGTCGTACCGCCAATAATCAGCCGCACCGTCAAGTTGTGGGGCGAATGCTCTGGGTTTAGGCGATCGCTTTCTTCTTGCGGCTTTCGACGGTGCCACCATTGAGTAAGCCTCTGCCAATTTTTCAGTTGCTGAAGTTGCTCAGGTGCAGTCATCGCTTGTTGATTTGCCCATGACCATGATTATATCGACAGGCGCAGCCGGTCAATTTAGGGATGAGATTTTTAGCGATCGATCACTTAGCCGCTACCACTTCGATTTCCACCAACCATCCGGGTCCGACTAATTGCGTGACTTGGGTACGAGTCCGCACAGGAATTTCAGGCTGTTTGCTGTTGCCAAAAAACTCTGCGTATGCTTCCTGAAACGCTCCGAAATCGGCTTTGCCGTTCAGAGATGGATCGCCAACCAGGTATCCATGCACCTTGATGACATCACTCATCGAGTAGCCGCGCTTTTTAAGAATTGATTCAATATTTTTGAGGATGTTTCTGGTTTGAGTCTTTGTGTCACCATAGGCTTGAGGCGTATTAGGATTGGCGTTGGGATCGATCGCAGGCGGAACCATGCCGCTCAGAAATAATAAGTCTTTATTACCAGGAATTGCAACAGATTCTAAAAATTGGTTGACATAAGGCGAGCTGGGGTCAAGCCGATAGCGTACAATGTCTGCTGCATCTACTCGCCACGCCAAACCTACCAATGTTGCAACTATTCCCAAAATTAGCAGAATTGGCTTAAATCTAGTGATGTTGTTCATTAGATAGATTCCTTATTGCTTCGTATCGCGATATCGATCAGTTTGCCCTTAAACTGCGACGCCCTAACGTTACTATGGGTTAATTGCATACTTTGTAACAAAAACCGTAATCCAACTTAACAATAATACAAAAGGTACGTTGTTGCGCTAAAGCGCTTTAGCGCAACAACGTACCTACTAGCCAATTCCAAACAAGAGCGAATGCAAGTAACTAGCAACTTGAGTTAATAAGTAGGTGGGCATAATTAAACGTAAAACTGCCAAGCCCTTAGAAACCCGGTTTCTGGGAGTTCAGTTTATTTACGCCCACCTACTTAGTGTTGAGGTATTCGTTTATTCCGCAGTCAATGGAAGCTTGACTTGAGCAGGCTTATTAACCGGGTTCATCCTTTTTTCTAATAAATTAAAAACACGAGAGGAGAGGAATGTTAGTGCCAGGTAAATCAGGGCAACAGTGCCAAAAATTTCAAAAGAACGGTAGTTATTTGCTATAATCAGCCGTCCCTCTTGCAATAGCTCTTGATAACCGATCACCGATGCCAAGCTAGTGTCTTTAAGCAGGGTGATAAACTCGCTTCCTAGCGGTGGTAGCATCCGTCGCAATGCTTGGGGAAAGATAATATACCGCATAGTTTCTAGACTTCCCAAACCCAGGGACTCAGCAGCTTCTGTCTGTCCTTTTTCAATAGATTGAATACCGGCGCGGACAATCTCAGCGATATAGGCGGCGCTATTGAGACTTAGCGCCAACACAGTTGCCATAAAAGGGTTCAGACTGAATTTTATCCCAAATCCTTGCACTAGAGCGGGTATGCCAAAATAAATCATCAGAATCTGCACCAGCAAGGGTGTACCCCTGAAAAAGTCGATATACGCTGTGGTTGCCCAGCGCAATGGAGTTATTGATGAGAGGCGGGCAATGCCAATTAGCGAACCGCCAATCATTCCAAAAAATCCGCACAATATTGTTAGATATAGCGTTACTACTACGCCCTTCAATAAGCTGGGGAGAGCGTTTGAAATGATGGTAATAGTATTAATGGAGCTAGTGGCATTATCAATGCTTGTGGTTTCGGGTAGTTGTGGTGGTTGAGCGTTAAACCACTTGCGATAAATTTGTTCGTAGGTGCCATTGTTGAGGATGGTTGTCAGTCCCCTGTTGATGTCTTCTAAATTGGGAGAACCTTTAGGAGTAGGGATGCCATAGTATTCTTCTGTAAGCAATTGGGATGTAACTTTTAGTCCTTTGAGATTATTTTGTTTGAGCGCATAGAGAGTTGCTGGCGCATCATTGATGACGGCATCTACATTACCGTTGAGCAATTCCTGAAGGGATAGAGGTGCGTTATCAAAGGTACGAATTTTAGCGCCGGGAATTTTTTTAGCTTCTAAAGCGCCAGTAGTGCCGATTTGCACGGCTATGCGCTTGTTTTGCAGACTTTTTAAAGATGTGATATCTTGGTTGTCAGCTTTAACGGCGATCGCTAATCCAGCTTTGAAATAAGGACGCGAAAAATCTACGGCTTTTTGACGTTCGGGGGTAATTGTCATTGCACTCACCGCAGCATCCACAGTTTTTGCCTGCAAAGCCGGGATCAAGCCGTCAAATTGCATATTCTGAAATTGAACTTGGAAATCAGCGGCTTTACCAATTGCCTCGATCAAATCAATATCAAAACCTACTAACTCCCCCTTCTTACCCTGAAACTCAAAGGGCGGAAAAGTTGGCTCTGTGGCAACCTTAAGCGTTTTTTGGGCTTTGATAGGACTGGTAATGAAAAGGGAAAGGCATAAGATCGACAAACACAAGCTGAGAACCAAACCCCAGCCTAGCTTACGAGATTGAAATAATCTGTGCATTTGCGATACCTTAAAATAAGCTAAGTAGAAATATACTAAACTCAGTTATGCAGGATTATACCCCAGCGATCGCATTTGAGAATGTTGAGAAAAATTTTGGTTCTCTTAAAGTCCTACAAGGAATTAGCGGCTCTATCAATCGTGGGGAAGTGGTGGCGGTGATTGGTTCGAGCGGTTGTGGGAAAAGTACCTTGTTGCGCTGCTTCAATCGCTTAGAGGCTATTAATGGCGGGCGTTTGGTAGTCAATGGGATGGATTTGTCGCATCCGAAACTTAGCCAAACCGAATTACGCAGATTGCGATCGCAAGTTGGGATGGTTTTTCAGCAGTTTAACTTGTTCCCTCATTTAAGCGTACTGGAAAATTTAACCTTGGCTCCACGTCAGGTATTGGGGAAATCTCGCTCCCAAAGTGAGGAACAGGCGCGATTTTATTTGGAAAAGGTTGGTTTAGCCGAAAAAGCAGAAGTTTATCCAGATCAACTCTCTGGGGGACAAAAGCAACGAGTTGCGATCGCACGCAGTTTGTGCATGAACCCGCAGATCATGCTCTTTGACGAACCCACCAGCGCCCTCGATCCGGAGTTAGTAGGGGAAGTGCTGCTAGCGATGCAGCAATTGGCTACTGAAGGAATGACGATGGTGGTGGTAACGCACGAAATGCAGTTTGCGCGGGATGTGGCGCATCGGGTGATATTTATGGATAAAGGTCGGGTGGCGGAAGAAGGGGCGGCAAGGGCGGTGATTACGGAGCCAAAGTGCGATCGATTACGTGCTTTTCTTAGTAGGATGAATTTCGGATAACACTGGATTTTTAAATTGCTGGCGGGAACACCTGCACCACAAATGCAAGGATAAACAGGTTTGTGCAAGATATCTGTAAGATAAAATTAAAAGATAGTACAGAGGTAGAACGATGCAATTAGAAGATTACTTTGAATTTTTAGATCCAGATGACATCCGTATCAAAGGTCATCGCATTGGTATTGACAATGTGATTGATTATTACCTGCAAGGATGTTCGCCAGAGGAAATACTCGAACATTTACCGTCACTGAACTTAGAGAAAGTTAATGCAACTATTACCTACTACCAGCAAAATAAAGAAGAGGTAGATGCGTATATGAAGCGATTGAATGATTGGCGAGAAAAACGCTATCAAGAAGCGTTAAAGAATCCCTCTCCCTTGATGCAGCGTTTGAGAGCGATTCAAGTTTCCAGACGTTCTACCGCCTGAAATACCCGATCCACAAATACCTCTGCAAAACTCGGTGCATCTCGCGCAATAAAATCACCAATTGCTTCCAAATCAGTTAAAGCTTGAGTTGTCCAGTTTATGCTTGCCATTTCTTAATCCGCTTTTTAGCTTCTGCATGGGAAATAATATCACCAGCCTCGACTTGCTTTAAACCTTGTTCAACTTTGTACAAAAAGTAAAGGCGTTCCATCACTTCCTCAAAAGTAACGTCCGGCGACATTTCCTCTACCGCCTTGAGAACTTTATCCTTTACAGTAGTATCTGACATAACTAAGTGTTCTCCGATCGAACGTCTATAAAATATATCCTAAGCCATATTGATGAAATATGGCACAAAGCGCGATCGCGTTCAGCGTGGCGGCGCGGATGCGTTCAGATCGGCGTTAGCCGTATCGCTCTTTTTTATTTATCATAATAGAAAGTGCGATCTCCCTACAATATGATTAAAGAGGTAAGCGATGAGTACATTACAAACTAAATTACCAACTGACACCTGGGTAGTGCGATCGCATCCATTCCACCTCCCTATCTTTGCCTACCAAATTGCCAATCTTCCCCCCCTGGCACCTGAGTTAAAAAATCATCTACCACTGCGGCTAACTCCTTGATCGAGTGAGAGTATGTCAAAAACAATAGACTTTTAGCCGTGATGATTACCTGATTTCTATCTACCATTTCTGATAGCTGAAATGAAGTATAATTACCATTTAGCGCTTCTACACTTGCATCGCGAATTGCCTGTTCTAGGGTATCTTCAAGCATGGAGTCCCATTCATCTTGATTAACGTAATAGGAAGTTTTATTATCTTGCAGATTGCGTTTTTTTATTTCCATGATCGAACCGCGAATCGAAGCAGCCCAAGAATTAGTTAATCGCTGTTCGAGTTGGTTTTTAATCAAGTGAATTAGCATCCTAATCAGAAAAGATTCTATAGTCAGCAGCGTCCCTTTTTTACTCATCCAATCTAGTTCATCTACAATTATCAAAGCATCTTCATAGCGTCCTTCCAGAATACTCGCTCTTAAATCAATTAATTCCTGAGTCATAATTGATACCGACCTCCCCAGTTTCCAATAAGCTAAGTATAGCTAAAAATTGTACTCTGGTACAAAGCGCGATCGCTCTTTTTTATTTATCATAATAACGCAAGTTGCTAGTTATTTGGATAAAGGTACGTTGTTGCGCTTTAGCGCTCTTATTACAGCTAGGATAAGAGCGCTAAAGCGCAACAACGTACCAAAGAGTAGCTATATTGATGAAATATGGTACAAAACGCGATCGCGTTCAGCATAACGTTAGCCGTATGGCTCTTTTTTATTTATCATAATAGAAAGTGCGATCGCCTATAATATTATGAAAGAGGTAAGCGATGACTACACTACAAACTAAATTACCAACTGACACCTGGGTAGTAGCAACTTGGGATGAATTTATCCAAACTTCTGAAGATCCCGCTTATAAAAAAGCCAAATGCTACTACCGTAACCGACAAATGAGGATTGAAACAATGGGAGTTGGGCCAAATCACGCCAAAGATCATGGAATTATTTTTTTGGCAGTTAGTCTATTCTGTATTGCCAAAGGTATCGCCGTTAACGGACTTGATAACTGTAGCTACCGAAAACCTGGTGTCAGAGAAGCACAACCAGATATATCTTATTATATTGGAGAGCGATCGCAATTAGCACCAACTGGAACCGCCATAGCTAATCTCGATAATGTTCCACCGCCAGATTTAGCGATTGAAGTTGCCGATACAAGTTTAGCTGACGATCTAGGCGCAAAACGATTACTTTACGAAGAGTTACAAGTTGCTGAATATTGGGTAGTAAATGTACAAAACGCTCAAATTATTGCTTTTGCGATTATCGCTAATAATGGCAGTAGGCGCATTACTCAATCTGAAATTTTACCTGGATTGCCAATTTCTTTGCTAGAGGAAGCTTTACGGCGCAGTCGCGATGAGAATCAAGCACAGGTAGGCGCTTGGTTATTAGCGCAATTTCAGCAATTATAAATTTAATCGCATTTTCTTAATCCATTTTTAGCGATCGCACTTTTCGATGGGATGAACGTGCGAGCAATCGTTCGTTTTTGGTTACAATAACAGTGAGTGCGATCGCATACATTCCAACTCCCTATCTTTGCCTACCAAATTGCCAATCTTCACCCCCAGGTAACTGAGTTAAATAATCATTAACTACAGCGTTTAACTCCTTAGCTGAGTGATAATATGTCAAATTTAACATATTTTTAGCCATTTCAATTATCTGATTTCTATCTACCATATCAGATAATTGAAATGGAGTATATGCACCATTAAAAACTTCCACGCTAGCATCACTAATTGCCTGTTCCAGCGTTTCTTCAAGAATTGTTTCCCATTCATCCTCTTTGAGGTAATAGGAAGTTTCATTATCTTGAAGATTTCGTTTTTTAATTTCGATAATCGATCCGCGAATCGAAGCAGCCCAAGAATTAGTTAATCTCTGTTCGAGTTGGTTTTTAATCAAGTGAATCAGCATCCTGAGAAGAAATGATTTAATAGCTAGCAGTGTTGCTTTTTTACTCATCCAATCTAGTTCATCTACAATTACCAAAGCATCTTCATAGCGTCCTTCCAGGATACTCGCTCTTAAATCAATTAATTCCTGAGTCATAATTGATACCGACCTCCCCGGCTGGTTTCCAATAAGTTAAGTATAGCTAAAAATTGTGCCCAGCCAAAGTCAGTCTAGCTGCAAACAGCAAAACGGCTAGAATATCATCGCGTTCCAAATCGTCGTAATCTTCTATAATTTCTTCGATGCTCATACCAGAACTGAGCAATTCCAGGATGAACTCGACTGGATAGCGCATTCCCCGGATGCAAGGTTTACCGTGACAGATATTCGGAGCGAGAGTAATTCGTTCTAAAAGTGCGTTTTTCATATAGATAATTTGTTGAAGTTAAATGCGATCGCACTATCATTTTACTCTGGCGATCGCGTTTGGGAATTAGCTAGAGGTGCGTTACTAAACGTATAACGCACCCTCCAAAGCCTAACTTACTTAGCCCACAGGAACAGTTGATTTTACCGATTCCCGTTCATGCAAATTCTTAAACCATTCCCCCAACTTCGGATATTGCTGTTGCCAATCTTCACCAAAACGCAAACTATAATAACCAAGAGCAGATAATACCGCAATATCTGCTGCCGTCCAACTATCTCCTAACAAATAGCTAGATGCAGCTAATTTCTCATCCAAAACTGGTAAAAGCCGATCGATCGCAGCTTGGTATTTAGCTCGATCTTTGGGATCTGCATTATCGCCCTTCATCTGTTGATACCACAAAAATATGATATTATCTGCCAAAGTATCGGCTAAATTTTCCCATTTCCGACATTCCAGCCGTTCTTTGCGATCGCTCGGATAAAAACCTGGCTCTGGATAAGTTTCATCCAGATACTCCATAATTAAGGTAGAATCCCAAATAGTCGTGCCATCCTCATCTACCAAAACCGGCACTTTGCCAATCGGAGAAACTTGCAGGAATTCCGGCGATTTATTCATAATATCGGTTTCCTTCATTTCACAAGGCAAATTTTTCTCGGCTAGCAAGATTCGCACTTTCCGGGCGTAAGGCGATCGCTGTGCGTAGTACAAAACTCTGCTCATAAACTTGTCTATTTGGTATCGAAATCAACAGTTTTAGAGTTTAGTCTATGCTGGTAAATACTACAATCCGTATGAATTGAAGAGATATTGATGATGAAATTGAAGCGCCCGCCCGGTCTTATTTTCGTTTTAATCACCTTGTTCATAGACGTGATGGGGGTTGGTCTTAGCGCTCCCATTCTTCCTAAACTGATTGCTGGATTTATCGGTGATGTTTCTACCGCCTCCTACTATTATGGGGCGGTCACTACCACCTACGCACTGATGCTGTTTGTTTTCTCACCTATCCAGGGCGCTCTTTCCGATCGATTTGGTCGCAAACCAGTACTGCTATTTTCCCTCTTTGGAACGGGGCTAACCTATATCGGCCTGACATTTGCCCCCACTCTGCCTTGGATATTCACCGCACAAATCCTTAATGGTCTTACTGGTGGCAGCGTCGCTGTTGTTTTTGCCTACATTGCAGACGTCAGCACCCCGGAAGAACGACCAAAAAATTTCGGCTTGGTGGGAGCCGTCCTTGCTTTGGGATGGGTCGTCGGGCCAGCTTTGGGCGGCTTGCTGGGCGCTTGGGGATTGCGTTTTCCTTTCGCAGTTGCAGCTATAATCACATTCCTGAATCTCCTGTATGGAATTCTGGTTGTATCGGAGTCTCACTCACCAGAACACCGCCGTCCCTTTTCTTGGTCTCGCGCTAACCCAATTGCCTCTCTGGGATTGTTGAGAAAAAGTTCGATCGTCTTCGGTTTGGCAGCAATTATGTTGTGTACTGATGTTGCTCTGCAATGCTTTATCAGTACTTGGGTGTTATTTACTACCTATAAGTTTGAATGGACCACTGTCCAAGCTGGACTGTCTCTGGCGTTGCTGGGACTGATGACGGCGGCTGTCCAGGGAGGTTTGATCCGACCGCTAATTTCTCGCTTCGGTTCTAGAAAAATAATTATCATAGGGTTGACGTTCAGTATGATTGGCTATCTCCTCTACGCTTTTGCCAGTGCGGGATGGATGTTGTACTGGATTATTGTGCTGAATGGGTTTGATTTCACTGTTAAACCAACAGCTCAAGGACTGGTTTCCGCTCAAGTGAATTCGCAAGAACAAGGCGAACTTCAAGGTGCTTTGGCTTCTCTGACGGCTTTAGCAAGTATTATCGGCCCGCTGCTAGCTACTAATTTGTTCGGCTACTTTACATCCGATCGGGCCTCAATTCGTTTACCGGAAATACCCTTTTTCTTAGGTGCGTTTCTCTTCGCTTTGGCGTTATGGTTAGCGATCGCAACTTTTTCTAAACATAGGTTGGCTTGAGGGGCTAGGGAAGCGGGAACGCTTTGTTGGGTTGAGGAATGATATCGTTAAATTGTCTGTTGTTATCGTTGGTTGAATTTTTACCGCAGATGAAGACAGATGAACGCAGATGAACGCAGATAAGAATAATCACACGATTTTTTTAGGTAACCGATGCGTAAGGACATGATATGAAGCTCAATTTGTTATCGAAAATTTGTTGGGTTTCGCGACAGCGAAACCCAACAAAGCAATTTTATGGATTGGGAATTGCTGATTTCAAGTTGCAGATTTTAGATTGAATTAAAATCTAAAATCTGTTTACCGAGTTTCCTGTGTTTGAGTGTCGATAACTCCACTCCAATCGTCGTTTTTCACTGCTTCTTCCAGCCGACGACGCTGTTCGTCATCACTTATATTAAGTTTTTCGGTTTCTGTTTTTAGTGTTGTATCCGCGATCGCTTTTCGCAATTTGAGTTTTTTCTCTTCGTAAGCTTGGCGTTCCGCCGCCGACATCGCCGCCTTTGCCACTTCACCAACTGTAGCAGCCCACATTCCGCTCATTTCGCCGTTTCCTGGGGGAATATAGTCAAGTTCGGATAGCCACGCATCCCGCAATTCTTCCATTGCTTCTCGCTTGGGAAATGTGAACGGTTGTACCCGCACGAGGGCACAAGTTTCTGCACCGTTTTGGGTAAGATGACCTTTGAGGGATAGCAGTACGTTGCGCGAGTAACCGATGTACTGCGTCTCGCGATTGGCGGCTAGTACGGCGTACACGCCTGCGGTTTTAGTGTTTTGGCTGCGATCGCACCAAATCTCCAACGGTAGCACTTGCGAACCATCACTCACCGTGTCAGGAGACGCCGTGACCGCCGTGACAGCGTGTTCCGACTCGGAACTATACAAAAAACTGTGCAGTCCCTGATGTTCGACAGGTACATTTTGATGCTCAATTTGCAAATTATTCTCTGTTTCCACCAGTTTTTCTCCGCGATCTAAAACCTACTCAAATCTAACTATATGGCAAATGGGATCTTGGTGATGTCGTTAAACGGATGCCATCTCATTTATAAATGGTGTTATGGCATTTATAAATTCCGTCGTTTCTTCGTAAGGTAAAACATTTCTTCCCTTAATTTTCATCCCGCGACATGAAGGCAAACTGCTTAAGTAGTCAGCCAAACGTTCATCTGGAGTTTCTTTTTTTCCTGATCGACTGATACTGGATGCTGTCTCTCCCATGACTACTAAAGTTGGTTGAGTAATTTGCGCGATCGCATCTTGATAATCCTGTCGCCAAAACCCAGCCAAAAACGAAAAAACAGCATGGCGACTGGCCGCATTTTTCGCACCCGCCTTCAACATATCCAACCACTCAGTATCCACTTTCTCATCCTCAGCAAAAAGTTGCCGAATTGAGAAATTACGCAAAAACTTGCGGCTTCTCGCATATTCAAAAAATGCTCTCCCAACAGGAGAATCAAAGATATTCCAATTGATTTTATGCCGCCGCTCTGGTGTGTTAGTATTAATCAACCTCAAAGCTGGTGGCCCCGCTAATACCAATCCCCGAATTAAATTAGATTCTTTCGCTAATTGCACTAATTCAACTGCTACAGGGAATAACGCGCCTTGCACTACTAAAACTACTGGTTTCTTTACCACATTTTGTAAAAAGTAGTGCAACTGTTTTGCCCAATCACTAGGATGATAAGCCACACGCGGCATATCGCTTTCACCGCATCCCAATAAATCGGGATTATAGATGGGATTGCGCTTGCCTGTGGCATACCATTGGCGACAGAATCGTTGCCAAAAATTACCAGACAACCCAACACCGATCGGATGAATCAACAACAGGGGAATCCCATCATTACTACTTGGGTTATAAACTTCGTAGGCGCACCGATAATTCTTCCAAGTGTAAAACTGCGTTTGTGTATTTTCAGTTAAAACTGTTTGCATAGTTACCACCCTTCAAATTTGACGAAGCTGCTGCAATTGTTTCATTCCAGTTGCCACCGCTGTTGTTATCTCAATCGGCCCGATCGGTGATAGCCGAATTTCAGTAATTATATCATCAGCCAAGTACTTGGTCAAAGGCAGATCCTTCTTAACTCGTTACCAGGCTGAGTCTGGTAACGAGAATCTTGAATGCTCTGCATCCAGATAAATTGGTAGTGGAATATACTGATAAGTAGGTGGGCCTAATTAAACGTAAAACTCCAGGCCCTTAGAAACCGGGTTTCTGGGAGTTCAGTTTATTTACGCCCACCTACATAGAATAATTCAAATTATCCAGTGTACAGACAACGTTCAAACCTCTCGGCAATTCAAACGATCGCGCAAATGCCAAAATCTGCTCTACTTCCTGCTCCTCTCGATCCGGGACTTAATTTGACAGCGCTTGCTCCCATGCAGGATGTGACGGATTTGCACTTTATGAGCGCTCTGGCTAATTATGGCAGTCCCGATTATTTCTTTACTGAGTATTTTCGCGTCCATGTTAGTTCTGGTCTAGATAAAAACATCCTCAGATCGATTACAGAGAACTCCACCGGACGCCCCATCTTTGCTCAGATCATCGGTGAAAGTATTCCCGACCTAGTACGCACTGCTAAAGATTTGAGTGGCTACCCAGTCGCGGGAATCGACCTCAATATGGGATGCCCTGCTCCCAGAATTTACCGCAAAAATGTGGGTGGAGGGCTGTTGCGCGATCCTGAAAAAGTCAGCCAAATCCTTGGCGAATTGCGGGGGGCTGTTGATGGGCTTTTCACAGTCAAAATGCGAATTGGCTTTGAAAATACCGCTAACTTCGATCGCATCCTCGACTTGATTAACCTGCACAACATCGATTTGCTGAGCTTGCACGGTCGTACTGTTAAGGAGATGTATCATAGCCCTGTGCATTACGATCTGATTGCCTATGCCGTGCAACGGGTTAATTGCCCGGTTTTAGCAAATGGTAACGTCACATCTGCCGCTAGCGCCGCCGCCGTCCTGGACACCACAGGAGCCGCAGGGGTGATGATCGGTCGCGCTGCGATCCGAAATCCCTGGATTTTTAAGCAAATCCGCCAATATCTGAGCGGTCAATCTGTGCAGATCGTTACTCTGGCTGAAGTTCGCGACTACATTGAGTTACTGCGTCGAACGATGACAGCGCCGACTGTACCGGAGCGTGCGCGTGTTAACAAGATGAAGATGTATCTAAATTTCATCGGTCAAGGTGTAGATGTCGCCGGAGGTTTCTTAAAGGATATGCGCCAATCCCAGACTGAAGCTGAATTATTCGGAATATGCGATCGCTATTTATTAACCGACCCAGACCAAGAATTTGCCTTGGAGCCCTATCCTGGACTTGTGGCTCGTCCTAGCTGCGAGACTGCCCACCGCTAGGGGCTAGGGAAAGGGGGCAGAGGGGCAGAGGAGCAGAGGAGCAGAGGAGCAGAGGGGCAGAGGAGCAGAGGAGAAATTTTCTTGACCACTGACCACTGACCACTGACCACTGACCACTGACCACTTGCACTAGCTATAAATCAAACGCTGTCGGTGATACTGCTAAAATTAAACTCTTTCACCCGCACACCGGGCACTACACTACTGCCAAAGCGTTGCACGGTACTAATAGCATCAACATCCCGCAACATTTCCGGTATACTTTGGTTGAAACGGAAGTTTTTAATCGGGTAACTAATCCGACCATCTTCTATCCAGAATGTACCATCGCGAGTCATGCCTGTCACCTCTAATGTTCGAGGATTGACATATTGGACGTACCAGGCACGACTTACCAAAATTGCTCGTTCTGTTTGGGCAATTAATTCGGCTAAACTTCGTTCTGTACCAGACATGACAAAGGGATACATTGCACCAGTTGGTTCTTGGTTTTTTTGTAATGCCCAATAGCGACTATAGGACAAAGTTTTAGTAGCACCATCTTTGATGATTTCCAAGTAGTTATTGCTCAAACCATCACCAAAGAAAGTGCCGCTTTGTAGCAGGGGATGCGCCGGATTTCGCTGCACCTGAATTAATGGGCTAAACATTGCTTCACCCAAACGGTTACCCGCAGGTTTACCTTTTTCATCGGTGCTAGACATGAACGATCGGCCCTCATCCGCCGCCCGCGCATCGAGATTCCAAATTACCCAACTTAGTAAATCTCCAAAAGCAGCTGCATCCAAGATTACCGGATATTTTCCCGGACTGACTTCGCGAGGTTGGCGAGAGCTAATTGCTTTTTCAATTAACTGTTCTGTTAAAGTTTCAATTGGCAAAGAATTGATAGCCCAAGCGGTGCGATTCCCCCAGGATGAACCGTCATCAATCCTAGCAGTAAAGCTAAAATCTGCTTCTGTTCCTTGATTGCAAGCTCGCAAACCCTTGGAGTTGCCGATCGCGCTCAGGGAAGCTTCTGTACTCAGTGTACCGGAACCATCGACGCCAGTTTTTCCACTCAAAATACACACCCGCTGGACAATTTTTCCTCTTTCCAAAGGTGAAAGATTTGCGGTATTTTCATCAAAAGCTGGGGTGCGTTGTTCGTAGTTTTGCGGTTCTAAAAGTGGCACCCATTCTGGATCTTCGGGAGCAATTCTGGCTAGTTCTTCGGAACGACGGAGGGTAGATGCGATCGCATCTGCATCTAACTCTGTTGTGGAACTAGACGCGCTCTTTTTGCCGAAATAGCTGGTGATGTTGAGGTTAAATTTAGTGCGACTAATGTTTTGACTAATCTGATTTTCCGAAAAGCGGCTGAGGGATTCAGAGTTATTGCTGAGACTGACAAATACTCCCTCTGCTTCAGATTGTTTAATAACTGAATCGATCAGGGATAATGCTCGGTCTTCGCCGATCAGATTTGATGCTGTTGCTATCATGGCTCTTGGTAATTTTGGATTGACGATTTTTTAAAGTGAGTGTTGTTTCTGCTAAGCAACTGTTTCACATAGACGCTTCAGGATTCGCAGAACATCATATAATTCATTTCCTGGGTTAAGAGTTACAAATGTCTTAGATAGACTATATTGAGGTCTTTCTCCTTTGATTAATTTGAGGAAGATAAAACTGCCTCCAGTCGTAATCATACCATAGCTGGGTTTTTCTGGGTGAGGATTGGCTAACATATAGGCAAGGATTTGGGCGCGTCCGGCTTCTATGGAAAAATCAAATTTCTTAGATTCGATAACCATTACCCAAAATTGGTCTTTTAGCACTAGAACATCTAGACTACCAGTAATGATAACACCTTCATCTTCTTCGGCAATGCTGATAGATTGTTCTGCTTTGACGTGGAAGGGAGCTAGATAAAAGTCACCGATAAATAAAATCGGGTCTAGCATTGACATCTTCACTACATTTTCGAGAACTGGTGGATAGTTTACTAGGTTAATGTAGCCTGCTTTGACTTTATCTAATAGTTGTTTTTCCAAGTCTGTGAGGTCGGGTAAATTCTCTTGCCACTCTCGAAAAAATTGCAGGTCTTCTACAAACTGAAGACTAAATTTGTCTATCAAGTCGCGGATGGTAATATTTTTTGCTTGGAACGTTTGAACCATTTTAAATTTCTCCGCTGTTGGTGGTGAATAAAAATAACTGACTGCCCCCAATTATGGGGGTAACTGTGTCAATTTATGATGCTCCTCCAATATGAATATTTCGGACTCGCACTGGTACGGAAGCATGAGTCATCTGCGCTACCTGCATTGGCTCACCTTTCCCACACATATTTGTACCGCATTGTTGACGCTCGGAAGCGGGGCCGATCGCATCAACGCTATTCCAAAAATCAGTAGTCATGGAGTGGTAAGTCACATCTTTTAACATTCCCACTACTTTGCCTTTTTCCACTTTCCAAAAGGCATCGCCGCCGAATTGGAAATTGCGTCTTTGTTGGTCGATCGAAAAACTGCCAATACCGTCAATTAAAATCCCTTCTTCGGTATCCGCAATCATCTGTTCCAAAGTAGCAGTATGTTTACCACCATCAGGACCCGGTTGTAATCCTAAATTGGGAATCCGCACCATCGGTACGCTAGACCAACTATCGGCGTAGGCGCAACCGTTGCTGCTGGGACGACCGAGGCGATAAGCTGTTTCGCGATCGGTGAGATAATCTACTAAGATGCCATCTTTGACGACGTACCAATCTTGCGCGGGAACGCCTTCATCATCGTAGGCTATTGTGCTGCGTCCTCCTGGTTGGGTCCGATCGCATTTAAAATTCACCCAAGGTGCAGCATACTGGAGTTTGCCCAATTTATCGGTAGTGGCAAAACTGGTTCCGGCAAAGTTAGATTCGTAGCCATAAACGCGATCGAGTTCGGTAGGATGTCCGACAGATTCGTGGATGGTTAACCACACATTTGTTGGTTTGAGAATAAGCGTGGTACGAATACCAGAAGGACTTTTTGGCGCGTGGACTTTTTCGATCGCTTCTTCTGCAACCCGATTTACTTGGCTTAGCAAATCTTGGGTATCAATATATTCGTAACCTTTATTGAGGGGAGGACGTTCGTAATTGCGACTTTGTGCATCGCCGTTGGCGACAGCAGTGCAGCCAAATCCCGGATAGCTGCGGTAAATTGTTTGTTGAATTAAAGAACCTTCTGTAGATGCAAAGGTTTTGTCTTCACGGGTGAATCGCAGAAAAGAATACGCTTTTTTAATGCCTTTGTCGCTATATTGAAGCAACTGGTCGTTGATTTTTAGCAGCAGTTCTGCTTTCTCGGTAATGGGTACTGTGAAAGGGTCAATTGCGATCGGAGTAATGTAGGTATCGCGGTAAGCTTGAACAGGTGCTAATTGTACCTTTGTTTGTTGGCTGAGGCGACTCGCTTTAGCGATTTCGATCGCCAAATCGACAATTCTTTCTACTTCCGCTGGCGTTTGGTTGTGACTGGCGGCGAAACCCCAAGCGCCATCCAGCAAGACGCGCACCCCAAAACCAGAACTAATATTGTCTGAAAGGTTTCCTAAAGAGCGATCGCGTGCGGTGAGGTTGTGAGTACGGTAGGTGCAAAAGCGCACATCCCCATACTCACAACCAGCACGGGTGATGCGATCGATCGCCAAGGTAGCTAAATCAGTGGTAGTGATGGAAGCAAGCGCCTGTGCCATAACAAGTCCTACGCTAGATCAAAAATCTATTCTATAAGACTTACGCATCCCCTTGCCTCACCCACTACATCTGTAGGGTAATTCAAAGACACTTACAGTCCTTTTCAGGTCAGTGAGGGACAAGAGAAACCCGGTTTTTTAAACAATACCTTCGCCATTTCTTTGTAGGTTGGGTTGAGCGCGAGCCAAACCCAACGCATTTGCCCTAGTTTCGTGCCTCAACCCAACCTACAAAGCTGAAAACCGCTATAAGTAAATCTTCGGCAGTCAATCATACACAGCAAACCTAGCTCAGTATATTTACGGTTCTCACTGTCGTTGGTATGAAGCAGCGGATATATCAGAAGTATGATTGTGACTGTAGCAAGTTTGTGTTTTAATTATATTAATTTCCCACTATTGGGATTTGTAAAAAATTTTTGACAGCCAAAGCAAAGTATAATGCGATACAGCATGGCGGTCTGTCAAACAGGAAGCGGGTGCATCTACCTTCGGTGACCGGACGATCGGCATTCACTCCGGAAAGGCTGTGATTGGTGCGTTGGGTGCAGATTCGCGTCTAGATTCGACCGTAATAGGAGATGTGGTAAATACAGCGGCGCGGTTGGAAGAATTGACAAAACATTACAATTGTGGTATTATCACTAGCGAAGCATCGATCGCTCAATTAAATCAACCAGAATTATTCGATCTGCGGTGGATCGATCGCGTCGTTCCGAGAGGCAAACAACAAGCGCAAGACATCTACGAAGTGCTGGGAACCGCAACGCAGCCGCTCAATGTTGCGCGAGTGCTAACTTAGGGATTTCCTACTCTCTTGAGCCACTCTCCCGTTTTCTAAACGCCCCTTGTGGGCCAAACAAATCTGAAATCTGAAATCTGAAATTTGCAATTATTTTACGATCGGCCCGACTGTACCATCCAAACGAGAAAGCCCAAGATTTGCTCAACCGGAGGGAGAGGGTAATCTGTAAGGTCAATGGACGCGCATTGCCCTTCCAGCTTAAGAAACCGCCAAACCGTGCCACTACTCACCGTTCCGTAAATCGTCGAGATAGGCTGTTGCTTTTGTTGGTTAAAGCGTTGAGCTGCCACCATTTCCGCGAGGCATTGCCCTAGAGCAGGTTTAAGATCTTCCTTCTTGGCTTCCACCACAATAACCGCAGGGGCTTTGATAAATAGCTGCTCTGGGGAACGACTAAGAAGAAAGTCAACATAGCCTGTGAGTTCAGCCTCCGGTTCCACATTGAATTCCTCGCCAGAGAAAACGCTAATCTGTCCTTTGAGTTGGCGTTTTACCTCTAGTAACACAGGATTGATGATACCTTCAGAACGGGCTTTCTCGCTACTCACCGCGATCGCCCAGGGAATCGTTTCCTTAAGAATATCCTGAAGCAAAGGAGTAGGAGTGACCGAGGGAATTTCTGGCAGGAAGCGACCCCCTTCAACGATTGTGAGATGGAAATCTTCTACAGCTTTGCTGAGAGTGAAATTACTGTAAGGCATAGGTTCTTAATCTTTTCTCCCCGCTGCTAAATTCTAACGGAATTTATAAGGGGCGCTAAATTGAATTATACAGCGCATTCAGCCTCTTTTTGACAACCGAGGGAATAGCCGTGAAACAGATATAAAAAGTGCGATCGGGCCTCGACTTTTCCAAAACCTTGGCATAGATATCTTCGCTAACTTCTAGTTGCTCGTTCCCCGTTAACAAATTAAACTTGATATGTCACCGGATTCCTCAAGTTTCCGTCCCCTTGCGGGGAAGGTCTTTTGGAATTATTATGCCGATGTTCATCTATCTTCTGGTCGCCAAATAGTGGAAACAGGTTGAGCTTGGGGTGCGTCGGTGGAATCGATCGCAGTCGGTATATGGTTTTGGCTAGCCTGGAATTCAGACATTTTACCACGGAAAGGCCAGCCCGATCGCTTATCGTAGTTAGATGCTAGAGCCAGAAACACCCCACCCACAATAAACACAGGCAATGGCAGCGCTAAGTGTTTCATCCACTCGAAAAGTTGTGCCAACGCAAACAAAAGTAGGAAACTGGCAAGCCAGACTCTCATCTTTCCATCCTCAAGCACTCCAACAACTCTAGCAGATTTTCGATCGCAGATTTTAAATTTTTGCCATAGATTTTTTTCTTAGGTAGTCATTTATGCAATTATTTTTCAAATTAGTATTAACATGGCTTGATATGCGCCCGTACTTAAAAACCGTGGAAATGTCTTGAAATTATGACAAAATTTGCTACCTACTTACACCCTCATACCTGCTATACATCCAAACCCAGTAGTCAGATTTCGTTCGTCGGACACTCTTTACCACATTACAGCAAAGTCAGGCAGGAACTTGAGAAAGCCCTGGCTGATTATCCAACTCTTCCCGTCAGAAATGTAGAATACGCCGAATATCTCCGAGTACACGCAGATAGGTATCTCATCCAGTTAGCTCTAATGGCATTGGATAAGCCTTTAAAGAACAGACCCAAATTAAGTATTGAATGCCGAAATCTAGAATACTGCCTACCAGGTTATTTATATGGTTTAGGAGGAATGCTCGAAGCCATAGACCATATGAAAAGAGGCGTTTTAGAACGCGCCTACTGCTTCAGTTTAGTCGGTCATCACGCCCATAAAGATTGGGGACACGGATATTGTTTGCTCAATCCTCTAGCCGCTGCCGCCCGGTATGCTCAGTCTCAAGGTTTTCATAAAATACTAATTGTAGATTGGGATATTCATCATGGAGATGGAACTCAGTCAATCTTTAGCCACGATCCGAGTGTTTACTGCATAAGTATCCATAGTGTCGCAGATTTATATATGGCTAAAGCATCTGACCTCAAAGCAGGTACGACAACGCAAGGAGAAGAAGCTGGACACTGCAATATTCCCATCCTATCTCAAAGATTTAAAGATGATTTATTTGATAAAATTAACTTAGATGGAAAATTTTATAGAGGTAAGGAAAGTCTGCCTAGATTTCAATTAGCTCTGGAACAACTACCCTGGAATCCAGATTTAATATTGATATTTTCAGGTTACGATTCTCATAAAGATGATTGCGGTAAAGGAATCACAGATTGGACGAATCGAGACTTTAAATTATTAACCGAATATGTACTAGAGTTAGCTAAAAGAGTATCTTGTCCTGTTCTATCCTGTCACGGTGGAGGATATAAACTACCTGTAACTATATCGGCAGCAGTCAGTCATGTAGCAGTTTTAGCTAATTGTTAAGTAAATTTCTGAGTAGGTTAAAATAGAATTCTCAGCTTCGTTTGATTTTTTGGTGGAGACAGATTCCGTGGTACAGGTAACGCCGGAAGTCCAGCAGCGAGTTCAGCAATTGAGGCAAAAGCTCCAGGAAGCAAGCTATGCCTACTATGTCCTCGATAATCCAATTATGGAGGACACAGTTTACGATCGCCTCTACCGGGAACTTCAAGAACTAGAAACCCAATATCCGTATCTGATATCGCCAGATAGCCTGACTCAGCGCGTGGGAGAACGCCCTGCAACCCAATTTTCCTCGGTAAAACATAATATTCCGCTCTACAGCCTGGAAAATGCTTTCAATACAGATGAATTTGCAACTTGGCAAGAGCGTTGGCGCAGGCTAAAACCGAACATCGATTCTTTTGAATACGTCTCTGAACTGAAAATCGACGGTTCTGCTTTAGCGATAACCTACGAAAATGGCGTACTGCTGAGGGGTGCAACTAGAGGCGATGGCGTTACCGGGGAAGAGATTACCCAGAATGTGCGGACAATTCGTTCAATCCCCCTGCGACTGAACTTGGAAAATCCTCCTCCCCGCGTGGAAGTGCGCGGAGAAGCGTTTTTAGCTTTAGATGTGTTTGCACAAATCAATCGAGAACGAGAACAAGCTGGCGAGCAATTATTTGCCAATCCCCGCAATGCAGCAGCTGGCACATTGCGGCAATTAGATTCTCGCATTGTGGCAAAGCGACGGCTAGATTTCTTTGCTTACACTTTGCATATTCCCGGTAGGGATGATGTCGATGTCGCTCAAACTCAGTGGGATTCGTTAGAATTGCTGCAAAAAATGGGTTTCCGTGTGAATCCCAATCGAAAACTCTGTCGTTCTTTGCAAGAAGTTCGGGAATATTACGAATATTGGGATACTGAACGGCTGAATTTGCCTTACATGACGGATGGCGTCGTGGTAAAGCTGAATTCGCTGGAACTTCAGGAACAGCTAGGTTTTACCCAAAAGTTCCCCCGTTGGGCAGTGGCGCTGAAATACGCCGCCGAGGAAGCGCCGACTCGCGTGGAAGCCATCAGTGTTAATGTGGGACGGACGGGGGCGCTGACGCCACTGGCAGAACTTACGCCGGTGCAGTTGGCGCTCACGACGGTTTCGCGGGCTACCCTGCACAATATCGATTATGTGCGATCGCTCGATATCCGCGTTGGCGATACCGTAATTATTCACAAAGCTGGCGAAATTATCCCGGAAGTCCTGCGCGTACTCCCCGAACTTCGCCCATCCGGTACAAAACCCTTTGAAATGCCCACTTGTTGCCCCGTCTGCAATCAGCCAGTGGTAAAGTTGCAAAGTGAGGCGGTGACGCGCTGCGTAAATGCTTCTTGCTCAGCCATACTAAAAGGAGCGTTAGTTCACTGGGCAAGTCGGGATGCGCTGGATATTAACGGTTTGGGGGAAAAACTGGTGCAGCAGATGGTGGATAAAGCTGTAGTGCAATCTGTTGCGGATTTGTACGATTTAACGACAGAAAAGATGATGTCCTGGGAAAGGATGGGGAAGAAGTTAGCTGATAAACTTGTGAATGCGATCGCGCGATCGAAAACCCAACCTTGGTCTAGAGTACTCTACGGTTTGGGAATTCGCCACGTTGGCAGCGTCAACGCCCAAACTTTAACACAAAAATTTACCACAGTTGAACAATTGGCTCAAGCGTCGGCAGCATCTATTGAAGGAGTTTATGGCATCGGGCCAGAAATTGCTCAGTCTGTATATCAGTGGTTCCGAGTTCCCGCCAATCAAACTTTAATTCAACGACTAGAAACTGCTGGTTTGCAACTTGCTAGTCAAGAACCCCCCCTTTCATCCCCCCCGTCTACGGGGGGGAAAGTTAGCGGCAAAACTTTTGTAATTACCGGAACTTTGCCAACCTTGAAGCGAGATGAAGCGAAAGAAATAATTCAAAACGCTGGTGGGAAAGTAACAAATTCAGTCAGTTCCAAAACCGATTACTTAGTTGTTGGTGAAGAAGCTGGTTCCAAACTACAAAAAGCTGAAGAGTTAGCAATCACCCGATTATCGGAAGCAGAACTTTTGGAAATATTGGAAAATTGAACCACGTTGGCGAAGCCTGCGCCTTAGCACATAGACGCGAAAACCACGAAGGAAAATTGCTCATGACTTCAAACATTATTCTAGAACAACCAATCATCGAATTAATAGCCGAACAGCGGGTAGTTTTATATGGTGTCAGCTGGCAGCAATATGAAGCTTTGCTGTCTACTCTGGGTGATGATTTCCCCAATTTGCGGCTGAGTTATCTAGAAGGAACTTTGGAGATTATGGCAACATCGCCGGAACATGAAAAAATCAAGAAAACTATTGCAATGTTGATGGAAGCTAACTTCCAAGAGACACGCACCCGGTTTATCGGCATTGGTTCTGCCACATTTAGAAAAGAAGCTAAACTACGAGGATTAGAACCAGATGAGTGCTATTGTATTGGGCAGGAAAAAGAATTTCCTGACATTGCTATTGAAGTGGTTATTACCAGCGGTAATGTGGACAAGTTAGAGATTTATAAAGGGTTAGGTGTGCAAGAGGTTTGGTTTTGGAAAAAAAATAAGTTTTCTCTCTACGCCTTGCGAGAACAAGAATATGAAGCGATCGATCGCAGCAGCTTGCTACCTAATTTAGACTTTTCTCTGTTGGCGAGTTATGTCAAACCATCTGAACAATATGATGCAGTAATGGAGTATCGCGAAATTATCCGTCGATCGCAACAACAATAATTAGCGGTTTGCTCAATTTTATTTAGATTGGGATTAGCAATCAATCCAAAATCTAAAATCTAAAATCTAAAATCTAAAATACCATAATGCAACTTCATCAAAGTTCTGGTAGATGGCGTTTAGGATTAGCGCTATCTCTTCTAACTGTTTTCCTCTGGGGAATTCTACCTATTGCGCTGGTGGTGACCCTGCAAGCGCTCGATGTCTACACTGTCACTTGGTTTCGCTTTTTGGTGGCTTTTGTTTTGCTCGGTTTGTATTTAGCAGGAAGGCAACAATTACCACCAGTAGAAAAACTGCGATCGCTCCCCCTAAAATTGCTAGGTATTGCCATTGTCTATTTAGCGATTAACTACTTGCTATTCCTGCAAGGATTGGCATACACTTCGCCATCTCACGCCGAAGTTTTAATTCAGCTTGCTCCCGTTTCAATGGGTTTAGGAGGCGTATTTCTTTTCAAGGAACGTTACACCCTACGCCAATGGATAGGCTTAGGTATTTTGACTTTAGGATTTGTTCTTTTCTTCAACGAACAATTACGATCTTTCATCACAGAACCAACAAAATATCTCTTGGGTAGTGGTATGGTCTTAGTGGCAGGAGTGACGTGGGCTATTTATGCTTTGGCTCAAAAGCAATTGCTGCAAAAATTATCTTCTGCAAATATCATGCTGTTGATTTATGGCAGTTGTGCATTATTGTTTAGTCCTGCTGCTACACCCCAACAGTTATTGACTCTCAATCCCTTACATTTGGGAATGCTGCTTTTTTGTGCTTTGAATACTGTATTCGCTTATGGTGCTTTTGCTGAGTCTTTGGAACACTGGGAAGCATCAAAAGTAAGTGCAGTTTTGGCTTTAGCACCCCTTGTAACTTTGGTGGGAATGTGGGGCGTGTCGTTTTTTCTACCTACTTTGGTTGCACCGGAACGCCTCACACTTTTGGCAGTGTTTGGGGCGATTTTGGTGGTATCGGGATCGATGGCGATCGCACTTGGAAAAAGTCGGTAAGTAGGTGGGCGTAAATAAACTGAACTCCCAGAAACCCTTAATTAACCCCCAAAGAAATCAGGATTTTTCCACTTATTTGGGGGTTTCCAATTTCTGCTCAGTTTTTGCAATCATACCAAATCCGGGTTGGTTACCCCATGAGAATTTTTGGCCTAAACATTGTAGAGACGTTTCATGAAACGTCTCTACAGCCTAGAGACATAACGGGGGTAATCGTTGCGGATTTGGAATCAGTTATAGCAACCGCTTTCGTCGGTTAGGACATTCTGAATTCCACCAAACCATTGATTCTAAACCCTTCTGACCCTAGTTCCTAGCAAGAGAGCCCCTAACCCCTAGCTATAATTATCAAAATTTCAACCTAACCCACTGCAAACCCTGTATATTGTCTTACCAAAGGCTCGTGAAAAGCCAAAACAATATCTGACTTTGGCACTCCCAACTTCACCAACTCATCAGCAATCCCAATCTCTGTACCATCATGTTGTATCCAAATCTT